>JACSDF010000045.1 GCA_015660815.1 Actinomycetota bacterium
GAGCGACCATCGATTCATCGCAAACGTTTACAAGAGGCCTGGTCAGTACCTGATAAAGAAATGGCGGCGATGATTAACGCCGATGTTTTGGATCTCGTTGAAGCCACCGTAAACGCAGGGTCCGATCCAACAAAGGCGCGAGGTTGGTGGCTAGGTGAGATCTCCCGAATAGCAAATGAAAAAGAGGTTGCGATTGCGGAGTTATCAATTACTCCAACTGATGTTGCGGAGATCGTGGCCCTAGTTAATAAAGGCGAACTCACCGATAAGTTAGCCCGTCAAGTAATTGAGGGTGTAATTGCAGGCGAAGGTAAACCAACTGCAATAATTTCTGCACGCGGAATTAAAGTTGTTAACGATGATGGCGCATTGATGGCAGCGATTGAAAAAGTATGCGCTGAGCAACCAGAGACTGCAGAAAAAATTCGTAACGGACACTTACCGGCCGCGGGAGCGTTAATTGGTGCAGTCATGAAAGAGACAAAGGGCCAAGCAGATGCTGCCCGCGTACGAGAGCTTCTACTTGGCCACTTGGGTCAATCGTAATTAGTGAGTTATCGCTCCTTCAGTTTCAACTACGGCATCTTTTCCGATATTGATAAAGAAGAATAAAACTATTGCTCCGATGAATAGTAAGGCTGCACTGAATTTAAATGCAACAGTAAAACCATGAGTCAGAGCATAAGCCTGAGCATTTTCACCAAGTGCGGTATTTGCAGCTGCGTACGTCGCAGTAGCAGTGGCGGCAACAGTATTGAGAAGAGCAGTACCTAAGGAACCGCCAATCTGCTGACTCGTATTTACCATCGCACTTGCAACTCCAGTGTCATTATTACCGACATTGTGAAGCGATGTCGATGTAAGAGGAATAAAGACAAGTGCCATTCCGCTGGACATAATCAGAAGTGCAGGTAAGACGTAACTGACATAGGAAGTATCAGGAGTAATTCGTGCAAGAAAGAGAAGACCAATACTTGATGCGATTAAACCTGGAATCATTAACGGCCTTGGTCCCACTTTAGGAAGTAATTGCGAAGCGATTCCAGCGAAAACAATAATTCCGGCCGTAAATGGTAGGAACGCAAAGCCAGATTTTAATGGACTGTATCCAAGGACGATTTGAAGGTAGAGACCTAAGAATAGGAACATTGAAAAAAGACCAGCACCTACAACTAATGATCCTAAGTATGAGCCCCCTCGATTTCGCTCGGTCACTACACGCAATGGCATCATTGGATTTGCAACTTTGCTTTCGATGATGACGAAAATTACTAGTAGTACAACAGCAGCGACTAAGAAGCTAATTGTGAGGTTATCTGACCAACCCGTTGTCGCCGCTTGGTTGAAGCCATACGTTAGTGAAAATAGGCCAGCGGTGGCAGTAATTACACCAGGGATATCGTATGTTCTATCTCCATCAGCCTTGGATTCATGTACAAAACGGGTAGCTAAGAAGAAGGCCACAAGGGCGATTGGAACATTAACACCAAGGCACCAGCGCCATGAGAAGAACTCAGTTAGCGCGCCACCGAGAATCAGACCAATCGCAGCGCCGCCGCCGGAGATTGCACCCATCACACCAAAAGCTTTGGCGCGTTCGGATGGGACTGTGAAAGTGACCGAGATAATTGAGAGTGCTGCAGGTGCGAGTAGCGCTGCAAAAACACCTTGCAACGCGCGAGCCCCAAATAACAAGCCTTGTGTTGTGGCAATTCCACCTAATGCAGAGGCTGCAGCAAAGCCAATAAGACCTATGAGAAATATTTTTTTGCGTCCCATAAAGTCACCGATGCGACCGCCAATTAAAAGCAGTGAACCAAAGGCCAGGGTATATGCAGTGATCACCCACTGCTGGTTAACATCGGTAATTCCAAGATCGAGTTTCGCGCTTGGGATTGCTATGTTTACAATTGATGAGTCTAAAACGATCATGAGTTGCGCAATGGCAACTACAAAAAGTGTTCGCCAGCGATCTGGGGCCTGACCTGCTGGATAGTTTGGATTTGCCATGTTTTCTCCTCCTAGATGTTATTTTTCTGTGCTGATGGAATTAAAACGTCATCGACTAAGGCTTCGATGAATTTTCGGTTTACTGGTTGTTGCGACATAAAAATTCGGTAGGTCATAATTGCAGGAGTAATCTCAGCTAAAAGTTCTAAATTCGCATTGAGTGAGATTTCACCGCGCTTAATCGCACGTTCAAGAATTACCTCGTGTACTTGATTTTCACCATCTCGTGCTGAATAGGGAATAGCTTTTGCAAGCTCTGCATCCATTTTGGCCGCACTCATTATCGATGCAATGACGGCGCCATCTGGACCTTTGAGGACCTTCACTTTAGCTAGGAGAAGTTCAACTAAATCATCGCGCAGATTTCCAGTATCAATACAAGGGGTTTGAGAAAAAGCGTGGCGCGAAATTGCGTTTGCGATTACCTCTTGTTTGTTCTTCCAACGTCGATAAATCGTTGCTTTGCTAACACCGGCTTTAAGCGCAATCGCCTCAATAGTGCTTCGCTCATATCCAACCTCTTGGATCAATGAAATTGTGGCTGCGGCAATGGCATCTTCACGTTTGGAGTCGCGAGGTCGCCCTTTCATACACAGCGCTTTTGCTGGGCACATATCGACCTCCAATACGAAACGGAACGGTTCCGTATCGTAATGCAATGGGGTGCGTTTTGCAACGTCAACGCCTACGCTTAGGCCATGTCAACGATGAAGCCGCGCTCAGGGTTAGTTACCGATGGAATGGAGCGTGCGCCAGCACGTGGAATGCTTCGCGCCGTTGGAATGGGTGATGAGGACTGGGTTAAGCCTCAAATCGGTATCGCCTCGTCGTGGAATGAAATCACTCCATGCAACTTATCCCTAGATCGCCTAGCTAAAGCATCGCGCCAAGGCGTCATCGATGCCGGCGGATTCCCCATGCAGTTTGGCACAATCTCAGTCTCAGATGGAATTTCAATGGGTCACGAGGGAATGCACTTTTCACTTGTTTCGCGTGAAGTAATTGCTGATTCAGTTGAAACAGTTATGCAGGCCGAACGTTTAGATGGAATGGTCACTTTTGCCGGTTGCGATAAATCACTTCCGGGGATGATGATGGCCGCGGCGCGTATCGATGTTGCTAGTGTCTTTGTCTACGCCGGTTCAACTCTGCCAGGACAGGTCGATGGAAAAGATGTCACGATTATCGATGCCTTCGAAGCCGTTGGTGCATGTGCACGAGGATTAATTACCAAAGAGCGTCTGGATCAAATCGAGCGCGCAATCTGTCCAGGTGAAGGTGCATGCGGTGGAATGTATACCGCTAACACAATGGCCAGCATCGGTGAAGCGATTGGTCTATCTCTTCCAGGATCGGCTGCGCCTCCAGCCGTTGATCGCAGACGCGATACCTTTGCCGTTAAATCAGGCGCTGCCGTTGTCGAATTAATTCGTGCAGGAATTACAACGCGCGATATATTAACGAAGCAGGCATTTGAAAATGCAATAACAATTTTGATGGCTTTAGGTGGATCCACTAACGCTGTTCTGCATCTGCTCGCGATTGCTCATGAAGCCGATGTTGATTTAGAGCTCAATGACTTTCATCGCATTGGTTCAAAAGTCCCGCTACTTGGTGACTTAAAACCTTTCGGGCGATTTGTAATGAGTGACATGGATAAAATCG
Organism: Actinomycetota bacterium; assembly: GCA_015660815.1. GTDB lineage: Bacteria > Actinomycetota > Actinomycetes > Nanopelagicales > Nanopelagicaceae > Planktophila. The sequence goes on from JACSDF010000045.1 coordinate 3,676, forward strand.
GGGGTGTCCCGGTAATTCTTAAAGCCCTCCTTGATGCCAAGATGTTGCATGGTGATGTTTTGACGGTAACTGGAAAGACGATGGCCGAAAATTTGGCCGATATAAATCCACCAGATCCTGATGGTGAAATCCTGCGCGCTGCATCAAAGCCACTTTCAACCGATATCGGGATCACAATTTTGGGCGGCACGCTTGCACCCGATGGCGCGGTATGTAAAACGGCAGGAATTGGAATCGAGAGCTTTGAAGGTCCAGCTCGAGTTTTCGAGCGCGAGCAAGCGGCGATGGTCGCCCTTGAAAACGGAACGATTCAAGCCGGTGATGTAGTAGTTATTCGCTACGAAGGTCCAAAAGGCGGACCTGGAATGCGCGAAATGTTAATGATCACAGGTGCCATAAAAGGTGCCGGTCTCGGTAAATCAACGTTGCTTCTTACCGACGGTCGTTTCTCTGGCGGATCAACTGGATTATGTGTTGGCCATATCGCCCCAGAGGCCGTAGATGGTGGTCCAATCGCATTTGTAAGAGATGGCGATATTGTTCGAATAAATATAACTACTAGAACAATGGATCTGCTCGTGGATGAGGCCGAACTCGCCGCCCGTAAAGTTGGTTGGAGACCACTGACTCATAAATACACCCGTGGCGTCTTGCACAAATACTCCAAACTTGTCGGCTCCGCGTCCCGTGGTGCGGTCTGCGATTAAATCTGTTCACATTGTGAGATGTGCATCTCATGTCTTGACTCAACTCAAAAGCTATTGGAGAATACAGCCATGTTTACAACAGTTGTAGTGGTGATTTAAAAGCGCGTGATCTAGCAGTTCGATCGCGCGCTACCCTCAGTTAATCTGGGGGTTTTTTCATTTATACAGCGAACCGAGAATGGAAGGAGATGGAGATGAGTGCAATGAATGGAGCCAGTTCGCTTGTGGCATCGCTTGAAGCCGCTGGCGTCGATGTGATGTTTGGAATTCCTGGTGGTGCAATCTTGCCTGCTTATGATCCAATCTTTTCTAGCTCCATTCGCCACATTCTTGTGCGCCACGAACAAGGAGCGGGTCACGCCGCAACTGGCTATGCGCAGGTCACAGGTCGTGTTGGTGTCTGCATTGCAACATCTGGACCAGGCGCAACGAATCTTGTTACTCCACTTGCCGATGCGGCAATGGATTCAGTCCCAGTAGTTGCAATTACCGGTCAAGTTCCATCGGTGGCTATTGGTACCGATGCCTTCCAAGAGGCCGATATTCGTGGCATCACGATGCCATTTGCAAAACATAATTATTTAATTACCGATCCAGCCGATATTCCACGTGCAATCGCCGAAGCCTTCCATATTGCAAGCACTGGTCGACCAGGTCCAGTACTTGTTGATATTGCTAAAGATGCTCTGCAAAAGATGACGGATTTTAATTATCCAACGTCGGTTTCATTAAAGGGTTATCAACCAAGAACCATCACGTGTGCCGAATCGATTTCTGATGCAGCAGATTTAATTGCGCAATCAAGCAAACCAGTCTTTTATGTTGGCGGTGGCGTTATTAAAGCCAACGCTTCCAGAGAGCTGATGGAACTTGCTGAATTACTCGGTGCGCCAGTTGTTACAACGCTCATGGCCCGCGGTGCTTTTCCAGATTCGCATCCATTAAATCTAGGCATGCCAGGTATGCACGGAACCGTTGCCGCCGTTACGGCGCTGCAAAAGGCGGATTTATTAATAACTCTTGGCGCTCGCTTTGATGATCGCGTAACGGGAAAACTTTCAACCTTTGCCGTTAATGCAAAGATAATTCACGCCGATGTGGATCCAGCAGAAATCGGTAAAAACCGGTTTGCCGATGTGCCGGTCCTTGGAGATTTAAAGCATTCAATTGCCGCTTTAATTCCCGCATTAAAAGTAGCACTTGCAAAGAACCGCCCAGATTTAACACCATGGCTTCGCCAGATGAACTCATTAAAAGCAACATATCCACTGGGCTATGACGTACCTACCGATGGTTCGCTCTCACCACAATATGTCATCGAGCGTTTAGGAAAAATCTCTGGCCCGCAAACTATTTTTGCATCTGGCGTTGGCCAACATCAGATGTGGGCATCACAATTTATCTCTTACGAACACCCTCGTACCTGGCTCAACTCTGGAGGCCTTGGCACGATGGGCTACGCCGTTCCTGCAGCGATGGGCGCAAAAGTTGGGGCACCTGATACAACTGTATGGGCGATCGATGGTGATGGTTGTTTCCAAATGACTAATCAAGAGTTAACCACATGCGCGCTCAATAACATCCCAATCAAAGTTGCAATTATTAACAATGAATCATTGGGAATGGTCCGACAATGGCAGACGCTTTTTTATGAAGGCCGTTACTCAAACACCAGCCTTGAATCAAAGCGAGTTCCAAACTTTCCAATGTTGGCAGAGGCGATGGGCTGCATTGGTTTAAGTTGTGATCGACCAGAAGATGTCGATGCAACGATTGAAAAAGCGATGAGTATTGATAATCAACCAGTGGTAGTTGATTTTAGAGTCAATCGGGATGCGATGGTCTGGCCAATGGTCGCCGCTGGAACATCAAATGATGAAATAATGATTGCGCGCGAAACTGCGCCCGACTGGGGTTCACAGGAGTTATAAAATGGCCCAACACACGCTTGAAGTTATCGTTGAAAACTCACCTGGTGTTTTAGCTCGCGTGGCCAGCCTTTTTGCGCGACGGGCTTACAACATTGAGCGCTTAGCAGTTGGGAAGGCCATGCTCTTGAGCAAGTAATTGCTCAGCTAGATAAGTTGATCAATGTAATTTCAATCATTGAGATTTTGCCCGATGAAGCACAGCCAGTTGTTCATGACACTCAACCCGATTACCAGAACTAAGGAGAAATACCGTGGCAGCAACGATGTATCACGAAGAGGATGCAGATCTATCCATCATCCAAGGTCGCAAAGTCGCGATTATCGGTTACGGCTCGCAGGGACATGCCCATGCACTTAGCTTGCGCGATAGTGGTGTCGATGTACGCGTCGGTCTAAAAGATGGCTCACCATCTCGAGCAAAGGCTGAAGCCGAAGGTTTGCGTGTTACCAGTGTCGCCGAAGCGGTTAAAGAAGCGACGGTTATTATGATTTTGGCGCCAGATCATCTTCAACGCCATATTTATACCGATTCAATTTTGCCAAACCTGAAAGATGGCGATGCACTCTTCTTTGGTCACGGTTTTAATATTCGATTTGGTTACATCAAGCCATCGGCTAACGTCGATGTCTGCATGGTTGCCCCAAAAGGTCCAGGCCACTTAGTTCGCCGTGAATTCGCCGCGGGCCGCGGGGTGCCAGTTATCGTCGCAGTTGAACAAGATGCAACTGGCAACGCTTGGCCATTAACACTTTCCTATGCCAAAGCAATTGGCGGATTACGTGCCGGTGGAATTTTGACAACATTTACTGAAGAGACCGAGACCGATCTATTTGGTGAGCAATCTGTTTTGTGTGGCGGAGCATCGCAGTTAGTTATGTATGGTTTTGAAGTTCTCACTGAAGCGGGCTATCAGCCAGAAGTCGCTTACTTTGAGTGCCTACACGAACTTAAATTAATCGTAGATTTAATGTACGAAGGCGGAATCGCAAAGCAGCGTTGGTCAGTATCTGACACTGCTGAATTCGGTGATTATGTTTCAGGTCCTCGCGTTATCGACCCACATGTTAAAGAAAACATGAAGGCCGTGCTTGCCGATATTCAAAGCGGAGTTTTTGCTAAACGCTTTATCGATGATCAAGAAGCTGGCGCGCCTGAGTTTAAAGCGCTCCGCGAAAAGGGTGAAGTTCACCCAATCGAGGCCGTTGGCCGAGAACTTCGCAAAATGTTTTCTTGGATGAAGGCGACAAAGGGCGACGATTACAAAGAGGGTAGCGTTGCACGTGGCTAAACCTGTCGTATTAATCGCTGAAGAGCTAAGCCCTGCAACGTTGGAGGCGCTTGGCCCAGATTTTGACGTCATCAACTGCGACGGAGCAAATCGAACCGAACTATTAGCTGTCTTGGCTAAAGGTGTAGACGCAGTGCTAATTCGTTCGGCAACGAAAATGGATGCTGAAGCAATCGCTGCGGCCAAAGGTCTGAAGGTTATTGCACGCGCAGGAGTTGGTTTAGATAATGTTGATATTCAGGCAGCAACTGCCGCTGGAGTCATGGTTGTAAACGCACCAACTTCTAACATTGTTAGTGCCGCCGAACTAGCAATTTCACTACTGCTAGCATCGGCACGTTTTGTTTCCCCTGCCCATGCCGCACTTCGAAATGGTAAGTGGGCGAGATCAAAGTACACCGGCGCTGAAATGTTTGAAAAAACTTTAGGCATCGTTGGCTTTGGTCGAATCGGTCAATTAGTTGCACAGCGCATGCAGGCATTTGGCATGGAAATCATCGCGTACGACCCATATTTACAGCCTGCGCGTGCGGCCCAACTGGGGGTGCGTTTAGTTGATCTCGACGAACTCCTGCGCACCGCGGATTTCATCACTATTCATTTACCAAAAACTAAAGAGACCGCTAATTTAATCGGCGTTGAAGCGCTGAAAAAAGTTAAGCCCGCAGTT
>JACSDF010000046.1 GCA_015660815.1 Actinomycetota bacterium
TGTACTCCGGCAACACCCTCTTTAACGGTCTTAACGAAATCTTCGCGATCTTCATCTGATGAACGAAATTCATGGCGATGATTAACAACTTCAGTCTCTGGCATCAAAGTTTTTGCCCAATGAATTGCCGCCATACCAAGGAAGAAGAGCGACATGGCCATTCCAATGCCTAAACCAAGTTGTTGTGCATTTTGATTTCCCATAACAGGAATAAAAATAAATACATCCTTTGCAATAAACACATATGAGTAAATCAATAAAAGTGAACCCGCACCAGAAAGAGCAAAGAGAATCGCTACCTGTTGTTCGGCACGCTTTTCAGCGCGTGGGTTAACATCGGCCGCACGAAGTACATGCGGGGCAGGACCGGGATCTTTTATTGATTCGATTTCGTTAGACACCGTTCTCATCTCGCTTTCATTGTTAGCCAGACTGCAACAGCTATCAGCAGTCCTAAACCTAATACCCACGCCAAAAGACCTTCTGTAACTGGTCCAATTCGGCCCATCGTGGCACCGCCAAGATTTGGTTCGGCTTCGGCCGACTTAATCCATTTAATCAGCGAAAGTTTTTCAGCTGGCGTGATTGTCTTATCACTAAATACTGGCATTGCCTGTGGTCCAGTAATAAGTGCTTCGTAAATATATTTCGGTTCAACACCCATCAATGTAGGTGCATATTTACCTTGCGTCAGTGCGCCGCCTTGACCTGCAAAGTTGTGGCACATTGCGCAGTTGTTTCTAAACAGCTCGCCACCTTCAGCAGTGCTTCCATCGCGTTCGTAATTTAACTGCGCATCCGTTGGAATCATCGGACCTGGGGCCAGGGTTGCAATATATGCAGCCAGAGCCGCTGTTTCCTCTGCATTGTAAACAGGGGCTTTTCTAACTGCCTGAGTGCTCATATCGGCCATCGGCATACGACCGGTGCCAACTTGGAAATCTACAGAGGCTGCGCCGACACCAATCAACGATGGAGCGATCGCGCCACCTTCGGCATTTAATCCATGACATGAAGAACACCCTTTAAGGAAAATCTGTTTTCCCTCTTCAATTGCAGCAGATCGATCAAAAGTAGTTGTGGCAGATTTGATTGTTGCACTGGCAACGTTAAAAGTTGTACCGATACCTAGTAAAGCGATAATAAGAAGCAATGGAGCTGCGGCTTTGTGGCGACGGTATTTGGAAAGGCGCTTCACGTTTTTCTAACTCCCTTACTTAATGAGGTAAATCGCAGAGAAGAGCGCGATCCACACTACGTCGACGAAGTGCCAGTAATACGAAACTACAATTGCCGTTGTTGCTTGAGCGCTGGTAAAACGTCGCGCTTTTGATACTCGGACAATTACGATTAAAAATGCAATTAATCCACCTGTTACGTGCAGACCGTGAAAACCTGTTGCAACGTAAAACACTGATCCATATGCCGTAGATGAAAGTGTCATTCCCTCTTCTACTAATGCGGCATACTCATAAATCTGACCCGCAACGAAAAAAGCTCCCATAATAAATGTGAGTGCGAACCATTCGCGCATTCCCCATTTATTAATTTGATACATCTTTCCCGTTTTATGATTTTGAAAACGCTCGGCGGCGAAAACACCAAACTGACAGGTAACTGAAGAGAGAACTAAGACCGTTGTATTAATGGCGGCAAATGGAATATTCAAAAAATGAGTGGATTCGCTCCAAATTGTTGGACCTTGAACTCCACGAGTAGTGAAGTAGATTGCAAATAGTGCAGCAAAGAACATTAACTCGCTGGAGAGCCATACGATGGTTCCCACTGCTACAGCGTTGGGGCGTGTGATTTTGTGATGGGCCGTTACGGCTGTGCTAGACATGGAGCGATTATTGCCTAAAACACGCACTCTGTCCTGTATAGAAGGCCCATCTGGACAGAGTTTGCCAGCTTTTGACCATGAAACAGGTCACTTCTTCACAACGCGGTTTGGGCTTTGGCAGATCTGTATCTGGAGTTAGAATCGTGGCCATGAGCCAGAAGATTCAAAAGAGCCACATAGTTCTCTACTCCGATGACTCCTCAGTTCGCCAAACAATTATTGCCGCGCTGGGTCGTACAGTGGCCGCGGATTTGCCCGAGCATGTTATTCATGAGTTTGCCACAGGCCCTGCCCTTCGGACATTTGTAGATTCAAAAGAGCACGTTGATCTCTTTATTCTCGATGGAGAGTCAACCCCTGAGGGCGGAATGGGAATCGCACGGCAATTAAAAGATGAGGTTTTCAACTGTCCTCCAGTTTTACTTATCGTTGGACGAGTTCAAGATTCATGGCTGGCGGCATGGTCCTTAGCCGAAGCCTCAGTAGTTCATCCAATCGATCCATTTACTCTTGCAGAAAGCGCTGCGAAATTACTTCGCGCACGAATATCTGTCATCGCTTAGACAACCTCCATGCGTGAACACTCCTGGGGTAAAAATCTGGCAACTCTTGTCTCGGGTTTAGATCTAGAGATAGATGATGTCGCTTGGTGCATGAAAGAGATTTTAGAGGGTCGTGCCGAAACCGAGCAGATAAAAGATTTTCTCCTGGCATTAAAAGCTAAGGGGGAAACTTCAGAAGAAGTCGGTGCACTTGTTGCCCAGATGTATCAGCACAGTGCCCCGATTACGATTTCAGAGCGCGCAGTCGACACCGTTGGAACTGGTGGAGATGGCGCCCACACTATAAACATTTCAACCACTGCGGCAATTATCGCCGCTGCCGCGGGTGCCAAAGTAGTCAAACATGGCAATCGCGCTGCGTCATCTAAGTCAGGAGCGGCGGATTTACTTGAAGCGCTAGGAGTTTCAATTACTTTAGACGGTGCAGGTGTTGAAAAAACTTTTGCCGAACTCGGTATCGGCTTTTGCTTTGCGCCGGTTTTTCACCCCGCAATGCGCTTTGCCGCACCTGCGCGCAAAGAGTTGGGCGTACCAACTGTTTTTAATATTTTGGGTCCTCTTGCTAACCCGGCCAAACCACAGGCGGCAGCGATTGGTGTTGCAAACGATCGAATGCATTTAGTGATGGCGCAAGTGCTTGGCGATCGGGGTGTTGATGGCTTTGTATTTCGCGGAGATGATGGTTTAGATGAAATCACCTTGGCGACTACAACATCGGTATTAACTATTGGTAAGGGTGAAATCTCGAGTGATTTAATCGACCCATTGGATTTTTCAATTTCACGAGCACCAATTTCTGCATTGGTTGGGGGAGATGCAATCGAAAATGCACGAATCACCACTGCCATTTTCGCGGGGGAGATGGGTGCACCCCGTGATGCCGTAATACTAAATGCCGCCGCAGCAATAGCGGCCTACGATGGTGAATTTGATTTAAACCTTCACGATCGGATAGCAAGGGGAGTCGAAAAAGCTATCTCCGCAGTTGATTCTGGGGCCGCACGCGAACTTTTAGCTAAATGGGTTGAACTTAGTCAACGACTCTCAACGCCGAATAATTAAGTTACCGGTTACCGCAGGCCTTTGCGCGAAACTCGATTGGTGAAGGCAATTACATCTTCAACCGTTCTGATATCGAGTGAACCAAAACGTTCGAAGATTCCGTGCAATACATCGACTGTTGCACGTGCATCATCGAGTGCTCGGTGGTTAGGAGAGGTTTCCGCTTTGAAAAATGCGGACAGTGTTGAAAGTTTGCAGTCTGGCACGTCATCTTTACTTAAAATCGCACGAGCCAAGGCGACGGTATCAAAGACCTTAAATCGAGGCCATTTATAACTGTGTTGTGAGGCGGCCGCTTTCAAGAAACCAATATCGAAACTGGCATTGTGGGCAACAAGAATATTTGCTTGGGGAGATCCCAGAAATTCGAAAAGCATTGGCAAAATACTTTCGATGGATGGAGAACCTTGAAGCATCGCAAAAGAAATTCCGGTTAGATCGGTGATGTAATCAGGAATCGGAGTTCCGGGATTTACTAAACTTTGAAACTCCCCGATTACTTGGCCTCCACAAACCTTTACCGCCCCAATCTCTGTTATTCCAGCGCCGGCAAAGGGGGAGCCGCCGGATGTTTCGAGATCAATGACTACAAAAACCGTGTCAGATAATGGTCGCCCCAAATCTCCAATACTCGGCTGCCATGGAGTTTCATCCTCGGAGCTCACGATGCCCCTGCCATTTCAATATCAGAATTCACAGTACAAAGAGTAAGTCAATCGACCGACATCGTGCTTTTCACTCTCTATTCAACTTTTCACTCTCTATTCATGTGGTGGTGTTTGCTTGGAAATAGTTGATTGCGTAACCTTGCCTCATGGCCGTTGAAACCGCACCTCCGGGATGGATGCAAGATTGGGCCGCAATTGGCTCAGGCAAGAATTCTCGAATTGGAGTTTTGCTCGTACATGGTTTCACAGGTGCACCTCCATCGATGCGTCCATGGGCTGAATTCCTACTTTCACACGGTTATTCAGTTCGAGTACCACTTCTGCCAGGGCACGGCACTAAGCCGGAGGATTTAAACGAAGTGAAGTGGCAAGAGTGGCCAGCCAAAGTTCAGAGCGAGTTAGAAGAGTTATTCAAAATCTGTGATCAAGTATTTCTCGTTGGTTTATCAATGGGAGGTGGAACTTCGCTGTATGTTGCTGAAGAGAATAATGATCGCTTGAGTGGAGTTATTTTAGTTAATCCGATGATTCATGTGCCGCGTCTTTCTCCGCAGTTAGCTTATGTATTGTCGCGTTTTCAAAAATTTAGATCGAGTGTAGGCAATGACATCAAACGACCTGGCATTACCGAACATGGTTATGACGAATTGCCTACTCGCGGAATTTATCAACTTCTTTTAATGTTAAAAATAACTAGAGCAAATCTAAATAAAATAACCGTGCCGGTTCAACTCTTTCATAGCATCGAAGATCACACTCTGCCGGTTTCCAATACTGAAATTATTATGGCCGGTTTGGGCTCTACAAATAAATCTCGAATTGAATTAGTAAATAGTTATCATGTTGCCACTCTTGATTACGACCAGGAGTTGATCTTTGCCAACTCACTCACATTTATAGAGGGCCTTACGATTTCTAAGTAGATGCTTTAACTGTGTTCAAAATTTTGAATACCAACGGGTAGATTGAGGAAATCGTGATAAACCTCATTCTGGCTGAAAATCGATTTTCTCCCTGCAATGACTGGTAAATGTAAAAAGTTCACATGATATTCGTAGGGGTCCGTGTAAGAACCGCCAGTTTTTCGTGGTGAAAATGCGAGGCTTCAGGCTAAGATTGAGCGTATGAGCGCCGTCAAAAACCTCGGTCAATGGGTGCTCCCTGTTTTCTTTTCGCCTTTAGGCGTGAATTTGATTCCAAAATCATCGGTTGAACGAGAATTTGAATTCGATGTGGGGGTGACCCATGTCTGAGTATGAAGAAGATTTTCTTTCAGAGTTTGGCTTACCGCAACCTCAAACATCGTGGCGGATTAGAACTTCAAAGCGTCTAGTTTCAGTTCTCGTTGCAACACTGCTTGTTCCAATTTCAACCTTTGTTTCAATTCCGGCCGCTAGCGCTGCAACCGCAACAAAACTTGCCGTTACAACCGCCGCAGCTGGTGCAGCTTCAGGTGCAGCCTTTACTACTCAGCCGGTTATTACAGTTCAAGATGTATCAAGTGCAACGGTAACCGGTGTTGGCGGAACTGTTTCAGTTCGAGTAGATCTGGGTGGTCAGTTAGTTGGAACAACAACTGCAACAATCAACTCTGCAACAGGTACTGCCACTTTTTCTGGATTGGGAATCTCTGGAACTGCAGGAGTCTCGTACACATTAACTTATAGTGTTGGTGGATTAACTACAGCAACTCAAACCATTACCCCAACTTTTGGCGCTGCCGCTCGACTTTGGATTTCAACATATGCCGTTCCAAATACAACGGATGCCTCGCTTTTTACAACTCATCCCGTAATTCAAGTTCGCGATGCTGCTGGAAATATAGTTACCAATGACACGAGAAATATCACAATCTCCGCTGGGGCCGGAGCAACTATCACCGCAGGTTCAACTGGAGCACTCACGAAGGCAGCAGTTGGCGGCGTCGCCACATTTACAAATGTTAGATTTACTCAAGCCAGCCCTGGTACTGCGGACATAACTATCACTTATACGGGAACGTTAACTGTCACTCAATTAATCCAGAGAGCTGCAGGTA
>JACSDF010000015.1 GCA_015660815.1 Actinomycetota bacterium
CAATCGGGACCGAGCACTTGCAATTGGATCGGTTATTTTTGCCTTAGCCATGACACCGATTTTGCCCGCAGGACTACCCATTATCGCAACGGCGTTTATTGCAATCGCGGTTGGATTGCGCCGATGACTATTTTTTGGATCGCAACAATTGGTACAAGTCTAATTGCATTTGCGCTTAAGTTTTCAGGCCATTCAATTCCACAACATTGGTTAGAGAACCCAAAAATTCAGCGAATTAATGCTTTGATTCCTATCGCCTTATTGAGTGCGCTCGTTGGAGTTCAAACTTTTACCGAAAAAAAGGAGATCATGATTGACCATCGACTCGCCGGGGTGAGTGTCGCCGTAGTTGCCTTAATTCTGAAAGCACCGTTTCCAATCTTTAGATAATACCCATCGCACTAAGTTTTGCTTTTAAATCGATATCTGAAGGCTCAGTCAGGTGCGTTCCATCGGCAAATATAATGACTGGAATTGAACGCATTCCACCGTTGATTTCAATAACTTTGTCGGCAGCTTTGACGTCGGCTTCAATATCTACGAGCGTGTAAGCGACGTTTAGTTCATCCATCAACCGCTTTGAGCGACGGCAATCTCCGCACCAGTCGGCGCTGTACATAGTGATCTGGCTTTGCGACATGAGTATTTTTTCCCTTACATGAATTTGTCGAGGCCATGAGTTAGCCCCGGATGTGTTATTACATTGCGAATTCCTAGCAGTACACCTGGCATAAAACCTGCGCGATCAATTGAGTCATGGCGAATAGTTAACGTTTCGCCCAAGCCACCAAGAATTACCTCTTGATGTGCAACCAATCCACGTGCGCGAACAGAGTGAATTGGAACATCGCCGACCTTTGATCCTCGGGCACCATCTAACGCTGAGCTTGTGGCATCCGGCATCGCAGCTAACCCTGCATCATTTCGAGCTTGGCTCATTAACTGCGCTGTGCGGGTCGCTGTCCCACTAGGTGCATCCACTTTATCTGGGTGATGAAGTTCAATTATCTCCGCCGACTCAAAGTAACGAGCGGCTTTGGCAGCAAACTCCATCATAAGTACTGCGCCGATTGCGAAGTTAGGCGCAATTAAAACTCCAACAGATGGATTCTCTTTAAGCCAACCGTTAACAATCGCAAGCTTGATGTCATCAAAACCCGTCGTACCAACTACGACGTTAAATCCATTATTAATTAAGAACTCTAAGTTACCCATAACTGCATCAGGAGTCGTAAAGTCCACAACGACTTGAGTTCCAGAACCAATCAACTGCTCTAGTGAATCACCGATATCAAGAGATGCAATTAGAGATATTCCCGCTTCGGCCTCAACGGCCTTAACCACTTCAGCGCCCATGCGCCCTTTTGCACCTAAAACAGAAACGTTAATCATTTCAACACCTTCTCAAATTTAGAACTACTTTTAAATGGCCCGACGAGTGCAAGCGTAGGCGTTTTAGTGAGAAAGGCAGATGCAATTTCGCGAATGTCACTCTCATTGACTTTAGAAACCGCCTTCAAAATTCCATCAAAACCCATAACATGACCATAGACGATCTCATTTTTACCGATGCGGCTCATGCGAGAACCTGAATCCTCTTGGCTCAAAACGAGCGAACCCCTGACTGCACCCTTTGCGCGTTCAATCTCTTCATGGCTCATGCCATTATCGGCCACATCAGCAAGGGTTTCGCGGATAATCTCCAAAACTTCAATCGCTTTGGCAGGTTTGCATCCGGCATAAAAACCTATTTGACCACTCCCTGCAAACTGTTGGGCGTAGGCATAAACCGAGTAAGCAAGTCCGCGCTTTTCACGAATCTCTTGGAATAAGCGGGAAGACATACCGCCACCGAGAGCCGATGCCAAGATTCCCATCGCAAAACGTCGATCGTCGTGACGGGCAACGCCCTCCATGCCATAAAACATGTGTGCTTGCTCGGTCGTGCGTGAGATCAGACCAACTGATTTCTGTGGACTCTTCTTAACGGCTGAATTTGAGCGAATTACTGGCGCACCCGTTACATCTAAGAAGCCATCGACCGAAAGTGCAGCTTCTACCATTTCCACAACTTTTTTATGTTTGATGTTACCGGCAACTGCAACGACTAAATCTTGAGGCAGATAACGTTTTTTATAGTAATTGTAAACGCTCTTTCGCGACATAGAATTTATTGATTCGATTGTGCCAAGAATTGGGCGACCTAATTGAGTATCACCATAATAGGTCTCGGCATATAAATCATGAACTAAATCACTTGGATCATCATCGCGCATCGCAATCTCTTCAAGGACCACTTTACGCTCGGCATCGACATCTAGAGCAGTTACAACCGATGATGTAATTAAATCCGAGATGACATCAATTGCCATTGGTAAATCTGTATCGATGACACGTGCGTAAAAGCAGGTGTACTCCTTGGACGTAAAAGCATTCATCTCTCCACCAACGGATTCGATTGATGATGAAATCTCTAACGCCGATCGACGAGCCGTACCTTTAAACAATAAATGTTCGAGAAAGTGTGAAGCCCCAGCAACGGCCGGGGTTTCATCCCTTGAACCAACATTTACCCAGATACCAATCGCGGCGCTGCGTACCGAAGAGACTTCTTCAGTAACGATACGCAGACCGCTAGGTAAAACTGTACGACGTACTGTCATTTATTCGGCAGAACCTGTTGTTCCATCTTCAAGAACAGGAACCAAAGACAACTTGCCCTTTGGATCAATCTCGCCGATTTCAACTTGAATCTTGTCGCCAACCTTCATGACCTCTTCCAAGTTTTCAATGCGCTTTCCACCATGCATCTTGCGAATCTGGGATACATGTAAGAGACCATCTTTACCTGGCATCAATGAGATAAAGGCACCAAAGGCTGCCATCTTTACGACCGTACCTAAGTAACGCTCGCCAACTTCTGGCATCTGTGGGTTAGCAATGGCATTGATCTGTGCACGTGCAGCTTCGGCCGATGGGCCATCAACAGCGCCGATATAGATCGTTCCATCATCTTCAATAGAGATATCTGCGCCAGTTTCATCTTGAATCTGATTAATAATCTTGCCCTTAGGTCCGATTACTGCACCAATCTGATCAACTGGAATCTTGACGGAGATAATACGTGGAGCAAACGGGCTCATCTCATCTGGGCCATCGATCGCTTCATTCATTACATCAAGGATTGCAAGACGTGCCTCTTTAGCTTGAAGAAGTGCTCCAGCAAGAACCGATGCTGGAATTCCATCGAGCTTAGTATCTAACTGCAAAGCAGTAACAAAGTCTTTAGTTCCAGCAACTTTGAAGTCCATATCGCCGAATGCATCTTCTGCTCCGAGAATATCTGTTAGCGCAACGTACTCAACTTTTCCATCGACAGAGTCTGAGATAAGTCCCATTGCAATACCTGCAACCGGCGCGCGCAAAGGAACACCTGCGTTGTACAACGCAAGCGTTGATGCGCAGACCGAGCCCATTGAAGTTGAACCATTAGAACCAAGAGCTTCAGAGACCTGACGGATTGCGTAAGGGAACTCTTCGCGTGTTGGAAGAACTGGAATCAGAGCGCGCTCTGCGAGTGCACCGTGGCCGATTTCGCGACGCTTAGGTGTACCAACACGACCGGTCTCACCAGTTGAATACGGTGGGAAGTTGTAGTTGTGCATGTAACGCTTGTGATTTTCTGGATTCAACGTATCTAACTGCTGCTCCATTTTGAGCATGTTAAGCGTTGTGATTCCAAGAATCTGAGTCTCGCCACGCTCGAAAATTGCAGAGCCGTGAACGCGAGGAATAACTTCGACCTCGGCAGAAAGCGCGCGAATGTCGCGAAGACCACGACCATCGATGCGAATCTTGTCGCGAAGTACACGTTGACGAACAAGCTTCTTAGTCAATGAACGGAAAGCCGCAGGGACTTCCTTTTCACGACCAACAAAGGCTGCTCCAACGCTTTCCTTAGTAAATGAGCTTATCTCATCGATCTTTGTTTCGCGCTCTTGCTTACCTGAAATAGTAAGTGCCTTGGCAAGATCGGATCCAGCTGCAGCTTCAACTGCGGCAAAGACATCATCTTGATAATCAAGGAAGACTGGGAACTCAGCGGTTGGCTTTGCAGCGACCTTTGCAAGTGCAGCTTGTGCATCGCAGAGAATCTTGATGAATGGCTTTGCAGCATCTAATCCTTGCGCAACAACTTCTTCATTAGGTGTTGGCGCTCCACCTGCAATGAGCTCGATAGTTTTAGTTGTAGCTTCTGCTTCAACCATCATGATCGCAACATCGCCATCATCGCTTATGCGACCTGCAACAACCATATCAAAGACTGCGTTAGCAACCTGTGAGTGGTTAGGGAATGCAACCCACTGTCCATCAATCAATGCAACGCGAACGCCACCGATTGGACCTGAGAAAGGCAGACCTGCAAGTTGTGTTGACATCGATGCAGCGTTAATAGCAATTACGTCATACATATGATCAGGATCGAGTGCCATTACAGTCACAACGATCTGAACTTCGTTGCGAAGTCCCTTAACAAATGATGGACGCAAAGGGCGATCGATTAAACGGCACGTAAGAATCGCATCCTCTGATGGACGACCTTCACGACGGAAGAACGATCCAGGAATACGACCAACTGCATACATCTTTTCTTCAACATCTACTGTTAATGGAAAGAAATCAAATTGATCCTTTGGTGTTTTTGATGCAGTTGTTGCCGAGAAAATCATTGTCTGATCATCTAGAAATACTGCTGCAGCTCCTGCTGCTTGGCGCGCTAGGCGACCTGTTTCAAAACGAATCTCTCGTTTTCCGAACTTTCCGTTATCAATTACTGCAACGGCTGATTGAACCTCTTGACCCTCCATGGGTCCTCCTTTAGTTATGTTGAGACAGCTGCATGCAACTATCTCGGTTTCGGGCCACCTCACCGAATGAAAACAATGAATCTCCGATCGAAGTTCACGCACGCCTACATAGGGCTCTTGCGGAAACCACTACCGAGGACCATTGATCCTCAAGTGGGTGGATCTTTCTTTTATTTAGCGGCGAATACCGAGTTTTTCGATAATCGCACGGTAGCGATTGATATCTGTCTTTGCGAGATACTGAAGAATTCGACGGCGACGTCCAACTAGTAACAAAAGACCACGACGGTTGTGGTGGTCATGTGGGTTGGTCTTTAAGTGTGTGGTGATTTCTTCAATGCGCTTGGATAGCAAAGCGACCTGGGTCTCAGGACTTCCCGTATCAGTAGGAGTCGAGCCGTACTGTGCGACGATTGCTGCTGTTGCATCTGGTTTTAGTGCCATGTGGTTGTGCTCCTATATTTCTGATGATCACGGGGTTTTCCGGTGTACCTCACGGAAAATCGCTTTCTCGTTGGAGGCATAGGCTACCAGCGGGCCTGTGGATACGTGAAATCGAAACTTAAAGCTCGGTCAGTTCGCGGGCTTTAGCGCAGTCCTTGGCCATTTGAACGAGCAAAGGCTCAAGACCATCAAAGGTCAGTGTGTCTCGAAGACGCCAACCGAACTCAATTGTCGCCGCTTTTGTATACAGATCTAAACCCACTTGATCGAGTGCATAAGCCTCAACTTGGCGGCCACGTTTGCCGGCAAAAGTTGGATTCGTCCCAATCGAAATCGCTGCCGGCCAGCGATCGATTCCAACGGTTAACCATCCGGCATAAACGCCATCGGCTGGAATTGTTTGATGTTCAAGATCACCGAGGTTTGCAGTGGGATATCCAATTTCACGGCCTCGCTTTTCACCATGTACCACAATTCCATCTAAGCGGTGTGGACGAGTTAATAGTTCGCGAGCTTTTTCAACATTACCCTCGACGATAAGTTTTCTGATGCGAGTAGAAGAGACAACTTCTCCATCATCTGGGGCTAGATCTAAAACAATAGTTTCAAACTCCGCATGAGCTTTCAAAGTTTCAATATTTCCTGCAGCTTTGTGTCCGTAAGTAAAGTTTTTGCCGACAACCACCGTAGTTGCATGTAACTGCTGAACTAGGATTTTATTGACAAAATCCTCTGGAACCATGGCGGCAAACTCAGGTGTGAATTTCATGACTGCAACTTGATCGGCATTGTGAATCTTTAAAAGCTCTATCCGGTCGGTAAGAATCGTTAACAATGTTGGTGCCCGCTCTGGTGCAAAAACGCTGACTGGATGCGGATCAAAAGTGAGCGCGATTATCTTTTCATCTCCGGCAATTGCTTTTGCACGGTTGAGCACATCTTGGTGTCCTTTATGGACTCCGTCGAATACTCCGATTACGACAACGCTCATTGGATTATTATTACCTAGTTAATTCGCTGCCGCGAACACCGCAATTGGCTTAGCAAAACCATCTTTATTGGCCAGCAGTGCAATCAAATCATTGGTACCGCTCATAGCTGCATAAATTTCATCCGTTGGATTAGCCGATAATGGGCGGCCGAATGAGAGCTCTTGCCGCTCATCTAACGCTAACTCTCGAACTACAAAAACTGTGCGTGCCACATCGGCCAGAGCAAGTGTCGTGAATTCGCCACGCTTTAACTGCTCTAATGAGACCGCACCTTCAAGGGTAAATCCAGCAACTCTGCTTCTGCGAAGTGATGATAAATGCCCACCAACATTTAGGGCATTTCCGCAATCTCGAGCAATCGCACGGATGTAAGTTCCGGCAGAGCAAGTAACTTCAATATCGATGTCAATTGTTGTGGCTAAATGACGAATAGCCAGAATATCTAACTGAGAGATTGTGACTTGGCGCGATGCAAGTTCGACGTTTTCACCTGCTCGAACACGGTCGTAAGCGCGTTCGCCATCGACTTTAACCGCTGAAACCGAACTAGGGCGCTGCATGATGACCCCGCGCATTTTTGCTAACTCAACTTCAATCTGGGAATCAGTAATCTGTGAGACGTCACTTCGAGAAACAATTTCGCCATCGGCATCATCGCTGACCGTAGCGATGCCAAGCACCACGGTTGCTTGGTACGTTTTATCGCCATCGGTGATGTACTGCAATAAACGTGTTCCATTATTAAAACCAAGTACCAAAATGCCGGTCGCCATTGGATCCAATGTGCCGGCATGGCCAACTTTTTTTGTTCCCAGTGCACGGCGAGCCACTGCAACTACGTCGTGACTTGTCATTCCTGGCTCTTTATCTACAACCAGAAAGCCGTGCTCGATGGTTACTCCGACTCGATTATGCGTGGAGCTTTATATGGATCTTCTCCCCCGGCATACGTTGCGTTCTTACGCAGGGCAGCAACTTCGGCATCTTGTTCATGAACTCGTGCAAGAAGTGAATCAAGTGCTTTAGCGCTTTCGGGCAGACCATCTTCAAAGAACTCAATCGAAGGAGTGATCCGCAAGCCAAGTTCGCGACCAAGGGCCGAACGAATCGCACCCTTTGCACTCTCTAACGCTGCCGCAGTTGATGCGCGGGCATCATCATCGCCCAGCACAGTATAAAAAACCGAGGCCATTTGTAAATCACCAGTGACTCGCGCATCAGTGACAGTGACAAAGCCAAGACGCGGATCTTTAATCTTTGTCTCGAGTATCTGTGCCACTACCACTTTGATGCGGTCAGCAACTTTTAACGTACGGTGTGATGGACTCATTTTTTATACCCGCTTTTTCTCGCGCATCTCAAATACCTGGATTGTGTCTCCCACGGCAATTTCCTTCATATTGCCAAGGCCAATGCCGCACTCGAAGCCTTCTTTAACTTCGGTTGCATCATCTTTGAATCGCTTAAGTGAATCGATAGTGAGATCATCGACGAGTACTTTGTCACCGCGCAGGATGCGCGCCTTAGCGTTACGTCTGATGGTTCCATCTTTAACGATCGATCCAGCAATGTTTCCGGCCTTAGAGGATTTGAAAATCTCTCGAACTTCAGCATTACCAACAATAAACTCTTCGTAGATCGGCTTGAGCAGACCCTTGAGAGAGAGTTCGACATCATCGATTGCTTGGTAAATAACGGAGTAGAAGCGAACTTCGACGCCCTCTTGATCGGCAAATATTGCAGTCTGAGGTTCTGGCTTAACGTTAAAGCCAATCACAACTGCCGTCGATGCCGATGCCAACGTAATATCGCTCTTCGTAATCGCACCTACGCCGCGGTGAATAACGCGAAGATCAACTTCGTCGCCAACATCAAGAGCCATAAGCGCCTCTTCGAGAGCTTCAACAGATCCGCTCACGTCACCCTTGAGGATTAAGTTAAGCGTTGAAACCTTGGACTGCTCCATGAAGTCCTCAAGCGATACCTTCTTGCGCGCCTTGGCGAGTTGAGCATTTCGCTCTGCCGCTTGGCGCTTTTCAGCGATTTGTCGCGCAGTACGATCTTCATCGGCTACTAAGAATGTATCTCCTGCACTTGGCACTGATGTAAATCCAAGTACCTGAACTGGGCGAGAAGGTCCGGCGGTCATGACGTTGTCGCCGTTTTCATCAAGCATTGCACGTACGCGCCCAAAGGCACCTCCGGCAACGATTGCATCACCAATCTTTAATGTTCCGCGCTGAACCAGCACTGTCGTAACGGGGCCTCGACCACGATCTAAGTGCGCTTCAATGGCAACACCGCGCGCACTGTCATCGGCAATTGCCCGAAGATCAATGGCTGCATCGGCGGTCAAGAGAATTGATTCAATGAGTGCATCTACACCAAGACCTGTTTTTGCAGAGACGTCTACGAAGATTGTTTCTCCGCCATACTCTTCAGCGATCAAGTTGTATTCCGTTAATTGCTGACGAACCTTGTCGGCGTTAGCGCCTTCTTTATCCATCTTGTTAACGGCCACAACGATAGGAACATCGGCGGCTTGTGCATGGTTTAACGCTTCAATTGTCTGCGGCATAATTCCATCATCTGCAGCAACTACAAGTACTGCAATGTCAGTTACCTTTGCACCACGTGCACGCATAGCGGTAAATGCCTCGTGACCTGGTGTATCGATAAATGTAATTGCGCGATTTGTACCGTTGTGATCATGGTGAATTTGATATGCACCGATGTGCTGTGTGATTCCACCGGCTTCGGATTTCATAACTTCACTCTTTCGAATTGCATCCAGAAGCGAAGTTTTACCATGGTCAACGTGACCCATGACAGTAACAACTGGAGGACGCGCAACAAGCATTTCTGGATCAAGCTCTGCGAGCTCGTCGGTTAAATCAATATCAAAGCCTTGTAGAAGTTCACGATCTTCATCTTCAGGGCTAACAATTTGGATTTCATATCCAAGTTGTACGCCGAGGATTTCAAATGTCTCTGCATCAACGGATTGCGTCGCTGTAACCATTTCACCTAAGTGAAAGAGCGCTGAAACTAGTGCTGCTGGATCTGCGCCAATCTTGTCGGCAAAGTCAGCCAGTGAAGATCCACGTCGCATACGAATCGGAGTTTTTCCATCGCCGTGAGGAATAACTGCGCCACCGAGTTGTGGCGCTTGCATATTGTCGAACTCATCGCGCAACGCCTTTCGTGACTTAGCTTTGCGACCTGATTTCTTGCTTGCATTTTTACCAAACGCTCCACCTGCGCCGCCGCGTTGAGGTGGACGACCGCCACCTGGACGAGTTGGAGCACCAGTTGCCGGTACACCTGCAGGACCATTGCTCTTGTAGGGAGTTCCAGAAGCCGGTGCACTACCTGTTCGAGGTGGAAATCCAGCACCTGCCGGTGGGCGTTGACCAGGTGGACGAGCGGCAAAGCCGGGTCGCACTGAACCTGGACGCGCTCCGGCCATTCCCGGACGAGGCGCTCCCGTTGGACGTTGTGGAGGACGAGGTACTGCGCCCCCTGTTGAAAATGGATTGTTGCCTGGACGCGGAGGACGTGGCACTGCAGAAACACCAGATGAGAATGGGTTGTTTCCGGGACGAGGCGCTGGCTTTGGTAAATCAACTGCCGGTACATCTTCAGCGGCACGCACTGCCTCTGCCTTTGCATGAAGCTCGGCCTTATGAAGTTCGGCACGTACGGCTTCAGCTTTTATCGCAGCTATATCGACGCCAAGTTCAGCGGCTAACTCAGCGGCTTGTTCGGCGCTTACTTCATCCTTGGGTTTGGCTGCAGATTTTTTCGCGGCAGCTTTCTTTACAGGCTTTTTTTCATCGAGAGGTTTAGCATCGGGAAACATTTCGACAAGTTTTCGCACAACAGGTGCTTCTACCGTCGATGATGCCGATTTTACGAACTCTCCTAAATCTTGGAGCTTTGCAAGAACTTCCTTGCTCTCCATACCGAGTTGTTTTGCTAACTCGTGTACACGGACCTTTGACACATTTTCCCCTGTCTTGGCCCGCATATTCTGCACATGCAAGCCCTAGTTGTTCGACCTCATAGTTCTAGCGAGCTCATGTGAGTTTCATATCTTTCATATCCATTTCGTTTGTAGTGCAGGGGGTCATCGTATCCAATGATTACCCTCTTTACATAATGGGATTATCGGGATGAATATCGATTCGCCAGCCTGTTAAGCGGGCCGCTAAGCGTGCATTCTGTCCATCTTTTCCAATAGCTAGGGATAATTGGTAATCCGGAACAACTACTTTGGCGCAGCGTCCAGCCAAATCGGTAATTTCAACTGAAACCACCTTTGCGGGGGCAAGGGCGTGAGCGACAAATACCGCTGGATCCTCCGACCAGTCAACAATGTCGATTTTTTCGCCATGAAGCTCATCCATTACGGCACGGGCGCGAGATCCCATGGGTCCAATTAATGAGCCTTTAGGGCTTACTCCGGCGCGGTGAGATTTTACGGCAACCTTCGTGCGATGCCCTGCCTCGCGAGCAACGGCCATTATTTCAACAATGCGATCGTTAATTTCTGGGACTTCAAATGCAAATAACTGTTTCACTAGCGCCGGGTGAGATCGAGACAACATAATCTCTGGACCTTTCAGACCTTGTTTAACTTCAACTACAAAACACTTAATGCGATCACCATGGTTATAAACCTCTCCCGGAACTTGTTCTTGGGGAGGAATGCGACCTTCGGTGCGACCTAAATTTACGTTGATCATCTTTGGGTCGCGGCCCTGCTGAACTACACCAGAGATTACATCGCCAACATTTCCAGTGAATTCGCCAACTATGGATGCATCATTTGTCTCGCGCATCTTTAGTTTAATAATTTGACGGGCCGTCGACGTTGCAACACGTGAAAAACCAACCGGGACATCTGGATCCTCGCCGATTCTTTCCCCGAGCTCATTGAACTGCGGAACTAGGATTGAAATCTCTCCGGTTTCACGATCTAAGTGGGCGCGCGCATGGCGCTTTGCTTCTTCGGTCTGGTTATATGCAGTGAGAACACCGATTTCAATTGCTTGAATTAACTGTTCAAGTGGAATCTCTTTTTCGGTTGTCAGCGCAACTAATGCACTCATCTCGACGTGCATTTAATTATCATCCTTACGGCTGAATTCAACTTCAACGTGAGCCTTCTTTATATTGGCAAGAACTATCGTGTGGGTTTTCATGCGACCCTTGATGTTTTCAATAAATACCGCATCGACATCGCGAAGTTCAGTAAGGCGTGCAGTCAACAAAGAACCATCATGCATCACCATGGTTATAAGCCGGGATACGTTCTTTTCCCAATGACGGCGCTGCGTTAGTGGGCGGTCCACGCCAGGAGAGGTTACTTCGAGAGTGAAGGCTCCACTAATGAGCTCAGTTTCATCTAAAAGTTCAGAGATTAATCGAGAGACAACGGTTACTTCATCAAGATTGAGTGGTTTGGGTCCATCGATGACACATGTGAGGATTTGATGATTACCAGGGTTTGAAATAAGTACTTGCTCAAGGAAGAATCCCGCATTTTCTACAGCAGGTCTGAGTAATTCTGTAAGGGAATCCTGAAGCGACATAAGTAACTACTTTCTTATTAAGTTGTGACCATAATCTTATCTAGAAACTTTGAAAAGTATCAATTCCCACTTTAAAAATTAGTGCAATGGTCACAAGGAGGAAAACCTTGCGGACCAACGTAGAACCACCTCGAATAGCCAAACGAGCACCGATTACAGCTCCCAATACATTTGCAACTCCAAGGGCCAGACCAATCTGCCAGATAATTGCACCATTTATTCCAAAGATAACAAGTGCACCAAGGTTGGTAGAAACATTGACCACTTTAGCGATCGCCGATGCCGTGATAAATGCATAACCAAGAGATGCGACTAAGACAAGCATCAAGAATGAACCAGTGCCAGGTCCAAAGATCCCATCGTAGAAACCGATCACAATTCCAGAAAAAGCAGCAATCTGAACTCTGCGAGTTGAGTGATGGCGTAAAACTTCGATCTTTCCCAAATCAGGTTTTACCCAAGTATAGATTGCAACGACAATTAATAGGATTAAAACAATGGGTCGCATGCTGGCAGTCGGAATTCTGGAAGCAAGTGATGCACCAGCTGCCGAACCAATAAAAGCTGGTAGAGCCATTGCAATCAACACTTTAGGCTCAGGTTTTATTTGGCGGCGATATAAACCTGCCGCCGTTGCCGTACCAAAAACCGAGGCCAACTTATTAGTTCCTAGAACCGTAACTGTTTCCGTTTTAGGCAAACCGATTAATAGAGCGGGAAGTTGAATTAATCCACCGCCGCCTGCGATGGAGTCAACAAAGCCCGCGAAAAATGATGCAGCTACAAGAAAAATCCCTGTTGTAACCGCGATATCACCCATCAAAAAAAGCCTACTTAAGCAGTGATGCGATTGCCGATACCGCCTGTGAAAGAGCAACTTCGCTCTTATCTGCGCTTTTGCGAACACGTACTTCAACGTTTCCATCGGCAAGTGCCTTGCCGACTACCACGATAATAGGATTGCCAATGAGTTCGGCATCTTTAAACTTAACTCCTGCGCTTGCATCTCGGCGATCATCGAGCATGACGGAAATTCCTACCGCCTCTAAATCCAATCCAAGTTGGAGAGCGGTATCAAATGGCAGGTCATCTTTACCGGTGGCGACAATATGCACCTTTGCTGGTGCGATTTCAGCTGGCCAGTTAAGACCAATCTCATCACTTGTCTGTTCGGCAATTGCCGCTACGGCTCGCGATACACCGATTCCATACGAGCCCATTGTTACTACTTGAGATTTACCATGCTGATCTAGAACCGTCAGGTTAAGTGCTTCGGCATATTTTCGACCTAACTGAAAAATATGACCTATTTCAATAGCCCTATCAATGACAATTTCGGTTGCACACTCTGGACAAGAATCTCCTGCGCGGACTTCGGCCGCCTCAATATATGTATCAGGAATAAAGTCTCGCCCATTTACAACAAATCGAGCATGACGATCTTTCTTATTGGCGCCGCTAATCCACGCTGTCCCAGGTGCTACACGCGGGTCTGCATAAAGAGTTATTCCAAATTTCTTCACATCTTGCGGCCCGATATAGCCTTTAACAAGCTGTGGGAATTTAGCAAAATCCGCCTCTTCAAAGACGCGAAGCTCATGTACTCCACTTAAATTCTCTTGCATGCGCTTCAAATCAACTTCGCGATCACCGGGTACTAATACAGCCAAGGCGCGACCATCGGCCATCAACATAATATTTTTTAAAGTATCGGCCGCGGTGTATCCACCACCGAATTTTTCATTCATAACGGCGACTAGTGAGTCAATCGTTGGAGTATTTGGCGTATCTAGCTCCTCAAGTGCTGGAACGGCAGATGAATCCGCCGCGGCGACTTTAGTGACCATCGCTTCGACATTAGCGGCATAGCCACAGTTAGGGCACAAGACATACGTGTCCTCCCCTGTTGGACATGGGGCTAAAAACTCTTCTGATTTCGATCCACCCATTGCACCTGATACGGCTTTAACGATGTTGTACCGCAATCCAAGACGGTCAAAACAACTGATGTATGCATCACGGTGGTTTTGATATGAAATATCCAGACCTGCATCATCAATATCAAATGAGTATGAATCCTTCATGACAAATTCGCGGCCTCTAATAATTCCGCTGCGAGGACGGGCTTCATCACGATACTTAGTTTGAATTTGATAAAGAGACAGTGGCAAATCTTTATACGATGAGTACTCACTTTTCACCATCAACGTAAACATTTCTTCGTGCGTTGGCCCTAGTAAGTAATCTCCCCCTTTGCGATCTTGCAGGCGAAAAAGTGAAGGTCCGTACTCTTCCCAGCGGTGAGTAACTTCATAGGCCTCTCGCGGCAAAAGTGCTGGGAAATGGACCTCCTGAAATCCTGCTTGATCCATCTCTTGGCGCACGACATTTTCAATGTTTCGAAGCGTGATCACACCTAAAGGCAGCCAGGAATAAATTCCAGCGGCGATTCTGCGAATATATCCAGCACGAACAAGCAGTCGATGGCTTGCCACCTCAGCATCTGCCGGATCATCACGCAAAGTCCGCAAAAATAGTGTGGACATTTTCAACATGAGGTGAGCCTATCTAATATCAACAGTTGGCATGCCTGATGCAACGCCCGCGGCTTCCATTTCCTCGGCCAAGCGCATTGCTTCTTCGATTAAAGTTTCAACGATCATCGCTTCAGGAACGGTTTTAATTACCACGCCTTTCACAAAAATCTGACCTTTACCGTTTCCAGATGCGACACCAAGATCTGCCTCACGTGCCTCCCCTGGCCCATTTACAACACAACCCATTACCGCAACACGTAATGGAACGGTCATTCCCTCTAACCCTGCTTGAACTTTTTCGGCCAATGTATAGACATCTACTTGGGCACGACCACACGATGGACAGGAAACGATTTCGAGTTTGCGTTGACGAAGATTGAGCGATTCCAAAATCGAAATTCCAACTTTAACTTCTTCAACTGGCGGTGCCGATAATGAAACGCGAATAGTGTCGCCAATACCTTCTGCTAATAAAATTCCAAATGCCGTGGCCGATTTAATAGTTCCTTGAAAAATCGGTCCTGCCTCTGTGACTCCAAGATGTAATGGATAATCACATTGAGCGGCCAAAAGTCTGTAGGCCTTAACCATCGTGACTGGATCATGGTGCTTAACCGAGATTTTGATATCTGAGAAGCCATGCTCTTCAAATAACGATGCCTCCCACAACGCCGATTCAGCTAAGGCTTCAGGGGTAGCTTTCCCATATTTAGCCAGCAAGCGAGGGTCAAGTGAACCGGCATTCACTCCAATACGAATCGGAATGCCCGCATCTCCCGCCGCTTTTGCAACCTCTTTAACTTTATCGTCGAACTGCTTAATATTTCCAGGATTAACTCGGACCGCCGCACAGCCCGCATCGATTGCAGCAAAAATGTATTTAGGTTGAAAGTGAATATCTGCAATAACTGGT
Source organism: Actinomycetota bacterium (assembly GCA_015660815.1). Classification (GTDB taxonomy): domain Bacteria; phylum Actinomycetota; class Actinomycetes; order Nanopelagicales; family Nanopelagicaceae; genus Planktophila. The sequence continues at coordinate 15,352 of JACSDF010000015.1, forward strand.
ATCTGCGATTTCTTAGCTATCTGCGCTAAAGCATCGGCATCATCTTGGCTTGGAACTGCAACTCTCACAATCTGACAGCCAGAGGCAGTTAGCTCAGCTATTTGTTGTAGCGTTGCATTGACATCAGATGTTAGCGTCGTACACATAGATTGAACGCTCACTTGAGATTCACTACCCACACCGACTTTACCGACCATCATCTGCTTAGTCTTTCGACGTGGCGAAAGCGTTGGTGGTGGAGCGCTGGGAATTCCTAAATCAACCATGGCGCTATTCTGCCGTAATTATCGGCTAACCGCTAAAGATTGAGAATGACTGGATTAACAATATCTGCCACTAGAAGAAGCAGTGTTAATGCCGCCAAAATAACAAAAACCACCATCGTAATCGGCGTCAGAACTGTGACATCGATAGCAGCTGGTCTTGGGCGTCCACGAAGGCGGGCAAATAATGCACGAACTTCATCGGCGATAGCAACGGCCATATGTCCGCCATCTAAAGGCAGAATTGGTAGGAGATTAAAAAGGCCCACAAAGATATTTAAGCTCGCAATAATTAAGATGAAGGTTCCAAAACGCTCCATCGCACTCAGATTATCGCTACTTACTGCCTGACCTGAAACACGAGCGACTCCGACCACACCTACCAAACCATTTGCGTCGCGCTCTTCTCCGCTAACGGTTTGTCCCCACAACGCTGGGATCTTAGATGGAAGTTTTGCTAAAGATTTAACACTCTCAACCAAGAAATCCTTTGTAACTATTCCCGCATTTTTAAATGAAGTGAACACCCCACTTCTCTTAAGTCCTGTTTCATTAACGATTCCTAGTAAGTATCTCGTCTCACCATCAATAGTTTCCAACTTAGATGAGGCAGAGATAATTAAATCTTCACCATTACGATTGATTCCAAGCGTCAACTCTTTACCTTGTGATTCACGAATTGCCATTACATCTTCATACCAGTTAGTCACTGGCTTTCCGTTAATTGAGGTTATTTCATCTCCAACCATAATTCCTGCAGATTGTGCAGCAGTTCCCTTCATGACCTCACCAATTATCGGAAGAACCTGCGTAGTTCCAATCCCGGCAAAGAGTGTGAAGAGAAGTACGAAACCGATAACAAAGTGAAGAAAGGAGCCTGCACCTAAAACAATTAATTTCTTCCCAGAGCTCGCTTTGTAAAATGCTCGATCCTCTTGACCAATCGGCATCTCATCGCCGGGAGTCATACCTTCGATTTTGCAGTAACCACCTGCAGGGATCGCCTTTATTCCAAACTCAGTTTCACCGCGCTGCTGTGACCAGATGCGCCGTCCAAAGCCAACGAAAAACTCGGAGACCTTCATGCCATAACGTTTAGCAGTTAAGTAGTGCCCAAACTCATGAATCATGACTGAGAGCAGAAGGGCTACAACAAAGGCGAGGATTCCGAGTATCTGCATTATGGGGCCAATCGTATTAGAAGTTCATGGGCTCTGGCTCGTGCATTCTCTTCTATACCGCTGACATCGGCTAAATCCCGCAAGATAGATGTTGCATAACCCTGACACGCTTCAACTACTTCCTGCACAAGGGGAAGAATCGAAGTGAAACCAATCTTTTGCGCTATGAAAGCCTCAACGGCAACTTCATTCGCGGCATTAAAAATCGCTGACATAGCACCACCAGACTCTCCACAAACCCTTGCAAGTTCAACGGCAGGAAATTTTGCCGAATCAATTGGTTCAAAGCTCCAATTATGTTTAGTCCCCCAATCGATTGCGTCAGTGGCTTTTTCTAACCGCTCTGGAAAATTAAGGGCATAAGCAATTGCACCCTTCATATTCGGCGGGCTTGCCTGTGCAATAGTTGAACCATCTACATACTCAACCATTGAATGCACAACTGATTGACGATGAATAACTGCATCAATCGAGCTATAGGGCACATCAAATAAATGATGCGCCTCAATAATTTCAAGACCTTTATTCACTAACGTCGCGGAGTTAATAGTTACCACTGCGCCCATGTTCCAGGTGGGGTGTTTAAGTGCATCGGCCACACTTACTGCTTGCAAATCGTTTCGCTCCATAAATGGTCCACCGCTTGCCGTTAAAATTAATCTGCGTACTTCATCTTTTTTACCCGCCAGCGAGCATTGCCAAATCGCCGAGTGCTCCGAGTCAACTGGAATAATCTGATTCACTCTTGCCTTTGACATCACTAGTTCGCCGGCGGCAACGAGTGATTCTTTATTAGCAAGAGCTAACGTATTTCCAGCCTCAAGTGCGGCTAGGGTTGGTCCAAGCCCAATAGAGCCCGTAATTGCATTGAGGACAACATCGCATTCGATTGCAGCGATTTCAGTTGAGGCAAGCGGTCCATCGATTACAGTGACACCTGGAAGTGCGCGGCGAATTTCGTCGGCATTTTTTATTACGCCAACAAACTGCACATTAAATGCCTTCGCCTGCTCGATAACGAGAGTTGGATCACTGCCCGCCGATGAGATAGCAACAACTCGGAAGGAACCTTTATGTGTTGCAACAATTTCTAAAGCCTGTCGCCCAATCGAACCCGTCGAACCAAGAATTACTACCTCACGCATTTATCGATCCAGAAGATTTTGTGTTGGTGAATACTTCTCACCCGAGCGACGTTTGGCAATCGCACTCAACGCCTCAAGTACGACCCGGTTAGCCAAGATCGCGGTTATATCGGCGTTATCAAAGGCCGGTGCCACTTCTACGACATCTATACCGACTACTGGTAGTTCAAAACAGATTCGGCGAACCGCTTCAAGGAGTTCGCGGCTAGTCATTCCGCCAGGTTCGGGTGTTCCTGTACCTGGTGCCATTCCTGGATCCACAACATCTATATCAACTGATAAAAATACGCCATCACAACCATCCATCAGAATTTCAAAAGATTCATCTAAAACCGTATTTAAACCACGATGGTGAATCTCAGTCATCTCATACGAGCGCATTCCTTGATCGCGCATCCAGTCCAACGTCTTTGGACTTGGCCAATAGCCACGAAGACCAAGTTGCAAGAATCGATCACCACGCACCGCTCCACTTTCAATTAAGCGACGCATCGGAGTTCCATGGCCAACTAACGCTCCATTTTCATCGCTAGCGGTATCGGCATGGGCATCAAAGTGAATCATGGAAATCTTCCCCTGGCCCCGATGACGTGCAATGCCGGCAACATCTGCCGATGTCACTGAATGATCTCCGCCTAGAATTAATGGAATTGCCCCCGCCCTTGAAATTTTTTCAGTAGCAACGGCCAGCGTTTCCAAAGATTTAACTAGATCTCGCCCTGGCATATCTAAATCACCTGCATCAACGACTTTCATTGTTTTCAATGCATCGATTCGAAGCGCAAGATGTGGACGCTCACCATCGTGCGGAAGGTAATCTCCACCACGAATTGCTTGTGGACCAAACTTTGCACCAGATCGATATGAAGTTCCGCTATCAATTGGAGCCCCAACTATTACTACATCGGCATCGGCGAAAGTAGATTCAATATCTAAATCGCACCGTTCGATTCCAAGAAAGGTAAAGTCAGGGCCATACATATTGCCGTGGTTGGTCATTGCTTAAGAATAGGCGTTAAAAGCGACATCCGATACCTCGTCATCAAGAAATGGCGTAGAAAGCTATTTTTTTGCCAACGATGAGGGTAAATAAAATTATAACCATCTTCTCAAAACATTGAGTTCGAAAGCTACTTTTCCCCAATGTCTGAGTCGGCTAGGAGGTTTCATTGTGATTTCTGGTGCTGGCTGGGCATAGAAATTACCAGAGCCAAATGCTGCTTTGCCAGAACCGATCTCAATGAAGCAGCCACCATGTCCATCAAATATTCCCACCGCCTCTTTACCATTTATTTTTGCAATGATTGAACCTGCAACGGCAAGTGCCTGCGCATGTGCAAAGACCCCTGCCCTAGGCAATGGCTTACCGATACCTAGAAGAATTTGAGTATTATCTCCAATTGCATAAACATTATCGAACTCAGTTCTCAAAGTATTTGCATCTGCATGTATCCAGCCATCAGGCTGTGCGAGTAGGGAATCTGAAATTACTCGTGGGGCTGCGATAGGTGGCATATAAACAAGTAGATCAGTTTTCTCATCTTCATCGCCAAAATAAATCTTCCCGTATTCAACGCCAGTAATTTGCACAGCAGGTCGGTAATCGATGCTCCGACTGGTAAGAATACTTTTTACTGCCTCAGAAACATTTTTGCCTGCAGTAGGCATCGGGGCTGGCTCTGCAGTACGTAACAAAACCTGAACTTTATCTCGAACTCCACGTTTACGAAGCCCTGAATCGATTAGTAAAGCGGCCTCATATGGAGCGGCTGGGCATTTATACAACGGCGAAGAGGTGACAACGGTAATCCGTCCTGATTTTAAATTCTCTAGCTCTTTGCGAAGTTTTTGTGCACCATTCAATGTTGCAAAAGTATGGCCGAACTCCGCTAAACCTAATACTCGATCAGTGGCCCAATCTGCTCCAAGAGTCACGATGAGGTGATCTGCATGGATATTCTTTCCTGAAACTTTTACAACTCGAGTCAGCGGATCAATAAATTCTACCGTTCCGATTACAACTTCAATTCCACGTCGCTCAATTCTTTTAAGTGGTCTCGTAACTTGTTTAGGTTCACGTGAACCGTTCATAACCCAGAGATATGAGGCTGCAAATGAAAAGTCCTCTTCTCTATTTATTAGAACGATCCGGTGCCTACGATCTAAGTGCTTGCGCAATCGATTTGCAGCTGCTACTCCACCAACTCCTCCACCAAGGATGAGAACTGTTTGGCTCGAAGCTTTTCCCATTAGAAGACCAATACCTTGTCAGCAGCCAGAGTATGGTCTGCCAAAGAATCCATAGTGCTTCGTTTTGAACCTTCGATAAGCATTTCATCGGAGATTCCACGGGCATCCATGCAAGTTCCGCAGCATTCAATTACACCACTATTGCGGTGAACGATTGAGAGCATGCGATCAAGTTTGTAGTATCCATCCGGAGTTTTTTGATTCTGCATTGCTGCAGTGACACCGTCACCCATCAAAAAGATTGTGACACTTACTCCATCACGTTTAACTAGAGTTCCGGCCAAACGTATTGCGTTAAATGTAGAGTCCAAACCATAAGCCGAACCGTTAATAACGAATAAAATATTCATAATTCTTCTCTTTTCCGTTTTTATTTTACTCCTTAGTATTGAGTTCTTGCAATAAGCTCCTAAAATTGAAAGTAGGCAAAATCTCTGTTTTTAAGAATCGAAACCTAAGCCCAAAAAATCCAGAAGTTTGAGCCATAGATTGCGCTTGCCGCCCTTTTCATCGGCCCTATTTATTGACCATTGCGTTAGGCGAATAAAGAAAAATCTAAATGGCTCAGGTGGGAAAGGCCATGGCTTTTTTCTAACCATTTCAAGACGAGTTCGTTCATTATCAACGCCATCTAATAAGTCGAGCATTACTTGTGCACCAAAACGTGTTGAGGCTACTCCAAGACCTGTATATCCCATTACATAAGCAACGCGGCCCCGAAATGCTTTGCCCCAAAAAGGTGAAAAGCGGGAGCAGGTATCAATTGCACCACCCCAACCATGTGTGAATTTAATCCCCTTGAGCTGCGGGAAAGTTTCTAAGAAAGCCTCTGCCAGATGGGCATAAGTCTGTGCATCCGATTCATATTCTTGACGCACTTTTCCTCGGAAATTATAAATTGCATCATAACCGCCCCACAAAATCTCATTATCCTTCGTCATTCGATAATAGTGGAATTGATTACCAGCATCAGATAAACCTTCGCGCCCTTTCCAACCAATTGAATCCAATTGCTCGCGCGTCAAAGGCTCTGTTACTAATTGGAAATCATAAACAGGCACAACATATTTATGTGCACGTCTGACCAGTGATTTAAATACATTTGTTGCAAGTGCAATTTTTTGGGCATACACACTTCCGTAAGGTGTGTGAACAATCATGCCGCTATTAGTTCGCTCTAACCATTCAACATGAGTATTTTCAAAGATCTTAACGCCAAGTTTTATACACACTCGCTCTAAACCCCACACTAAACGTGCAGGATCAACAAGCGCAGTGCCATCTGGATCCCACAACGCTCCTTTATAGAGAGGAGATTTAACACGTGCTTGAATTTGGTTTTGATCCAAGAGTTCAACATTGTCGCCGAATGAGTTTCGCAGACCCGCCTCTTCAATCATCGACTCCATTTGCCATTCTTCTATTGCGACACGGAGCTCACCGTTCCATTCAAAATCACACTCAATGCCATATTTTTTAATTGTGGATTCAATGCCATCTAAATTTTCACGGCCCATACGTTCGATAATCGCCATCTCATCTTTAAAACGGTTATAACCATTCATAAATCCATGCGTAAGTGAGTAGCTACAAAAACCACCGTTTCGCCCTGATGCCCCAGCGCCGGTTTCGCGTTGCTCGAGCAGAATTACTTCACGCTCTGGATTCTGCTCTTTTGCCAAAATGGCGGTCCACAGACCCGTATAACCAGCTCCGACAATGCATAAATCAGTTGTGGCATCACCGATTAACGTTGCATGCGGCAGAGGCTCTAGTGGATCTTCATCTAGCCAGTACAAAGCTGGCTGCATATGTGAGAGGTGTTTAAGAATTGAGGGATCGATGGTTGCCATATGGATACGAAGGCGAGTTTAGCGCGCTTTTTTACGACTTACCAACTGTCCTGCGATAACTATCGCTAAAGCTAGAAAAAACATTGCAGAGCCTATGACGTTGGCCTGGGCAGGTATGCCGCGTGCGGCCGATACATAGACAAACTTTGGAAAAGTCGTCATTGTTCCCGAGTTGAAGTTCGTGATAATAAAATCATCGAAGGACAGTGAGAAAGCAAGTAAGGCGGCGGCGGCGATTCCAGGGGCAACCAATGGAAGTGTTACACGGCGAAAAGTCTCAACTTCATTGGCATATAAATCCATTGCTGCTTGTTCTAAACGAGGATCAAGGCTGGCAATTCGCGCCTTAACTGTAACTACGACAAAAGAAATACAGAAAACTACGTGTGCAATTACCGTCGGCCAAAAACCTGGATTAACTTTGAAGACCAAGAAAAGTGAGAGTAGGGATGCACCTAAAACAATCTCAGGAGTCGCCATCGGTAAGAAAATAAGAAGGTTAGAGCTTGAACGACCTGCAAATTTATAACGAGCAATTGCAAAGGCAATCATTGTTCCAAGAATCGTAGAAAAGACGGTGGCTAAAAATCCAATTTTTATTGAGTTGCCAAGCGCTTCACAAATCTGTGGAGCCCCGCACGGGTTCTGCCAATTGTCAAAAGTAAACCCCTTCCAAATCAAATTACTCTTTCCAGAGTCATTAAATGAAAATGCGAAGGTATAGGCAACTGGAATAAATAGATAACTAAAACCAAAAAACATATAAATTCGTAGAAGATTTCTTCCGAACCAACGCGAAAGTCTGGCGTTTAATGGAATCGTCGGAATAGTTGCGGCAACGGTTTTAGTACTCATACCAATTCGTCCGTTCCGGCTTTTCGAATATAGAGAGTTACAAGAATCAATATTGCTACCATCAAAGTAAATGAGAGCGCCGCGGCCGTCGGATAGTCAACAATCTTGAAATAACGTGACTCAATTACATTACCAATCATCTTTGTATTAGGACTTCCGAGAATGGCGGCATTTACATAGTCACCAGCGGCCGGAATAAATGTCAGTAAGGTACCGGCGACGACTCCGGGCATCGAAAGCGGAACGGTAACTTTGCGGAAAGTTGTGATCGCATTGGCATAAAGATCTCCGGAGGCCTCAATTGTGCGCGGATCGATACGCTCAAGAGATGCATATAAAGGCAGGGTCATAAATGGCAGGAAGTTATACGTCATACCTGCAACTACTGCGATTGAAGTCGATGTGATTGTCGTTTGCTCACCCATTAAATTTAGAGAGCGCAGCGTTGGAACCAAGAATCCCTCTTCACCAAGGATTTGTTTCCATGCAACAGTACGAAGCAAAAACGATGTAAAGAATGGTGCAACAACTAGTACCAACAAAATATTCTTATACTTTCCTGATTTAAATGCGATTGCATAAGCAAGTGGATATGCGATTGCTAGAGCAAAGACCGTCGCCAAACTTGCATAGATGAATGAGCGACCAAATTGTTCTTTATTTTCGAGAAAGGCATTGATGTAGTTACTAAATGCAAAGCTCTGTTCGTATTGACCGGTATCACCACCAACAATGGCAGTCTGCGTCGATGTCTGTGCAAGGTTGATAATCGGCAATATAAAAAAGGTAAAGAGGAAAGCAAAACCTGGAAGTAACAAAAGATAGGGAACAGGCACCTTTGGCAAGGTCATGCTCATTACTCGCTAATCTCGTCTGGATTTACTTCTGTTCCGGCCTCAATATCTTCATCTCCTCGAAGACCAAAAGTAAAGTTAGGCTCCCAAGAAATAATCACTTCTTCGCCTTTATTAAATGGGGGCACCCCATCATCGTTTTGTTCAAAGACCATCAACTCTTGTCCCCATGGCATTGCAACTACATACTGCGTGCTCACGCCAATATATGAAACATCTTCGATCCGCCCACCAGTTAAAATGTTGCCACGCACTGCCGAACCTGTTCGGGAGATGCGGAATTTCTCGGGGCGTATTCCGGCATAAAGGGAGCTATCAATGGCATGAGAGCGCGACTTCGGCATAGAAATCTTTTGGCCAAAGAGATCGATAACTAAATTATCCCCATCATTTCCATCAATCTTTCCCTTAATCAGATTTGACTGACCAAGAAAGTTTGCAACAAATGCAGTCTCTGGATCATCATATAAATCAGCCGGCGAGCCCATCTGCTCAATCTTGCCCTCGTTCATAACTGCGATTGTGTCGGCCATTGTCATAGCCTCTTCTTGATCGTGAGTTACGTGCACAAAAGTGAGACCGACCTCGCGTTGAATCCACTTGAGTTCGATCTGCATTTGACGGCGCAGTTTCAGATCAAGTGCACCAAGCGGCTCATCCAAAAGTAAGAGTGCTGGTCGATTAACTATTGCACGTGCAAGTGCAATGCGCTGTTGTTGGCCACCGGATAACTGTGTTGGCTTGCGCTCGGCAAGGTGAGGAAGTTCAATAAGATTAAGCACTTTATCTACCTGCTCTTTAACATCTTTAACTCCGCGCCGGCGTAAACCAAATGCGATATTTTCAAAGATAGTTAAATGCGGAAAGAGCGCATAGTTTTGAAAAACGGTATTGATGGGACGTTGATAAGGACGGGTCGTAGTTATGTCGGTATCGCCTAAATGAATACTTCCAACCGTTGGCTCTTCAAGACCTGCAACCATGCGAAGCGTCGTTGTTTTACCGCAGCCCGATGGACCAAGGAGAGCGAAAAAAGAGCCCTTAGGAATCGTTAACGTTAAATCATCAACAGCTTTAAAATCACCGTAAGACTTGGTGATTCGTGTTAAGCGTAAATCCCCGCGTGCGGCAATTGGATCAATTGCCACTAATTGCCTTGGGCCTGCTGAAACGCCTCGGCCCAGGTTGACTCTTCTGCTGGGGTCAATGAGCGAAATACATTCAATCGAGAAGAAGTATTTTCGCTAGGGAAAATGTACTCACTCGTTGCAAGCTCAGGTGCAATCTTTTCCATCTCAGCTTGTGCGCCTTGAACTGGACATACATAGTTAACGTAAGCGGCAACTTCGGCGGCAACTGCAGGATCGTAGTAATAATTGATTAATTTTTCGCCATTTGTCTTGCCTGTTGGTGACGCCGTGGATGGAATCATCAAGTTATCACCTGAGATTGTTCCGCCCGACTCAGGAATTGCAAAGTCGAACTTGCCCTCATTCTCATTTGCGAGAATGAACATATCCCCTGACCAGCCAATAACCGCGGTTGCATCTCCTGAAGTTAAATCTTCAGCATATTCATTGCCTTTAACTCCACGAATCCAACCATCGGAAATCTTGCCCGCCATGAAATCAACGGCGTTCATAAATTCATCTTCAGTGACCTTTGTAATATCTACACCCTGAGCAAGAAGAATGACACCAATCGTGTCACGCATTTCTGACAGTACAACGATTTTGCCCTTGTTCTGTGGTGCAAAGAGATCATCGAGAGTACGTATGCCCTTTGGATTCTTTTCAGTATTCCACCCAAAGCCAGCCATAATGCCCTGCCACGTTAGTGTTGATTCGCGCATTGGATCATACGACGGAGATTTAAGTGAGTCCAAAATATTTCCCGCATTTGGAATATTTGCTAAATCAAATTTCTGTGTGTACCCAAGACGAATCCATCGCGCCGCCATCCAGTCAGTTGGTGTGACTACGTCATAGCCAATGTCTTCGCCAAGCTTAAGTTGTGCCTGCACTTTTCCAAAGAACTCATCGTTGTCGTTGTAATCTTCAAAGTACTGGGCATCGATTCCAGTTGACTCAGAGAATTTAACAAGCGTTGGATATGTTTTGCTCTCCTCATCGAAATCTAAATACAAAGGCCAGTTGCCCCAGCGGACAATATTTTCTGCCGCTGAATCACCGCCGCCGCCACACGCTGCTAGTAATCCGACAGCTCCTAATCCGCCTGCGCCTGCAAGAACACTTCTGCGCGAAATGCGAGCGCCAAGAATTGAACGTGCCTCTGGTGAGATTGATCGCTCTGTGGCCATGCTGGTTTACTCCTTAGTCTGTGAGGTTCTGGCGCAAATTCTATGCCCCAAGATTGGTCATTACATGCTTAATCCGCGTGTAATCTTCAAAACCATACGCAGATAAATCCTTGCCATATCCTGAACGCTTAAAGCCACCATGCGGCATCTCTGCGACAACTGGGATATGGGTATTAATCCACACGCAGCCAAAGTCGAATGCCTTGGCCATACGCATCGCACGGCCATGATCCTTAGTCCAGATACTGGAGGCTAAACCGTAATCAACTCCATTTGCCATGACTACCGCTTCAGCCTCATCACTAAAACTCTGCACAGTAATAACGGGACCGAAGATTTCATTTTGGATCATCTCATCATCTTGACGAAGGCCGGCGACAACGGTTGCTGGGAAGAAGAAGCCTGGGCGATCTAGTGCACTTCCTCCGCTCATGACGCTGGCATGGGCTGGGACGCGATCAAGGAAGCCTGAAACTCTTGCTAATTGATTAGCATTATTTACAGGACCTAAGAAGACATCCTCATCTGGGGCACCAATGGCGATTGACTTTGCTTGGGCGCTCAAAAGTGCAACGAAATTTTCGTAGACGGTGTCTTGAACAATCACGCGAGTTGCGGCAGTGCAGTCTTGGCCAGCGTTGAAATATCCTGCAATCGCAATTGCCTCTGCTGCGGCCTCTAAGTCGGCGTCGGCAAAGACGACGACAGGAGCTTTTCCACCTAACTCTAAATGAACACGCTTAAGTTGGGTCGCTGCCGATTGAGCAACTTGAATTCCTGCTCCAACGGAGCCAGTGATTGAAACCATGTCTGGGCGTTTATGTTCTACAAGGGAGCGTCCAGTTTCGCGCTCGCCACAGACCACGTTAAAGACTCCGTCAGGTAAAAACTCGGACATCAGTGATGCCATCCAAACCGTTGAAGCAGGTGTCGTATCACTTGGCTTCAAGACAACGGTGTTGCCCGCTGCTATCGCTGGTGCCCATTTCCACACGGCCATCATCATTGGATAGTTCCATGGAGTTACTTGACCAATAACACCTACAGGTTCGCGGCGAATCATCGACGTCATACCTGGCATGTATTCGCCGGCAGATTTACCTTCAAGATTTCTTGCAGCCCCTGCGAAGAATCGAATTTGATCGACCATTGGCGGAACTTCTTCCGTTGTAGTCAATGAAATTGGCTTACCTGTATTTCGGCATTCAATTGCAATTACTTCGCTCTGGCGATCTTCAATTGCATCTGCAATCTTTAACAGTGCGCGCTGTCGTTGCGATGGGGTTGAGTCGCGCCATCCCGGAAACGCATCACTTGCGGCTCTAAATGCCGCATCGATATCGGCTGCGTTTGATTTCGGCGCAGTTGCATATGCCTGACCTGTTGATGGATTTATAAGTGAGCTAGTTTCACCGGACGTACTGTCTACGGCGCTGCCATTAATGAAGTTCGTTAACTTTTCCATGGGGTTGAGCCTACCAACTGCCATAAAAGGTAACTAGTCGGACCGAGTTTTTTCAGCGGCTGCTAACTGTCCACACGCACCATCGATTTCTCGGCCCCGAGTATCCCGAACCGTCACGGGAACCCCATAACTTTCCAAGATACGAACGAACTCGGCCTCATCTTCGCGGCGAGATGCGGTCCACTTCGAACCTGGGGTTGGATTGAGCGGAATCAAATTCACGTGAGCGTTGCGGTTCTTAAGAAGTCGGCCGAGTAAATCTGAGCGCCATGATTGATCATTGATGTCACGAATCAGGGCATATTCAATGGAATATCGACGCCCAGTACGTTTTTCATATTTATCGGCGGCGGCTAAAACCTCTTTAATATTCCACCGCGAATTAATCGGCACTAAGGTATCTCGAAGCTCGTCATCTGGGGTATGCAGCGAGACGGCCAAAGTTAGGGCTAAACCCTCTTCAGTAAGTTTTTCAATTCCATTGACGAGCCCTACCGTTGAAACTGTGACAGAGCGCGCACTGATTCCTAGACCATCTGGATTTGGATCGGTGATATTTCGCACCGAACGCATCACTGCGTTGTAGTTAGCCAGTGGTTCTCCCATTCCCATAAAAACTATATTCGAAAGACGGGTTGGACCACCGGGAAGTTCGCCGTTTTCACATGCTCGGGCGGCGGCAACTATCTGCTCGGTGATTTCGCCCGCACTTAAATTTCGGGTTAATCCAGCCTGACCCGTCGCACAAAAAGGACAGTTCATTCCACACCCGGCTTGGGATGAGATGCAGACCGTTACGCGATCGGTATAACGCATTAAAACACTTTCAACTAATACACCGTCGTGTAACTTCCACAAATCTTTACGTGTCATACCGTCATCGCACGATACTGATCGAACTAATTCAATAAGTTTTGGCGTTAACTGATCGGCGATACTTTGGCGCATATCAGCTGGGATATCACTCCACGTTTGGGGATCATCGGATAGATGAGAAAAATAATGCGTTGCAACTTGTGTAGCACGAAATGCCGGCAAGCCCATTGATTTAGCAATATCGCGCCGTTCATCAGGGGTGTAATCAGCTAAATGCTTAGGTACTTTTTTGCGCTGGACTGGCTCATCGAAAACTAATTTAATCTCTGGAGTACTCATAACCAGTTTTTCACACATTCAAGTGCTAGCCACAGGGCCGGCGCAGAAATCAAAACTGAATCTAAACGATCCAGCATTCCGCCGTGACCGGGCAGAAGCGTTCCCATATCCTTGAGCGCTAAATCGCGCTTCATTGCACTTTCAATAAGATCACCGCAGGTTGCAGTAAAGACAATCATTAATCCCACTACTGCGCCGATCCACCATTTCATATCCATGATGTAATAAAAAGCCAGCGTTCCACCGATGACGGTAAAGATGAGGGATCCGATCAATCCCTCCCAACTCTTTCTTGGCGAGATTTTAGGTGCTAATGGATGCTTACCGAAAAGAACTCCGACGATGTAACCAAAAGTATCGTTACACGAAACTAAAACCACAAAGGTCATGACGCGCTCAAGGCCAGTATCTGGGCGAGCAAGAAGTATGAGAAAACCACCTAAAAATGGCAAGTAAAGAAGTGAAAATGTTGTAGCCGTTGCGCTAGCGACAAAGCCTTCTGGGCCTCTGGTCAAAAGTTGTATCAGCAGTACTGGTATGGCTATCGCAGTGGCGATAGCAAGACCTGCGACTCCCCCGTTCCATGTAGCGTACGAAAGTGCAATTGATGCGATTACTAGTGCTCTCAGTGATAAATAAGTGCCCCGAACTTTAAAAGCTCTAACGATTTCGCGAATACCTAAAAGCACGGCGACGGCTACAACTACCGCAAAGATTTCGCGTTGGTAGGCCAAAGCAAACCAAATTAGGGCAATCAGTGACAAAGAGACGGCAATTGATGGCAGGAGATTTCGAGGAGTTCAGCCTCCTTGTGCTTAAAAAGCTCGTCGACTTTAGCCACATGATCTGATGTAATTTTTTCCAACTCTTTTTCTCCGCGTGCAACATCATCTTTGCCGACGTCGCCATCTTTTTCCATTTTTTCAATCGCCTCTTTTGCAGCTCGGCGAATATTGCGCATAGAAATCTTTGAGTCTTCGGCCTTGCTTTTTACAAGCTTGATGTACTCCTTGCGTCGCTCTTCAGTGAGCTGAGGAAAATTGATTCGGATAAGAACGCCATCGCTCGAGGGGTTGACCCCTAAATCCGAATCACGTATCGCCTTTTCAATATTTAACATAGCGCTCTTATCAAATGGGGCAATCGTTGCTAAACGCGCCTCTGGTACTTGAATAGATGCCAGTTGAGAGAGCGCGGTATAAGTACCGTAGTAATCGACCATAATTTTATTAAAAAGCGATGGATGCGCACGACCCGTACGGATAGATGCAAAGTCATCTTTGGCAACCTCTACCGCTTTACTCATCTTCGTGTCGGCATCCTTAAGGACGCTTGCTACATCTGACATCGTTGCTCCTTCTAAAGGTGGATCTAAATATCTGGTGGCCGCCTGAAACCGCTGATGGCGATTGTATATTACGAAAAGTGATTTATATTACGTGCCCAAAAATAAGCGTAAATCAAGGGTTTTTTTCAAATTGGCGCTGGCACTCACGACAAGTATTCAATCCGTGATGCGCGAGGAGTAGTTTTTGTGTTGTAACTGCGACGGAGAGGTCCATATGTTTCAAGTGCGTATCCATGGCCGCGGTGGCCAAGGAGTGGTGACTGCAGCCGAACTCCTGGCGCAATCTGCATTTGATGAGAAGCGCTTCGCGCAAGCTTTTCCGAGTTTTGGATCTGAGCGCACCGGCGCACCCGTTGTATCTTTTTGTCGGATCGCCGATTTCGAAATCCGTGTCCGCGAACCAATTATGTTTCCAGATGCAATTATCATTCAAGATTCAACGCTTCTGAAACAAATTGATGTTTTTGCCGGCTTAAAAAGCGATGGCTACGCCCTTATTAATTCCACACGCACTTTTGAACAGTTAGGAATTGCAGAGATTGCAGACAACCACCCTCGTTTTATTACCGTACCGGCTACTGCGATGGCGATGGAGCATTTAGGTCGACCAGTTCCAAATGCCGTTTTGCTTGGCGCTTTTGCTGCGTTAACCAAAGTAATTTCACTGCACTCGGTAACCGATGCAATCAATGAAAAATTTAAACCAAAAATCGCAGCCTCTAACTGTGCCGCAGCAACGGCTGCATATGAATATGTCTTAGCGATGGTGCCCGCAGATGCTTAGACAAGTTGAGGGCTCTAAAGCCGTTGCCGATACCGTAGCTGCCTGCCGTCCACAAGTAATTTGTGCCTACCCAATTTCGCCCCAAACCCATATCGTCGAAGGCTTAAGTCAACTCGTTAAAAATGGCTCACTTGAGGGCTGCGAGTTTATAAACGTTGAATCTGAATTTGCCGCAATGTCAGTGGCCATCGGTGCTAGCGCAACCGGCGCGCGCACATATACGGCCACGGCCAGTCAAGGACTTCTCTATATGGTTGAGGCGGTCTATAACGCATCAGGGCTAGGTCTTCCAATCGTTATGACCGTTGCAAATCGCGCGATTGGTGCGCCGATAAATATTTGGAATGACCATAGCGATTCAATGTCACAACGTGATAGTGGCTGGATTCAGATTTATGCCGAAACTAATCAGGAAGCGGCAGATCTGCATGTTCAAGCCTTTAAAATCGCCGAGGATCTCTCGCTTCCCGTTATGGTCTGCATGGATGGATTTATTCTCACCCATGCATATGAGCGCGTTGATGTGCCGGAACAGGTTCAAGTAGATAAGTTTTTACCGGCCTTTGTGCCGCGCCAAGTTTTAGATCCAAATAATCCTGTATCAATCGGTGCGATGGTCGGGCCAGAGGCATTCACCGAAGTTAAGTACATGGCACATATGAAAAACCAACTTGCGTTAGATGTAATCCCTAAAGTTGCAAAGGATTTTCAAGAGGTTTTTGGTCGCAGTTCAGGTGGTTTAGTACGTGGCTACAAACTCGATGGCGCGGACACGGTCGTCATAGCTCTGGGATCAATTCTTGGAACAATTAAAGATGTTGTCGATGAAATGGTCGCCGCAGATATCGCTATCGGAGTTCTTGGAATAATCGCATTCAGACCATTTCCAACCGAGGCTGTGCGCGAAGCGTTATCAAAGGCAAAACGCGTCATTCTGGAAAAGGCGTTCCAAGTTGGTATCGGTGGAATCGTCATTGAAAATGTTCGCACCAGTCTGCGCGGAAGTTCAATCAAGGATTACACGGTTATTGCCGGACTTGGCGGGCGGCCAATTACTAAAGATTCGCTGAGAACATATTTGGATCGCGCATGCGTTGATGGAGTCGAAGAGTTAACCTTTCTAGACCTCGATCAAGAGTTAGCAGATAGCGAAATTTTGCGAGAGGTGTGGTGAGCAGATGTCAACAACACCAATAAAGTTTTATCAAGTAGGAAGTTTTGCTATCGGCAATCGATTGTTATCGGCTGAAGATCGCTCGATTCAATCCGATCCTGACCGCACTAATGCCCTGACTTCTGGCCATCGCGCCTGCCAGGGCTGTGGCGAAGCGCTAGGCGCACGATATGCATTAGATGCTGCCATGCGTGCAACCGATGACAAGATAATCGCAGTTAATGCAACGGGCTGTTTAGAGGTTTTCTCAACTCCATATCCTGAATCATCATGGAGAATCGCATGGGTGCACTCACTCTTTGGAAACGCTCCAGCAGTTGCAACGGGTGTTGCTGCAGCGCTTAAAGCCCAAGGCAAAAGCGATATTCGCGTTATCGGCCAAGGTGGCGATGGTGCAACGGTAGATATTGGATTCGGCGCACTCTCTGGAATGTTCGAGCGAAATGACGACGTCTTGTACATCTGTTATGACAATGAGGCTTACATGAATACTGGTGTTCAGCGATCGGGTGCAACTCCCCCAGCCGCGCGCACGGCCACGACGCAAGCCGTTGGTGATAATCCTGGAAATGTTTTCGGTCAAGGGAAAAACCTTCCGCGTATCGCTATGGCACATGAAATCCCATATGTTGCAACGGCAACCGTTGCAGATTTGCGCGATCTAGAGGCGAAAGTAATTAAAGCGATGTCCTTTCGAGGCGCGCGCTACATACATGTCTTAGTGCCATGTCCACTAGGTTGGGGTTCAGAATCCTGTGACACAATCAAAATTGCTCGCCTTGCCACTCAATCAGGTCTGTTTCCGGTCTTTGAGGCCGAATCCGGCGAAGTAACGTCATCGACGCCAATTCGACACCGTGTAAAAGTAGAAGAGTATTTAAAACTACAGGTTAGATATTCACATTTATTTTCGCCAAACCGACGCGATGATGTAATCAATCAACTACAGGCAACGGCCGATAAAAATATTTCCCGTTACAACCTAATCTCAACTGAAAGTTCGAGTATCTAATGGAAAAACCATTTGCAATTACGCTCTCTGTTAACTCATCCCTTGCCAACCACACTGGATCCTGGCGTGTAGAAAAACCTGAATACGTCCATCGCATGCCTCCATGTAACAACGCCTGCCCTGCCGGTGAAAATATTCAAAACTGGTTATATATCGCCGAAGATGGCGCGTATGAAGCTGCTTGGCGCGCATTAATTATTGAAAACCCTTTTCCTGCGATTATGGGCCGTGTCTGTTATCACCCATGCGAAAGTGTTTGTAATCGTGCCCAATTAGATGAGGCCGTTGGCATCAACTCGGTCGAGCGCTTCTTAGGCGATCACGCAATTGAAAAAGGTTGGAGCATTCCTGCCCCAACGGTAGAAAGTGGCTTTAAAGTGCTAATTATTGGCGCTGGTCCCGCAGGATTATCTGCGGCATATCACTTACGCAGAATGGGCCACAGCGTCACGGTTCGCGATGCAACACATGCACCGGGTGGAATGATGCGTTACGGAATTCCTAAATATCGCCTACCTCGTGAAGTCTTAGATGCGGAAATCAGCCTATATTCCAGCCAGTGAGGCTGCGCGGATATTAGATGCGATAAAAGTCTTGCATGATGTTGAAGATGGCAATCAGCCATTACTTGGTCGCAAAGTTGTTGTCTACGGCGGCGGTAATACCGCAATGGATGTCGCGCGCACTGCTAAACGACTTGGCGCTGAAGAAGCGATAATTGTTTATCGCCGAACCCGCGATAAGGCCCCTGCCAATGATGAAGAGATTACTGAGGCTCTTGAAGAGGGCATTCTGGTTAAGTGGCTCTCAACCGTTAATCATGTTGATGAAAAAAGCATGCAGATTGAAAAAATGGCGCTAGATGCCGAAGGTTTCCCGCAACCAACTGGTGAGTTCGAAACTCTTGAAGCCGACTCTTTGATTTTAGCGTTAGGTCAAGAAGTTGATTTTTCTCTGCTAGGAAATAGCGCTGATTTAGATACTAAAGATGGCGTGATGCCCGTTGATTCCACAATGATGACAACTCACCCAGGAATTTTTGCCGGCGGAGACATGATTCCAGCAGAGCGCACAGTCACGACTGGCGTTGGGCACGGTAAAAAAGCTGCGCGAAATATCGATGCCTGGCTGCGCAAAAGCGTTTACGAGAAGATTGATAATAAAGATCTTGTTACGTACGAGCAGCTAAATACCTGGTACTACACCGATGCTCCGCACATTGTGCGCGAGCGTTTGGAGGCAACACGTCGAGCTAAGGATTTCTCCGAAGTCGTAAAGGGATTAGATGAGAGCAACGCCTTGTTTGAGGCACGGCGCTGCATGTCATGTGGCAACTGTTTTGAATGCGATAACTGTTTTGGGGTCTGTCCCGATAACGCCATTATAAAATTAGGACCCGGCAAGGGCTTTGAGATTAATTTAGATTACTGTAAAGGCTGCGGAATCTGTGTTTCAGAGTGTCCATCGAGTTCAATCATTATGGTTCCAGATAAATAAACCGTAAAGCAAAAAACCTTAGTTGACTAAAGTTCCAATCAGTTCACCTCGGACGGCACGACCAATATTTCCATTTTCCATTAAGTCAAAGACAACTATCGGCAACTTGTTTTCGCGGCACAATGCAAAGGCTGCAGCATCGGCAACGGCAAGCGACTTAGTCAAAACCTCATCGTAGGAAATACTGTCGTACTTAACTGCCTTCGCATCTTTCCTTGGGTCGGCGCTATAGACCCCGTCAACACCACTTTTTGCTAAGAGCAAAGCTTCGGCGCCGATTTCAAGCGCGCGTTGGGCCGAAACAGTGTCGGTTGTAAAATAAGGCATTCCAGCACCTGCGCCAAAGATAACTACGCGACCTTTTTCTAAGTGACGTATCGCGCGCAGCGGAACATATGGTTCGGCAACTTGTCCCATCGTGATAGCCGTCTGGACGCGGGTTTGGATTCCCTCTTTTTCTAGAAAATCTTGCAACGCTAAACAGTTCATGACCGTTCCGAGCATTCCCATGTAATCGGCGCGAGCGCGATCCATTCCGCGCTGCTGCAGTTCGGCGCCGCGGAAATAATTACCGCCACCAACCACAATCGCTACCTGAACACCTGTGCGCGCAACGTCGGCGATCTGCTTTGCAATATCTTGAACAACATCGGGATCAACGCCGATGCCTTTTTCGCCACCAAAAACCTCGCCAGAAAGTTTAAGGAGCACTCGCCGATACGTTCCTCGTGTACCGGGCATGAGTGCTCCTTTTAACTAGTAATCGGCTGGTTAAATCTTAGGCGTATCTCCCCTAAAGCCTATTGACCCACGCGGAAGCGGTGAAATGCCTTAACGGCCGTTCCTGCCTCATCGAGAATCTGCTTCACAGTCTTCTTAGCATCCTTAGCAAAAGACTGCTCAATGAGTGAGACATCCTTAACAAAACCGGTAACGCGACCTTCTACGATTTTCATAAGGGATGCCTCTGGCTTGCCCTCTTCAATCGCAGTTTCGTGGGCGATGCGTCGCTCATTTTCAATCAACTCTACCGGCACATCCTCGCGATTAACGAACTGCGGAGCAAAAGCTGCAATGTGCTGAGCGATATCTTTTCCAACTTCGCCGGCCTCTTTTACTAACTGAACAAGTACGCCGACCTGCGGTGGCAGATCTGGACTTGTACGGTGAAGATAAATGCCGACAGGCGAATCCTTAAGAACTGCAATTCGGCGAACTTCAATCTTTTCACCGAGCATCGCATTGGCTTCATCGATAACCGATTGGACCGTGTTTCCATTAGGCATTGTTGTTGTCAGAAATGATTCAACTGAATTAGATTGTGCATTTTGTAAATGCTTTAACAACTCATCGGCAAGTGCAACGAATCGATCGCCCTTGGCAACAAAATCGGTTTCGCAGTTTAGTTCGAGCATCACGCCGAGGTTTCCCTCAACCTTTGCAACGACGGCGCCATTTGAGGTTAAACGGCCTTCACGCTTAGTGACTCCCTTTAATCCCTTGACTCGGATAATGTCAATCGCTTTGTCGTAATCGCCATCAGCCTCATCGAGTGCCTTCTTGCAATCGAGCATTCCCGCAGCGGTAGCTTCGCGAAGTCTCTTTACATCGGCAGCTGTATATGCAGCCATAGTAATTACTCTCCTTCTACTGGCGCTTGGGCTTCAACGACAACGTCTGCTGTCACATCTTGAGCTGGAACCTCGGACAAAACATCGCTAGCCACTGGTTCGGACATCGCGATCTCTTTCTCCCAGTCGGCCATTGGCTCGCCAGCGGCAACCTCTGTTGGAGCATCTGACTTTGTCTCTTCCTTAACAACTGCAGAACGTGCAGCCAAGCCAGCAACAATTGCATCAGTAATAACACGAGTTAGCAGTCCAATTGAACGGATCGCATCATCATTACCTGGAATTTTGTAATCAACTTCATCAGGATCACAGTTAGTATCTAGAATCGCAATCACAGGAATACCAAGTTTCTTAGCCTCTTGCACGGCAAGATGCTCTTTCTTTGTATCTACTACCCAAATCGCTGAAGGCAACTTAGTCATGTGACGAATTCCGTCAAGGTTCTTGAAAAGCTTCTCGCGCTCACGACGGAGCATCAATAGCTCTTTCTTTGTAAGCAGAAGATCGTTTGTATTCTCTAACGCCTCTAACTCTTTCAGGCGCTGAATACGCTTGTATACCGTTGGGAAGTTAGTAAGCATTCCACCCAACCAGCGCTCGGTGACAGTTGGCATTCCAACTCGTGCAGCCTGCTGAATGATTGGCTCGTGTGCCTGCTTCTTTGTACCAACAAATAAAATGTGACCGCCCTTGGCGACCGTATCCTTTACAAACTCATATGCATTATCGATTAGTCCAAGTGACTGCTGAATATCGATGATGTAAATACCGTTGCGCTCGGTGAAAATGAAGCGCTTCATCTTTGGATTCCATCGACGAGTTTGGTGTCCGAAGTGGACTCCACTGTCGAGAAGTTCTCGCATTGTTACAACTGCCATGGCAGGGTTACTCCTTCATAGATTTAATGCGCACGCGCAAAAAACCCGCTCGGTTGTGGCTTAACGTTTGTTGAGCCCGTCGCACTGAGAGTCATCGACCGAATAAACGGACCGAGATGATTCACCTGGTTTTAAGACCAAGGCAGTGCTGAGATGTCACCGGCAAATCCCCAAAGATTGGGAGCTCGCGGTGCAGAGCAGATTCTACCTGTAGCGGCCAAGCACTTTTTACCGAGCTAGCGGCGACCAATTAGGCGCAAAAACCCCCATGCCGTAATTCTCACGATGGCCTCGAAGGCGATGGCAGAGGACATTTTGCTGACCCCATGTGCTCGCTCAATAAAGGTGATCGGGATTTCTCCGACAGTTGCTCCGCGAGCCAAGGCGCGACGAGTCATCTCTATTTGGAAGCAGTAGCCCTCACTCTTAATGCTTGCAATATCCATTCGCTGCAGAAGTTCCACGTCATAGATTCGAAAACCCGCAGTAACGTCTTTGATGCCCAAGGATAAAAGTAGGTTGGCATAGGCATTAGCCCCTCTAGAAAGAAGTTCGCGGAACTTGCTCCAGTTTTCGATTCCACCATCGGCTACCCAGCGCGAACCAATGAGAAGTTCGTTGCTACCAATCCACTCCATCATCGTTACCAAATCACTGACTTGGTGGGACCCGTCGGCATCCATTTGAATAATATTTCTGTAACCGCGCTCTAAAGCGATGGCAAAACCAGTCCGGTAAGCGCTG
Organism: Actinomycetota bacterium; assembly: GCA_015660815.1. GTDB lineage: Bacteria > Actinomycetota > Actinomycetes > Nanopelagicales > Nanopelagicaceae > Planktophila. The sequence goes on from JACSDF010000015.1 coordinate 37,761, forward strand.
CCTAGACCCAACTTTGATGCACGAGAGATTACTTCCACATCGTGGGCACTGCATATGAGCGCTGTTCCATCGGGTGAACCATCATCGATTACCAAAACATCGACAGGCAGTTTTTCTAAAGAATCTAGGAGCGCCCCGATACTCTCACGCTCGTTATAAGTAGGTATAACTACTATCGAAGTATTCACGCGCGTGGGTGCGCATTCTTAAATACTTTGTGTAGACGCTGCGTTGAAACATGAGTGTAAATCTGCGTTGTTGCAAGGGATGCATGCCCCAAGATTTCTTGCACTGTTCGCAAATCGGCGCCACCTTCAAGTAGACAATCGCACTCAACGCTTCATACACAACGCTGCGAACTGTGCGCTGATCTATGCGACCTCCGCGGGAACCAAGAAAAACCGCTTTAGCAGATAACTCAGTTGCTAAAACTTCCCGCCCCTTAGACAACCAAACCTCTAATGCATTGACTGCCGGTTTTCCCATTGGAATCGTGCGCTCCTTATTGCCCTTACCTAATACACGAATCGTGTTTCGATTAAAATCAATATCATCTATATCTAAACCACCTCGCAAGGACAATGGAGACTCTTCATCACTTGCCCGAGCTGCCAAAGAATCCATCGCTAGCGTTGCACTATTAATATCGAGAACACCGGGTAGCGTGCGATGCCCCTTCGGAGTCGCAAGGCTCGCCCCAACATCAGATGCTAGATATTTATTTTTGAAGGCCCACTTGGTAAATAAACGCACCGATACTGCACGGCGCGAAATTGTTGACCGAGCTCCACCTTTTACGCTCTGATTAGCCAGCCAAGATCGAAGATGAGAGAGCTCTAGTTTCGCGATATTAGTTAGACCGAGCTTTTCCAAATGATCTAAAAGTGATGAGAGATCGCCTATGTATGCGCGAATCGTGTGGTTCGATAGATTTCGCTCGGCATTAAGGTGCCGCTCAAAATCATTGAACAGGTTTTCAAACTCTTCATTCACGAATAAAGGTTACCTTTATGTTGCCAAGAATATGACGCTTGAGGCTGCTTGCGCCTTATTTTGCCCTGGTAAAAATTATTTTTTACGCAGTAAGCCAAAAGTAATTGCATCTTCTAACGCCATCGCCGATGCGGCTATCACGTTTTCATGCACGCCAACCGTGCTCCACTCGTTGGTCCCATCACTAGTTTCAACTAGAACACGAGTTATTGCACCAGTACCCAAACGGCCCTCAAGGATTCGAACTTTGTAATCGATTAGTTTTAACTGATCAAGTGCTGGATAGAATTGAATAAGACCTGAGCGAAGGGCGTTATCGAAGGCGTTAACTGGGCCGTTGCCAGTGCCGATGCAGACAATCTTCGTTCCCCTAGCAACAACGGTGACTTCGGCCTTAGTCAGGATGCTTTGATCTTCGGCGCGTTCAACTGTCGTTAACCAATGTTCAATTGTAAAAAAAGAGGGTCTCTTACCGCTAATTTCTTCATGGACTAAAAGTTCGAAAGAGGCATCGGCAGCCTCAAAGGAGAAGCCTTGTGACTCCATATCTTTGACGCGGCTGACGATCCGTTTAATCAGTTCGTTATCGCCACTGATTGTGGATCCTCATGTTGGTAGAGCGCTGGATCTACTTTAATGGCACTGGCATGTAGGCCAGCTTTATGGGCAAAAGCTGAAATTCCAACGTAGGGTTGGCGCGCACTAGATGAAACGTTAGTTACTTCTGCAACGGCATGTGCAATTCTAAATGCCTCTTGCAACGAGTTGTGCGGTAGAACTAACTGGTGTTTCTTTAATTCTAAGTTAGCGATTATTGTTACAAGATCGGCATTGCCCGTGCGTTCGCCATATCCATTTAAAGTACCTTGCACATGTGTGGCCCCAGCGGCGATCGCCGCCATTGAATTTGCTACTGCGCAACCCGTGTCATTGTGGCAATGAATACCTAAGCGGGCAGAACTTGCGGTGAGAACATCATGAACAACCTGTGATAACTCAT
>JACSDF010000004.1:0-61427 GCA_015660815.1 Actinomycetota bacterium
GGTGTATTCAAAGAACGCAGAACTAATTCATAAGCTGGAGTTATCTCTTGGCCAATTAACTGCGCATCGATCGCGTCAAAATTACTGTGCAATGGTGCCAGAGCCACTTGCCAATCCGGATGTAACTGGTTAAACAGGCTCATACTAATGTCGCGCGCGTGCCCAAAAGCGATTCGATTCATGTTTCACATCGATCGCCGTGTTAAAAACCGCCGAAACGTGTTCGCTAGTTACCACCTGTTCGACTGGGCCGGAAACCGCGATTAATCCCGCTTTAAGTAAGAGAGCATGGGTTGTACCAACTGGAATCTCTTCGATGTGATGCGTTACTAAAACCGTTGCCGGCGCAGTCGGATCTTTTGAAAAATCTGCAAATCTAGCCAGTAAATCTTCGCGCCCACCAACATCTAATCCCCCAGCAGGTTCATCGAGGAGCAAAAGTTCAGGATCGGTCATTAAAGCACGCGCAATTTGCACACGCTTTTTCTCGCCTTCACTCAATGTTCCATAGAACCGCTCTCCGAGTTCGCGTACTCCAAAAGTTGACAGCAGCGATATCGCACGAGATTCATCCCAAAGATCATAGCTTTCATTCCATCGGCCCAGAATCGCATAGGCCGCCGTTAAAACGACATCTCGAACTTTCTCATCAACAGGAATATCTTCAGACACAATTGACCCGCACAAACCAATTCGTGTGCGCAGTTCAAACAAATCTACTCTTCCCATAGATTTATCGAGAATTTTAACGGTACCTGTGGTCGGGAAAAATTTCGTTGCTAAAATCTGTAAAAGCGTAGATTTGCCTGCTCCATTAGGTCCCAGAATTACCCAACGCTCCCCCGAATTAATCTGAAAATTAATTGGTCCAAGTATCAAGTTTTCGCCACGGCGAACCGAGACATCAATGAGCTCTAATACTGTTGAACTAGCCATAGAGCGAAAAGATACTGCGTAAAATGGGAAAGTAGTGCCTTTATGGCTCTTGGCACTGCGTGATTCGCGATAACCTTGCTCACCTTATGGCAACGATTAACAATAATTCGCAGTTTACAGGCTTAATCCTTCTGAGCGGAGTCGATAAACCTGGGATAACCCAGAGCCTGTTTAATGTCTTAGCTCCTTTTTCTATAACGGTTATAGATATTGAACAGGTCATTATTAGTCAAAGGTTGATTCTCACTGTATTAATCTCCCTCAATCCCGCTCATGAAAAGGCCATTGAAGCCGATCTTATGGAGTGCGCACAGGCTTTAGATGTAGATATCGCCACGCTCTTTTCTACTAAAGATGGTTCCACAATTTCAATTAAAAAAGATCTCATTCACGTTGTAATTTTGAGTAGCAAACTCACACCAAAGGCTGTGGCTGGCGTTGCCTCTGCAATAACCAATGCTGGTGCAAACATTGAGCGTATTACTCGAACGGCATCATCGCCTATAACGGCCATCGAACTCATAATTTCAGGCACCAATCAAAGCGCGATTAGTACAGCCCTTGCCCCAGTAGCCGTCGCGCAATCGATAGATATCGCCGTGCAACCAGGTGGCATGTCGAGATTTGCAAAGAAACTAGTTCAATTAGATGTTGATTCGACTTTAATCACGCAGGAGGTCATCGAACTCCTAGCCGCAAAGGCGGGGGTTGGTGATGAAGTGGTCAGCATTACCCAAGCGGCGATGCGTGGTGAGTTAGATTTTGAACACTCACTACGAGCCAGAGTTGCACTTCTAAAAGGTCTGCCAGAATCAGTAATTGCGGAAGTTCAAAGTGAAATTACTTTAACCCCAGGTGCCAGCGTGCTCATTCGAACTCTGCAGGGGCTTGGTCACGCAGTATCGGTTGTTTCCGGGGGCTTCATTGATGTTATTGAGCCTTTAATTTCGCAACTAGGCATTGTTCATTTTCGCGCAAATAAATTAGAGATAGTCGATGGGCTTCTTACCGGCCGCGTGGAGGGTCCCATCATTGATCGCGCCGCTAAGGCTCAAGCTTTACGTGATTTCGCCGCATTAGAATCAGTAACTCTTGAGCAAACAGTAGCCATCGGTGATGGTGCAAATGATCTAGATATGATCGCACTTGCTGGCCTCGGAATTGCATTTAACGCTAAACCTGCGGTGAAAGCCGCCGCAGATAGTAGCGTCAGTTCACCATATCTAGATTCAGTTCTCTATCTTTTAGGAATTCCTCGCGAAGCAATCGAAGAATAGTAGTTTTTATAAGCGACAGGCGTGGATATCCGTAACTAAAATGCCACGTGCTCCAACGTTCCACAGTTCATCCATCACTTGATTAGTGTCTTTTCGCAAAACCATAGCGCGCACCGCAACCCAATCGGCCTTTTGCAATGGTGAAATTGTCGGAGATTCTAGACCTGGAGTTATTGCACATGCTTCTTCGACGTTTATTTTAGGAATGTCATAATCCAACAAAACATATCTTCTAGCTGTTACGACTCCCTGAAGGCGTCTTATAAGAACCTCTAGATCCTTTGGAATAGCGACGCCTTTTCTAGAGATTACTATCGCTTCACTCGTTAGAATAGCTTCACCGAAAACCTTTAATCCAGCCTGTCTCAGAGTATTGCCTGTACTGACCACGTCAGCGATTAAGTCGGCAACTCCTAATCGAACACTGCTTTCAACCGCGCCATCTAATCGCACAATATCGGCTTCAATGGAGAGTGGCTTCAAATACGCTGCCACTAATCCCGGATAGGCCGTAGCGATGCGCTTGCCCGCAATTGAATCTACTGACCAATCCTGTGCAATAGGCGCAGCAAAACGAAAAGTGGAGCCACCAAAATCTAGGTTGATGGACTCTTCGGCATCTGCACCCGAATCTATAAGAAGATCGCGTCCGGTAATTCCCGCCTCAAGCTCTCCAGAGCCTACATATATCGCAATATCTCGTGGTCTTAAATAATAGAACTCAACATTGTTATCGATATCTACTAATACTAAATCACGGCTATCCGTACGTTGACGATATCCGGCCTCTTTTAGTATCTCAATCGATGAATCGGCAAGTGATCCCTTATTTGGTACGGCAACACGCAACATCACGTAACTCGATTCTATTAAAGGTATTTGTAGATGTCGTTCGGGGTCAAACCACGCACCAACATCATTGTTTGAAGGTGGTAAATCAACTGACTAATCTCCTGCGCAAGTGCCTCATCTGATTCATGCTCTGCCGCTAGCCAAACTTCCCCGGCCTCTTCTAAAATTTTCTTGCCGATACTATGGGCTCCGGCGTCAACGGCTGCAACTGTTCCTGATCCCTCTGGTCGGACCACCATTATTTCGGATAATTCAGCCCAAAGGGTTTCAAAAGATTTCATAACCACTACTTTACTATGAAGCTACAACCTCAGGTTGATTATTAACTTCACGCTTTGAGGTTTCTAGCCAAGAGTAGAAACCCCGCAGAACAACGTTGGCTTAATCAGCCACAGAGATGGCAAGATCACGCAATGCATTAACCATCACCGCTGGATCTTGCGCATTGAAAACAGCACTACCCGCGACAAAGACATCTGCTCCGGCTTCAGAGGCTTCTGCGATAGTTTCCATTGAAACACCACCATCTACTTGTAGCCAGATTGGTCTATCACCGATTATGGCGCGAGTACGTCGTACTTTTGACATCATTTCATGCATGAATTTCTGCCCTCCAAATCCGGGTTCGACAGTCATTATCAAAAACATGTCAACATCGTTAATGACATCGATGTACTCCTCAATTGAAGTAGCGGGCTTTATTCCTAAACCTGCACGCGCGCCTGACTTTTTGATTGCACGTAGAGTCGATGAAATATTTTGTGCGGCTTCGGCATGAATCGTGACGCTCGCACAACCTACCTCAGCATAGGCCGGAGCAATCCTGTCAACATCGGCGACCATCAGATGCGCATCAACGTCAATGGGACAGGATTTAATTATTGTGGTCGCTTGTTCAAAATCAAAAGTAAAGTTCGGAACAAAGATATTGTCCATAATATCCAAATGGATTAAATCAGAGACTCCCGCTACTCGAGAGATTTCATTTTCTAAATTCGAGAGATCAGCGTTCAAAATACTTGGTGTAATACGAATTTCGCGTCTCATGGTGCACCTATGCTCTCTTAACAAAAATGGCTAGAAACATTGCGTCAGTACCGTGCTTATGGGTCCACAGTGCTAGCGCTCCCCCACGAACCGCTCCTTCAAGTCCGCTCGGCAGGTTTGGAGTAATATCCAGAAGTTCTAATTCAGGATGTTTTTTTAGAATGTCATTAACTTGGACCGTAGTCTCTGCCAAATGAGGAGAACATGTGGCATATCCCAAGACTGCATGTGGCTCTAGAATTGAAACTGCCGATTCGATGAGTTCACGTTGCAGCGCGGTTAATTCACGTAGATCTTGTAGGTTTCGTCGCCATCGAACCTCTGGACGTCGCCGCAAGGCACCCAGTCCCGTACATGGTGCATCAATTAAGATCGCATCAAATTTCTCATTGTGCGAAGCGATATCTCGACCATCACCTATCCATACTCGTGCACCGTGGACTACACGTTTTACTAACTGCGCCCGCGGAGTTGAAATCTCATTTGCAGTGAAATCGATTGATCGCTCTCGAGCAATCGCAGCAAGCAAGGCCGCTTTACCACCAGGGCCTGCACACAGATCCAACCATTTTCCGCCACCAGCAAAGGAGGCAAAGAGGGTTGCAACTAACTGAGAACCTTCATCTTGTACGCCGGCTAATCGGTGTCTAATTAACTCTAAATTTCCAGGATTGCCTTTCCACCTAGCTCCTAGCGCAGAGAATTTGGTTGGTTCAGCCCCTATCGCAATCAAATCAGCCTGCGATGAATATCCCGGCCAAGCAACTAACGTCGGTAAGGCGGGAACATTGTTGATCGCTAAAGCTAATTCAACCTGATCCCAATCCTTTAACAGATCGTAATATGCAGAAATAATCCACTCAGGATGCGAATATTGAATCGCCATGCGCTCGATGGGCTCTTTGATATCTTCCAATGGAGCAAACCACTCCTGCATGGACTTGCGGGTAACGTTCCGAAGAAGTGCATTGACAAAACTCGCCTTTGATTCACCTACTCGTTTTCGAGCCACCTCTACAGTTGCTGCCACTGCGGCATGATCGGGAATTCGCATCTCATGTAGTTGGTGCACTCCCATTCGAGCGACATCAACTATTCCTTCATCAACTTCTGACCATGGTCTATCGCTGATCTGAGACAAAATCCAATCATGTTTGCCCTGCATGCGAATGGTTCCGTAGACGAGTTCGGTGACCAGATTTCGATCACGTTCTTCCAGCGAACTCTCGGTAAGAGCTTGCGGGAGTAACAAATTCGAATAACCATTATTTCTGTTGACCTCCGAAATTAAATCGAAGGCCAATAATCTCGATGCATCAGGTTTAGGTGATTTAAACGTATTCCTGCGCGCCTCAACCAAAATGTGAACCTATCTCTAAACGTGCTCCGCGTGCCCAATCTATCGCAAGCATTTCTTTCTTTCCTGAAGGAATAACCGAGAGCAGAGTTATTGCCGTATCTCCACCGCATCCGACCGTTACGCAACCATCAACTATCGTTATCTCACCCGGTGGCACAGTAGTTGTATGTATTTTCGCATCAGTGACTCTAAAACCTTCACCTTTCCATGTACTCCAGGCAATCGGTGATGGATAAAAAGCACGTATTCGTCGCAGCACACTTTCTGCACTCTGCTTCCAATCAATCTTTGCCTCTTCCTTCGAAATTTTCGGAGCCCGTGAAGCTTGGCCTATCTGAGGCGTTGGCCGTTGACCCAGTGAAATCGCCTGCAACGCCGCTTCCACTACTTCGGGTGCGATTTCGGCGAGCTCTTTGAATAACTCTTGTGCGCGCCATGTTGGATCGATTGAGAGAGTCGAACTGCAGTACACAGGGCCGGTATCCATGCCCTTATCAAGTTCGAAGACCGTCACCCCCGTGATGAGCTCGCCATTTTCAAGTGCACGTTGCACTGGGGCGGCGCCGCGATAGGCGGGCAGAAGCGAAAAGTGGAGATTTATAAAGCCATAACGCGGGAGTTTTAGGATCGCTTCTGGCAAAAGCACTCCATAACCGATGGTCACAATGCAATCTAAATCCTCGATTAACCCCACGAGTTCTTCCGGAGACTCTGGCTGTATTAATGCAATTTTCTGGTTAATTGCCCATGTGCTCACTGGAGAAGATCGAACTTCTTGTCCGCGTCCAGCGGCTCGATCAGGTTGAGAGATAACTAGTGCGATCTCATGGGATGAAGCGAGCAAAGCATTCAGCGTTGGTAGAGCCACATCCGGAGTAGCGGCTACTCCGATACGCATTAAGTGTTCCGTCCGAAAAAGCTGTGGGGTGAATCTTTGATTGCAATATTTACACCACTCTTGGCAGCCTCGTTAAACCAGTCAGATTCGCGGATTTCCTTCATTGCAATTTTGCGATCACTTTTGCTCAAACGATCAATAAAAAGAACGCCATCTAAGTGATCGGTCTCGTGCTGGAGAGCTCTTGCCAGTAATTGCGAGCCCTCTACAGAAATAGGCTCGCCAAACATATTAAAGCCACTTGCTACAGCGCGTATCGAACGAGGCGTGGGATACGTTAACTCTGGAAATGACAAACAACCTTCATCATCAATTTCTACTTCATCACTTAAAGTTAAAACAGGATTTATCAAGTGCCCCAAAACATCGTCAACGTTCCAAACAAAAACACGAAGTGAGACACCAATTTGTGGAGCGGCAAGACCTGCACCTGGTGCTAGCAACATCGTTTCTGTTAAATCAGATACCAGCGTTCGAAGCTCTTTATCAAAATCAACAACGATGGCTGCAGGAGTGAGGAGAATTGGATCGCCAAAATACCTGATCTCCTGAATGCCCATTTAACTATCCTACCAAAAAGCTATAGTGAATACGGATCAAATCTAATTGTGAGATATTCCTTTTTAGCAATACTGCGACGACGCGCAAGTTCGAGTAAAAAAACCGCTAAATCAGCTCTTTTTTCGCGTGGACAGTACATTACAATTTTTGCAATGTTTCGACCTTCATCACTCGGACCGAAAACTTTTACCTCACTTGGCAAACGTCCACTTTCTACCGCCTTTCGAAGACCTGTGGCAATTACTGTGAACTCCTTGACGTCTCCAGAGATGGTCACGCTTGATACATATGGCGGCAGCGGAACTTCAAATCTCTCCTTTAGCTCTCTTCGAATCATGGCCCCTGGATTCCATCTAACTAGTGATGAAACAATTGGATGGCTTTCATCGATGCTTAAAAGCACTGATGAGTTGACACTAGCCATAGCAGCAGTCTCGAAAAATAGTTCACGCGCACGTTCTTGAGAACGTAAATCAGCATGAGCGAAAAATTTCCATCCTTCCAGTATTACTACCGCTCCGTACCCCCCTTTTACCTTAGGTGCAGATCTTGGGGTTGCTAAAACAAGAGCCGGTCTATTTTCCACAGAAGTTTTAATTACATCTCCAAATGAAAGAATTAAAGGCATTCCTGGGAAAGCTCGCGATATCTCTTCGCCTGCGCGGTCTATACCCCGCGAACCCATGTACTGCTTCCTGCTGTGACACCAAGAACACGCCCAATCTGGATAGGTTGTATGGCATAAGAGGCAGATTGGATCGGCATTTTTACTTGTTACCGCAAGCCGTGATCCACATGCGCAAACAGCAACATTTTTGCAATTAGCGCACAAGAGCGCATTTCCATAGCCTCTCCGTGGAACGATAAAGAGCACTGGTCCTAACTTCAACCCTTTGCGAATCTCCTTAAAAATTCGATCTGGAAGAAGCGCACCATCATTTGATGAAAAAGCCTTTACATTTAATTGATGAGAATGAAAAATGTATTTCAGCTTTGTATTCTCTATGAGCAAAGAGATGTCCAAAGATGGGACATAACCCATATAAATTCGCTGAAAATCTTCTAGACCACTTCTTAGCGATAAGACATCGCGAACGTTCCAACCTGGGCTACGTTTTTCAAAGTGTTCAAATGAGGACTCTTTATACATAATCACGCATTTCAAATTCGGAATCGGCGCAAAAACAGCGCTGCGAGCCCCCACAACGACGCAATTGTGTGAGCTAAACACCTTGAGGAAGTTCGAATATCTATCGGTACGTGAGAGCGAACTATCTAAACGTATAAAGTCCACTGTGGATTTCTGTAGACTCTCACAGATAGCATCAACATCGCTCTCATCGGGGGCTAATACCAATACCGATCCGAATTTCGCTTTTTGAAGAATTAACTCTACGCATTGATCTGCGCAATCACTCACCGGCTCGAATGCGATAAAACAATCAGGGTCAAGATCCATTGAATTTAATACAGCTGGTTGTTGCTGCACCAATAATGATTTATCAACACTTGCAACACGAGCGGGAATAGCCGAGCGCACAATATCGAATGGATTACATGCCCAATGCCGAGAAACTGCCGCACATAGTTCAAGGGAGGCAGTTGTGGCCACGGGATGTGGCGAAATAAGCTTCGTAATCTCCTTAATAACTCCCGTGACATGAGTGGAATCCGAACGCTCGAGAACAATGGCTTCAACTTCGCGGCCATTAAATGGAACTTGAACGCGAACGCCGATCTGGACTTCATCGGAAATTTTTAGCGGAACGGCGTAATCGAAGGCAGAATCCAGATGTAGGACTCCGCTGTCGACCCAAAGCGTGGCAAAGGGCTTTGAATGTGCACGCTCTTCGGGCCGAGCTACTAACTGCGCTTTAAGACGCAGTCGGCTCGGTATAGCCACGACTTACTTTATTGCGCTTTGAAGTGCACTAACGCGATCGGTTCGCTCCCAAGAGAACTCTGGAAGTTCACGGCCAAAGTGGCCATAGGCGCTAGTCAGAGCGTAAATTGGACGAAGTAATTCCAGGTCGCGAATAATGGCAGCAGGGCGAAGATCAAATACTGACATCACCGCATCTTGAATTGAGGAGACTGGAACGCTTTCCGTTCCAAAAGTTTCGACAAATAAACCAACGGGTTGAGCTTTTCCAATTGCATAAGCCACTTGAACCTCGCATCGATGTGCAAGCCCTGCGGCAACTACGTTCTTAGCAACCCAACGCATTGCATAAGCTGCCGAACGATCTACTTTCGATGGATCTTTTCCGCTAAAAGCACCTCCACCATGTCGAGCCATACCGCCGTAGGTATCCACAATAATCTTTCGACCAGTTAAACCGGCATCTCCCATCGGACCACCAATAACAAAGCGACCAGTTGGGTTGATAAGAATTTTCATATCTTTTTGAGGTAGTTCGATTGTCGCCAAAATTGGTTTAATTACATACTCAATAACTTCTGGGGTCAGAGTTTTAACAACATCGACATCTTCAGCATGTTGACTCGAAATTACAACGGTATCAAGTGCAACTGCGCGATTGCCATGATATTCAATAGTGACCTGAGTCTTTCCATCTGGGCGAAGATATGCGAGCTCTCCTGATTTGCGAACTTTAGATAGTTGCTGGGCAAGAGCATGGGCCAACCAAATCGGTAGCGGCATCAACTCTTTAGTGTCATCGCAGGCATAACCAAACATCAAACCTTGATCACCGGCGCCTTGTAAATCTAAAGGATCGGCACCCGCGGCGACTCGGTGCTCATAAGCATCGTTTACTCCCTGAGCAATATCTTGTGACTGTTGCCCAATCGAAATCGAAACACCGCAACTATTTCCATCAAAACCTTTATCCGAGGAGTCATACCCAATATTGAGCACGGTATCTCGAACAATCGTATTAACATCGGCATATCCATTTGTCGTGACTTCGCCAGCTACGTGAACTTGGCCCGTTGTAATCAGAGTTTCAACGGCTACACGGCTCTTACTATCCTGCGAGAGTAGTGAGTCAAGAACTGCATCTGAAATCGCATCGGCAATCTTGTCTGGATGACCTTCGGTTACTGATTCTGAGGTAAAGAGGCGCTTTGACATATATTTAACCTAACTGCCGGATGGCGTGATCAAGGAGAAGATTTGCGAGAGCGTCTTTGGAGACTTCCTTGAGCGCTATATGCGCACCGGTGCGCGTAATAATCATACCCTGCGTCGTATCTTTTCCAAAAATAGCCCCACCGCTGACATCATTAACATAAATAACATCAAGACCCTTCGCAGTTAACTTAGCCGAAGCCGATGCAATAAGCTCGCTTGTTTCAGCGGCAAAACCAATCATGACTTGATTCGTTTTGATGGCCGATAAGCTCGCTAATAAATCAGGTGTTGCTTCAAGTTCAATAACGTCTAACTGATTCTTCTTAATCTTTTCAGAGTATTGATGCAGAGGTCTTGCATCTGCAACCGCTGCCGCCATCACAAGAATGTCGCATGTGGAAAATTCAAGCGACAAAGCCTGACCCATCTCTTTCGCACTTTCAACGTGGGTTACTTCAACACCTGACAAGTGAGATGTATCGGTATTTGCCGCAATGAGGTGAACGTGAGCGCCGCGCAAAACCGCCGCTTTAGCGATTGCTAACGCCTGCTTTCCAGAGGAGCGGTTACCGATAAATCGAACTGGGTCAATAGCCTCTCTCGTGCCGCCGCCGGTGACTAAAACGCGCTTTCCAAGCAGGTCTTGTGTATGTCCAGTTAATGCATCGAAGAGCTCAATTATCGCGGCGCTCTCCGGAAACCTTCCCTGACCTGAATCACTCCCAGTTAGCCGTCCGACATCTGGCTCCATGACGGTAAAGCCACGCTCTCGGAGAAGCGCGACATTTGCCACTGTGGATGCGGCCGTCCACATCGATGGATGCATCGCAGGAACTATGAGAATAGGTGTTTGTGCAGCCAAAACAAGAGAGGTCAATAGATCATCGGCCCGTCCCCCAGCAATTCGAGCGATTAAATCAGCGGTGGCAGGGGCGATTAGAATAAAATCTGCGCTTTGGGCGATCGAAATATGAGAGACCTCATGAACGTTCTCCCACATTTGCGTAAAAACCGGACGGCCAGAGAGTGCGGCCCAGGTAGCTGCGCCGACAAAGTTGAGCGAGGATGGAGTTGGAACAACGGTTAGCGAATAGCCACGATCTTGTAGGCGACGGAGAAGATCACAGGATTTATATGCAGCTATCCCTGCGCCGACACCGAGAACTACCTCACGCGATGCGCCTGACATGGTTTTAGTGAGTTATGAAGCGGTTGGTTCTAAATTTTCGATAGTTAATAAGCCTTCGTTAATCTCGCGAAGTGCGATAGACAACGGCTTTTCATGAACATGTGTCTCAACGAGAGGTCCTACGTACTCAAGAAGACCCTCTCCAAGTTGGGAGTAATACGCGTTAATCTGGCGTGCGCGCTTTGCGGCATAGAGTACGAGGCTGTACTTAGAGCCACTTTTTTCTAGAAGCTCATCAATTGGTGGATTTGTAATGCCATCCATAGTTATCCCCGCTCATATTTTTTACGCTCATGTGGTCAAGAGGTCAATGCTATCAGTTCTTCCACAACCCGCTCGACTGTGTCGTTAACGATCACCACATCGAAAAATGAGGCTGCAGCAAGCTCATCCTGGGCTAGCTGTAAACGCTCGGCCCGTCGCGAAGGTGCATCGGTTCCGCGGCCCTCTAATCGGGCAACTAACTCCTCCCACGTAGGTGGCTCAAGGAATACAAGAACTGCCTGATTGGCGTGGGACTTTACCTGTTTGGCACCCTCAATCTCAATCTCCAACAGGACGTTGCGGCCAGCCAACAAGGCCTCTTCAACTGCAGCTCGCGGAGTTCCATATCGGTTTCCAGCAAACTCGGCCCACTCCAGAAACTCATCACCCCGGACTCTTCGAGAGAACTCCTCGTCAGAGATAAAGAAATAGTCAACGCCATCATGCTCATTTGAACGAGGTGCACGAGTAGTCGCTGAGATGCTAACCCAAAAATCTCCAGATTTTCGCAAGCGTGTAGCCACAGTGCTTTTTCCAACTCCCCCAGGTCCGGATAAAACGAGGAGTTTTCCAGCTTTGGCCGCGTGTGAGCTCTTCATAAATTCGCTCCTCAGCTCTTTAATTTGATGGCGACCAAGGCCGGCAATCCTGCGATTGGGCGAAATATTCAATCGCTGCATCAAGGCACTTGCACGAACTTTACCAACTCCGGTTAACGCCTCTAAAAGTTCCCGAACGCGCATCTTGGCTACGGCATCCTCATTAGCTGCAATCTCCAGAACCGTATCAATTGAGAACTCGCCTCGCTTTATTTTTGATTTTATTTCAGCACGGCGTTTGCGAGACTGCGCGGCTTTGGCAAGGGCGGCCATCCGCGCTTCGGGAGAGAGTTGTGGAGGTGCGCCCATGGAATAAATCTAACTTACAAAACTAAAATCAACGAAGTTGCTCGGCAATTTCAACTGCCCGCTCACGCATTGCACCAGCGCCATTAACCCACTCTCCTGTTATGGGTCTTCCGATTACGACAAAATTAGCCCCTCGTTCAATTGCTTGTTGAGGAGTCAAAGTACGGACTTGATCATCGGCTGGTGCTCCATTACTAGGACGAACACCTGGAGTAATAATCGTTACGTCATTACCAAGGGCGGTGCGGATATCTATTATTTCAAGGGGAGAACAAACGATTGCTCGCGCGCCGGCTTCAACTGCGAGTGTGGCTAATTTAACTGCACTCACCGCTGCATTTTCTTTGAATCCGACTTCTTGAACATCTTTTTCAGACAGAGATGTCAATATGGTTACACCCGTGACAAAGGTAGTTGGGACTGCTTCAACGGCCGCGGTAATCATTGCACGACCGCCAGATGCATGAACCGTTAAATACTTAGGGTGTAGTGATGAAAGTGCAAGCGCTGCCGAACTCACGGTATGCGGAATATCGTGGAGCTTTAAATCAAGAAAAATATCAGAGTCCGTGTGATCAAGAACTCTCTTTACTCCATCTCGGCCAAAAGTTAGATAGAACTCCAAACCCAACTTATAAACAGAGACAACCCCTTGTGTAGCTTTTATCCATCCAAGCGCAGTCTCTAGATCTGGAGTATCAAGAGCTAAAACTATTGGCGCCTTCATCTCCATTATTGCTGATCTCCTACAGGACGATGGGCACATCCAATTGCTCCCTGGAGAGATTCAAAACCTTTAAGCCGCAACAACTCTCTTAATTCACTTTGTATCGACACGAGCGCTGTCGGATTTGTAAAGCTCGCGGTGCCAATAGATACCGCACTTGCTCCAGCGGCAATCATTTCGAGTGCATCTCGGCCAGTTGAGATTCCTCCCATTCCTAATATGGGAGTTTTCGGCAAAGCAGCATGAACTTGATACACGGCGCGCACTGCAATGGGCCTGATTGCAGGACCTGAAAGACCGCCAGTCTTGCCACCTAAATGCGGACGCATCGTATCTAAATTTATAACCATTCCAAGAACGGTGTTAATCAAGGCTAAAGCATCGGCTCCAGCATCAACAACGCCTTGTGCGATTGCAACTATATCTGTGACATCGGGTGATAGTTTGGCAATAATCGGAATTTCGCCACCTATCGCGCGACGAACGCCATCAATTACTCTGCGTGAAGCATCAGGGTCACAAGCAAATACAAGTCCACGGTTATCAACATTTGGACAGGAGATATTTACTTCGAGCGCACTAATTCCGGCAACGGATCGCAACTTGCGAGCAAGAGTTGCATACTCTTCAACGGTTTCTCCTGCAATTGAAACGATAATTCGCGCTTTTTGCTCTATTAAGTAAGGAATATCATTAGCTATAAATACATCGATACCTGGTCCTTGTAAACCAATTGAATTGAGCATGCCGCTTGGTGTCTCAGCCATTCGTGGGGTTGGTCTTCCAGTGCGAGCTTTGCTCATAATAGATTTTGTGACTACTCCACCAATGTCGTGAAGTGGGAAAAATTGAGCTAATTCGCGTCCTGAGCTTGCACATCCACTTGCCGTAAATATTGGCGATGGAAACCAAGCATTTCCAATTGTTGTTGAAAAATCTAGTTCATTCATAGTACCTGACCAACTTTTTCCCACGCCACTGTAGAGCCATCCATAACTGGACCATCTATACAAGACCGAAGCATCGAGAGATTTCCTGCCTCATCTTTTACCGGCAAGACACATGTCATGCAGATCCCAATTCCACATGCCATCGACTCCTCCACTGCGCATTGATGAATAACATCGGTACCAGTTGTAATCTCATTGATGGCCGCCAACATCGGCATCGGACCACATGAATAAACCACCGCTATATCCAAATCCTCTATTAGAGATTTGATGGGATCGGTTACTCGACCTAGCTGACCCATAGATCCATCTTCCGTAAAAATTCGAAGCGAATTAACTGCTCGTTTACCCTCCATTGGCGCATAAATTTTGCCTGCTGTACTTGCTCCTAATAACATATCAACGCGACAACCTCGGGCATGTAATACCTCAGCCAGACCAAAAAGAGGCGCCGATCCATATCCACCACCAACCAGAAGTACCTGTACAGGTTCAGTTGGAATTCCGAATGCAGTTCCAAGCGGGACAACTACATCTAAAACCGCTCCCTCGCCTTGCGCGCATAGCCACTTACTTCCGGAGCCATGTGGGGCAACTATCAACTCCATTGTTCCACCAAAAGATGAACTCTCTGAAACACGCGAGATCGCAAAAGCGCGGCGAAGCACCATTCGCGAACTTTCCCCTCCAACACTTATTGCCACAAAGTTTCCCGGTCTACATTGATTGGCGATTTCACCGATACTAATAATGAGTTGGTGATACTGCCCAACGCGTTTGTTACCAACTAAAGTTGCTCTAATCTGAACGGCAGCTTTATTTATTGTCGCCATCTTATGAAAGCCATTCCTGTAGAGATTTTATAGATAGTTCATTGGATTGAAGAAAACGAACCCCTTCAACCGCGGCGTTAAACCCAGCGGTCGTTGTAATAATTGGGATTGAACGTTGCACCGCCGCAGTGCGAATTAGCCAACCATCGGCTCTAGTACCACGACCAACAGGAGTATTGATCACCAAGTTGATTTCTCCAGCATTAATGATTTCAACGATAGTGCGCTCACCCATTGGACCTGATCCATCTGAGTTTTTACGAACTGGAATTGAATATATTCCGTGTTGGGCAAGAAACTCAGAAGTACCTTGAGTTGCCAGAACTCTAAAACCACAATCGATTAATCCAGCCGCTGGCGCCACACCCGATAACTTATCTTTATCGGCGAGGGAGATGAAAACCGTCCCAGCTTTTGGAAGTGGACCAAAGGCCGCGATCTGAGATTTGGCATAACTTTCGCCAAATCCCGGAGAGATTCCCATTACTTCACCCGTTGAACGCATCTCAGGACCTAAGATCGAATCAACACCTCGTCCATCTGTACGCCGAAAACGATTCCACGGCAAGACCGCCTCTTTCACACTTACTCCCCTAGCAACGCCATCTCCCGTTGCTGGCAGAAGTCCTTCGTTGCGCAGTTCGGCAATTGTTGTCCCGAGCGCGATACGCGCGGCAGCTTTGGCCAGTGCAACGCCAGTGGCTTTGCTTACAAACGGCACAGTTCGTGATGCTCTGGGATTAGCCTCCAAGACATAAAGAATGTCATCGGCAATTGCAAATTGAATATTAATCAAACCAAGAACGCCGACGCTATGCGCAAGTTTATAAGTCGCCGATTTAATTGCCTCTAACTGAGAAGAAGTTATGGTCATTGAAGGTAGAACACAAGCGCTGTCTCCACTATGAATACCTGCCTCTTCAATATGCTCCATAACTCCGCCAAGAAAGAGTTCAGTTCCATCAAAAAGAGCATCGACATCTACTTCAACTGCACTATCTAAAAAGCGATCTACCAATACGGGATGATCTGGAGTTATGTCTGTGGCTCTAGTAATGAAGCCACCCAACGCTTCATCATCATAAACAATCTCCATTCCTCGACCGCCTAAAACAAATGACGGACGCACTAACACTGGATACCCAATTCGCGTTGCGATTCTCTTTGCCTCTAACTCTGATGAAGCCATCCCAAACTCAGGAGCATTAAGGTTTTGTTCCAATAAAATTTTTCCAAATGCGCCACGCTCTTCAGCTAAATTAATTGCTTCTGGACTCGTTCCAAGAATTGTAACTCCATTGGCTTTCAAATCCGCTGCTAATCCCAGAGGGGTCTGACCACCCAGTTGAGTAATTACTCCCAATAAAGGACCTGCAAGGGTCTCTGCGTGGACCACTTCTAAGACATCCTCTAAAGTCAGAGGCTCAAAATAGAGTCTATTGCTTGTGTCGTAATCGGTCGAAACTGTTTCAGGATTGCAGTTAATCATAATTGTTTCAAAACCTGCCTCACGGAGTGCGAATGAGGCATGAACGCATGAATAATCAAACTCTATTCCCTGACCTATACGATTTGGCCCGCTACCTAAAATAATAACGGCCGGCGTACTTCTGGTTCGAACTTCACTCTCTTCCTCGTAGCTGGAATAATGGTAAGGAGTAAATGCCTCAAACTCTGCAGCACATGTATCAACGGTTTTATACACTGGTCGAATAGATAGATGATGACGTGCGCGACGTACTTCATCCTCAGTGATTCCTCGAAGCGATGCAATTTGATTATCTGAAAATCCCGTCGATTTAGCCGATTTCAAAAGATTTGCACTGAGTTCGCCGGGTTGGGCAATCAACGCAGCTTGTTCATTTATAACTTCAATCTGTCGCAAGAACCAAGGATCTATTTTGCTGGCTTCGAATACTTGATCGATTCGCGCTCCACCCCACAAGGCGCGCTGAACTTGCTGCAAGCGATACTCAGTTGGCGTTCGCATTGCGTGTAAAAGCGCATCTTTTTCGCTCTCATTCACACTAGGCCAAGTGAAAATAGCCTCTTTACGCTCTAAAGATCGAAGCGCTTTCATCAACGCCTCTGAGAAGGAGCGGCCTATAGCCATCGCCTCTCCTACGCTTTTCATCGTGGTGGTCAGTCGCGGATCTGCATCCGCGAACTTTTCAAAGGCAAATCGCGGAACTTTGACAACCACATAGTCCAAAGTTGGTTCAAAAGAGGCAGGAGTAACTTTGGTGATGTCGTTGTCTATCTCATCCAATGTGTAACCGATCGCTAACTTAGTTGCAATCTTGGCGATTGGAAAACCAGTGGCTTTCGAAGCAAGTGCGCTCGAACGAGAAACCCGCGGATTCATTTCAATAACTAAAATTCTGCCATTCACTGGATTCACCGCGAATTGAATATTGCATCCTCCAGTCTCAACGCCAACTTCTCGAATAATGTCGAGTGATAAATTGCGCAGTTTCTGATATTCAACATCCGTCAAAGTCATAGCAGGAGCCACGGTTATAGAATCACCGGTATGAACACCCATGGGATCAATGTTTTCTATGCTGCACACAATAACGACGTTGTCTTTGTGATCTCGCATAACCTCTAGTTCATACTCTTTCCAGCCAATAATTGATTCTTCCAACAGAACTTCAGAGGTTGGACTGTAACGAAGACCCGCTCCAGCAATCTGTTCCAGTTCATTTCTATCGAAGGCAATTCCGGATCCAAGCCCACCCATTGTAAAAGATGGACGAACAACGACTGGATAATTCAAACTTTCAACGGCTGAAAAGATTTCTGGCATTGAATGGCAGATGATCGAGAGCGCTGACTCTCCACCAATTTTTGCCACAATATCTCGGAAAAGTTCGCGGTTTTCTCCACGATTTATTGCGGCAACATCGGCGCCAATTAAACGAACACCATATTTAGAAAGGGTGCCTCGTTGAAACAATTCGATTGCAGCATTGAGTGCAGTCTGACCACCTAAAGTTGCCAGCACTGCATCTGGCTTTTCATGAGCAATAATCTTTTCAATAATTTCAGGAGTGATCGGTTCGATATACGTTGCATCGGCGAATTCGGGATCCGTCATAATTGTTGCAGGGTTTGAGTTTACGAGAATTACTCGAATTCCCTCTTCGCGCAAAACACGACATGCTTGAGTGCCTGAATAATCAAACTCACATGCTTGTCCAATAACTATTGGACCGCTTCCAATTACAAGTACTGACTTAATGGATACGTCTAGAGGCATCAGGCACGTACTTTCATACTCATCAAATCAACGAAACGGTCGAAGAGATAAGCCGCATCGTGTGGACCTGCCGCCGCTTCTGGGTGGTATTGAACTGAAAAAGCTGGGCGATCTAACAGTTGTAAACCCTCCACGACTCCATCATTGAGAGATATATGAGTGACTTCTCCCTCACCGTATACGGTTGAAAACTTTGCATCACTCGGTGCTTTGAGCGCAAAGCCATGATTATGCGATGTGATCTCTACTTTGCCGGTGTTTTTATCTAAAACTGGTTGGTTAATACCTCGGTGGCCAAAATCCAACTTGTATGTTTCAAAACCGAGGGCTCTACCTAATATCTGATGTCCGAAACAGATTCCAAAAATGGGAATTTCCTTAAGGAGCAGAGCTCTTACAAGCTCTATGGCATCCACCATTGTGGCAGGGTCCCCTGGGCCATTGGATAGAAACACGCCATCGGGTCTTATTTCGAGAATCTCATCGAGAGTTGAGTTGTATGGAAGTACATGAACTTCAACGCCTCTCTCTGCTAAAGCTCGAGGTGTTGCAGCTTTGATACCCAAATCCAAAGCAGCAACAACAAACCTCTTTGGTCCGATCGCTGGAACAATATATGGAATCGGAGTCGAAACATCGGCAACTAGAAAGGCTCCTGACATCATTTCAATCTTTCGAACTTCGACGACCATTTCTTCGCGAGTTAGATCTAAGTTAGAAAAGATTCCTACACGCATCGATCCTCGATCACGTAAATGACGAGTGATTGCGCGCGTGTCCACGCCCTGAATTCCTACTATCTCCTGAGCAATTAGCTCACTTTCCAAATCACTTTCGCTTCGCCAGTTCGAAGATAGCGTTGAAGGATTACGTACGACAAAGCCAGCGACCCAAATTTTCTTTGATTCATTATCTAAAGAGTTGACACCAGTGTTACCAATATGAGGCGCAGTCATAACAACTATCTGTTTGTGGTACGAGGGGTCGGTTAAAGTCTCCTGATAGCCGGTCATACCAGTTTGAAATACCGCTTCACCAAAGCTCTTCCCAGTGGCACCCCAGGCTGTACCCTCAAATATCCGACCATCATCTAAAACTAAAAACGCACCGCTCATGATCCAGCCTTTTTTGAAACGAGTAAGCCATCGATAAGTGTTGGTAATCCATTAAAAAACGTGTGGGTTACAACACCAGGTAGTTCATACCCATGAAATGGTGTATTCCGGCTTTTAGAAGCTACAAGATCTCGATCAACTATCCACGTTGCATCGGGATTAATAATTGTGATGTTTGCTTTCGAACCAATCGTTAGATTATTACCGTGGTTTTCATAACCACCAATTCGTGCCGGTGCGCTAGACAGACGATCTGCAACTCCGGCCCACGTTAACAGTCCAGTATCTACCATCGTTTTTTGAACTATTGAAAGCGCTGTTTCCAGTCCGAGCATTCCAAAACTTGCCTCTTGCCATTCGCACTCTTTTGATTCAACACTATGCGGTGCATGGTCGGTAGCAACGATATCGATGGTTCCATCGGCAAGTGCCTCTCTCAAGGCCATTACATCCCTCTCACTTCGAAGTGGTGGGTTTACTTTGAAAATAGGATCATATGATCGAGCTAACTCATCGGTTAACAGTAAGTGATGTGGTGTAACTTCAGCGGTGACATTAATCCCGCGTGCCTTGGCCCATCGGATTATCTCTACTCCCCCGGCAGTTGTTACATGGCAGATATGTAAACGCGATTTAACGTGGTCAACTAATAGAACATCGCGCGCAATAATCGCTTCTTCAGCAACGGCTGGCCATCCTTTTAGACCCAGAATTGCAGATACATTTCCCTCATTCATCTGTGATCCAACGGTTAATCGAGGCTCTTGTGCGTGTTGAGCGATTACACCGTTGAATTTCTTGATGTATTCAAGTGCGCGCCGCATTACCAATGGATCGAAAACACAGTTTCCATCATCGCTAAAGACTCGTACTCCTGCAATTGAATCGGCCATTGCGCCGATTTCTGAGAGCGACTCACCTTTGAGACCTTGTGTTACTGCACCGATTGGAAAAACATCCACGAGACCGGCCTCTTGGCCTAATCGAAATACCTGTTCAACGACACCTGCATTATCGGCAACAGGTGAGGTATTAGCCATGGCAGAGAGCGCGGTGAAACCGCCTTTGGCGCCAGATTGGGAGCCAGATAAAACAGTTTCTGCATCTTCACGTCCAGGTTGTCGTAGATGCGTATGTAGATCTACTAAACCTGGAAGAACCACAGAGCCTGACACATCGAATACCGTTGCCTCATTATCGAAGATATTGGGCGATACCGAATTGATGAAACCATCAACAATGAGCACATCGGCGCGATCTCCTTGTGGCAACATCGCAGCTTTTAACAAGTAACGATTAGTAATTGTCATTTGTTACCCGCTTCCAAAGGTTGACCTGCAAGTAAGACATACAAGATGGCCATTCGAACACTGACTCCGTTGGCAACTTGTTCCACGATGACCGAGCGCGCGCTATCTGCAACTTCAGCGGTAATTTCCAGACCACGATTCATTGGACCAGGATGCATAATGATTGAATTTGCAGACATAGATTTTAATCGTTCAGAATTTAATCCAAAGTAACGAGAATATTCGCGAGTGTTCGGAAAATAGAGATCGCCCATTCGCTCCTGTTGTACACGCAACATCATTACTACATCAACTGTTGGGATAACACTGTCCAAATCGTAGGAAATGGTGACTGGCCAAGACTCTACGCCAACTGGGAGGAGCGTAGGAGGTGCGACCAAAACAACACTGGCCCCTAAAAGTTTTAAGAGCAAAACATTTGAGCGAGCAACACGCGAATGCAATACATCTCCAACTATTGCAACTCGTAATCCATGTAGATCGCTAGAGCCCTTTCCTAGGTGTTTTCTAATCGTGAATGCATCCAAAAGGGCCTGGCTAGGATGCTCATGAGTTCCATCACCTGCATTAATAACCGCGCCCCGCATCCATTCCGAATCTGCTAATCGCTGTGGAGCACCTGAAGCGCTATGGCGAATAACAACGGCGTCAGCTCCCATGGCCTGCAACGTCAATGCAGTGTCTTTTAGAGACTCTCCCTTGCTTAAACTCGATCCTTTAGCAGAGAAATTAATTACATCTGCCGATAGCCGCTTAGCCGCAGCTTCAAAAGAGATTCTCGTGCGCGTTGAATCTTCGGCAAATAGGTTAACGATTGTTCGCCCGCGAAGTGTTGGAAGTTTTTTAATCGTACTATCGCTAATGCGCGCTAGTTCACTTGCCGTATCTAGAATCGAAATAGCCTGGGTTTTTGTTAAATCTGAAACTGAGAGTAAATGTCGCATTAGATTTCCTCAATCAATACTTCATCCACGCCATCCAGCTCGGTCAAATGCAACTTCACCGACTGGGAAATTGATGTTGGAAGATTTTTCCCAACGAAATCTGCACGAATGGGTAGCTCGCGATGGCCTCTATCTACGAGAACGGCCAGTTGAACGGTATGAGGTCGACCGATCTCGCCGACGGCATCAAGGGCCGCTCTAATTGTTCGACCTGAAAATAGAACATCGTCAACGAGAATTAACTCTCTCCCATCGACGCCTTCAGGTGGGATCGTGGTTGGCATAATCGCTCGAGGCGCACGCATTCGAAGATCATCTCGATGCATGGTGATATCGAGCATTCCCACAGGGATCTGATGGGCGGCAATCTCCCCCATAATCGCTGCAATTCGAAGGGCAAGATGTGCCCCTCGAGTTGGAATACCTAAGAGAGTGATCTGTGATGAATCCGAATTGGCCTCTAAGATTTCGTGGGATATACGTATCAACGCACGAGAAATATCAGGTGCATGCAGAGCAACGCTCATAAAAAAAACTCCTTCCCCATCTCTCAGGACGGGTCGTTAAAGGATACGTGGGTACTATATCACCGGCTCAGCGAAGGGTGTGGATAAGAAATTCGCCGTGTCTTAGCGCCGCAGTAATCTCACTCGTATGACAACAATTGAGCTTGTTTCATCACGAGTCCGCGCAATTCGTATTGCGAAGGGTTTAACGCTCCATGAAGTAGAAGTAGCAAGTAACCGCCGTATTCGAGCCGTAGTTCTTGGTTCATATGAAAGGGGCGATCGCACGTTAAGCGTGCGCATGGCGATAGTAATTGCAGAGTTTTATGGAGTACCGCTGAGCTACCTCTTGGAGGAGCCTGAAAAACCGGCCGGAAAAACTAATCCAGTAACTCTAGATCTGCGTCGAATTCGAATGATTATGGCAGATTCCACACTATCTCCTCGACTGAATTCAACTCTGCGAAGCGCAGTTACTTTCACCGGAGAGATTATAAAACTTCGAAATGATTGGAATGGCGAACTAATTTCACTGCGAAGTAGCGATATGACTCTCCTCGCCGCGGCGATTGGAATACATCAGCATGAGTTAGAAGAAATCCTGCGCTCACACAGATTACTCATTGAAGCTAAATAGCCAGGCTCTCTTTAATTGATGAGATTCTTCCTAGGACTCCATGGATAAAACCGGCAGAGTTATCGGTTGATAACTCTCTAGCAAGAACTAGAGCCTCATCGATGGCAACTCCATCCGGAATCGATGTAGCCCAGAGAATCTCAAAGATTCCGATCCTAAGAATATTTCTATCTACTGCCGGCAAACGATCCATATCCCAGCCTTGAGCATATGTCGTAATGAGTTCATCGATTTTACGATAGTTACTGCCTACACCGACAACTAATTCGCGTGTGTATTCACGAATAGGTCTAGCATCTGGACCCTCTTCCTCTACATCACGCAGAGCAAGTGTCTCTACAGCATTTGTGCCACGTATATCGGCCTCGTACAGGAGATCCAGCGCTGCCTTTCTTGCCTTACTGCGAGCCGACACTAGTTAGCGCGGCCTTGATAAGAGCCATCACGAGTATCCACCATAACAATCTCATCCTGCTTAATAAACAATGGGACTTGAATCTCAATTCCAGTTTCAACGGTTGCAGGCTTAGTTCCTCCCGAAGAACGATCTCCCTGAATTCCAGGCTCGGTATACGTAATCTTTAGAGGTACTGCCGCAGCTAATTCAATGTACAAGGGATTGCCATCATGAACGGCGACGACTGCGTCGGTATTTTCCAGCATGTAATTAGACATTTCACCGACAGTTGCCATTGAAATTGTCATTTGATCAAAAGTTTTTGCATCCATAAATACAAAATCTTCACCCTCTTTATACAGGAACTGCATATCGCGCTTTTCTAGTATTTCAATATCAATTTTGACTCCAGAATTGAAAGTTCTATCAATCACCTTGCCAGTCAAAACTGATTTTAACTTTGTACGCACGAAAGCTGGGCCTTTTCCTGGCTTCACATGTTGAAATTCAATAACATTCCACAGCTGTCCTTCGATATCTAGAGTTATTCCATTTTTCAAATCAGCTGTAGTTGCCACAGTTAAAGCTCCACTCATTGAGTAAAATCGGCTATCCGTTGTGATAGCAAGGGGTTAAGGATACCTGCTCATTGATAGTGCTCAGTTCGCCTAACCAATCAGGTTTTTAAGCGCAATTATTGCTAATACATATGAATTCGGGCCAAATCCTGCAATCGTTCCATGTGCAACTCCCGATATGACTGATGTATGGCGAAACTCTTCTCGCGCCATTGGGTTAGACAGATGTACCTCTATCAAAGGAGATTTCACTAACTCTGCGGCATCGCGTATAGCAAAAGAGTAATGAGTGAAAGCTGCAGGATTAATTATCACCGGCAGATTTAAATCAGCCGCTTCATGTAGCCAACCAATAATCGTCGCCTCATCATCACTTTGCCGAACATCGGCGGATAAACCATGTTGCATCGCTGCGCTTTCGATTAAACTCTTTAACTCTCCATAATTGAGATCTCCATACACTGAAGAGTCTCGAATATCCAGGCGCGCAAGATTTGGACCATTGATTACTAAAATATTCATGAGCTAACTCTCTCATAAGCGGCCAAGAGTTCGTTCTGGCTCACTCCCTCAATGCGAATGCACGCTCCAATATCGGAGATAGCTACAAAACGCATCACTGTGCCACGTGATTTCTTGTCCAATGCAAACATCGGCAGTAAATCTGGCCATGCAGCACGCGGATATGAAATTGGTAGATTAAGACCGCTTAAAATTTCGCGATGGGCATCAACTAACTCCTTGCTCAAAAGCCCCTTTAAGTGAGCTAGCTCTGCGGCATACACCAAACCGATGGAGACGGCTTCTCCGTGACGCAGTGAGTATTTGGAGTGCATTTCTACAGCGTGACCAAGAGTGTGACCGTAATTGAGAATCTCTCTACCAAAGCTCTCTTTGAAATCCTCTGAAACCACTGCCGCCTTAACTGATACGGCCGCGCTAATAAGTGCAATCACAGTTGGTAAATCTTCGCGAAGGGCAGAAAACTCTTTTCCAGCTAAGGAATCTAAGATTTGCTTATCGGCAATAAAACCACATTTGACTACTTCGGCCATGCCCGCACAAAAATCTCGATCTGAAAGCGTCGACAACCACGATGTATCGATGAGAACACTGATTGGAGAGTGAAAAGCGCCAATTAAATTCTTTCCAGACTCACTATTTATTCCCGTTTTCCCTCCGACAGAGGCATCGACCATTCCCGCAATACTCGTTGGAACGGCGACCCAATCAATACCACGAAGCCACGTTGCGGCAGCAAAACCAGAGACATCTGTAACTGCCCCTCCTCCAACTCCGACAATTAAGTCAGAGCGCGTGAAGCCAGAAGAGGCAAGCCAGCTCCAGAGTGAAGCCAGATTCTTAAAACTCTTAGCCTCTTCGCCATCTGGAACAGTGAAATAGAAAACCTCACTATCGCAATTAAATTCGACGGAAGATGCCATCTCTTGAGTGTGAACAATCCCTATTCTAGTTCTGTTCTTTGCAAGGGCAAGAAGTTGGGTTCTCCAATCACAATCAACTATCACGTTGTATTCGTGTTCGGCCTTGACCTTTATTAATTTCACTTATATCCCCGATTTAATTCTGCGAACTATCTCATCAATGCTCATAGAATCAACTTTAATTACCATTGTCGCTAATTTCTCATAAATAGGACGCCTTGTGTCGTAGAGGCTTTGCCACTGAGCACGTGGATTTCCAAGAAGTAAGGGTCTATCGCGATTAAAACCTACACGCGGCGCGGCAACCGATAGAGAAACATCAAGAAAAACTATTGGATATCCCATCCCGGTAAGTGCGGCTTGCGAACGCTCAGAGATGGGCGCTCCACCTCCTAGCGAGAGAACAGAGCTGGTATCTTTTAAGGATGCGGTGAGCGCTTCAAACTCTAAATCTCTAAACACCGCTTCGCCATCATCCACGAAAATATCTGAAATCTTTCGACCCGACTTCTTTTCCACCACATTATCTGAGTCAATAAAGCCAACTCCAACTGTTTTTGCCAGAGCTCTACCCACGCTACTTTTTCCACTCCCAGGTGGACCAATGAGGATTGCATATGGCACGTGCACGACCTACTTAAAATTTAAGTTCTGCATATAGCTTTCGAAGTTTCGTTTAGTCTCACTCACGCTATCTCCGCCAAATTTTTCAAGTACCGCTTCGGCTAAGACAAGTGCGACCATTGCTTCGGCCACTACCCCCGCGGCAGGAACTGCACAGACATCTGAACGCTGATTTATTGCCTTTGCAGGTAAACCCGTAGCTACATCAATAGTGTCTAAAGCTTTTGGAACAGTTGAAATTGGTTTCATCGCCGCTCGAACGCGCAAGATTTCACCATTAGACATTCCGCCCTCGGTACCGCCGGCTCGATCGCTTCGACGAACGATTCGCCCATCACTAGATTTCTCAATCTCATCGTGGGCGACACTCCCCCGCCTCGAAGCGGTTTCAAAGCCATCTCCTAGTTCGACGCCTTTAATTGCTTGAATTCCCATAAGCGCACCGGCCAATCGCGAATCTAAACGGCGATCCCAATGAACGTGAGAGCCAAGTCCGGGCGGCATATTAAACGCTAAAACCTCTACAACTCCGCCCAGAGTATCTCCATCTGAATGCGCGCTCTCAATTTCTGCGATCATAAGCGCACTCGTGATTGGATCGGCGCATCGAACTGGATCTTCATCAATTCGCTTCATATCACCAGCTTGTGGAAGCGGGGTCGTACCAGGTACACGGACGGCGCCGATTGAAAGAACATGACTTAAAATCGTAATACCAACACTTTGTTCAAGGAAAATACGTGCAACAGCACCGAGTGCTACGCGAGAAGCAGTTTCTCTAGCACTGGCACGTTCAAGAATCGGCCGTGCATCATTTAAATTATATTTTTGCATTCCTACTAAATCTGCATGGCCCGGTCGCGGACGAGTCAAAGGCGCGTTACGGGCTAGATTTTCGATTTCTTCAACCTCTATAGGATCTGCCGACATAATCTTTTCCCACTTAGGCCACTCGGAGTTGTCGATCTGAATCGAAATAGGTCCGCCCTGCGTTAATCCCAATCGAATTCCACCAAGAATCGTGGTCTTATCGGCCTCAAAATTTTGCCGAGCTCCACGTCCAAAGCCTAAACGCCTTCGTGTTAGATGATAATTAATGTCGGCGGTAGTAATGGCAACCGAGGCAGGCATCCCTTCAATAATTGCACTAAGGGCCTGACCATGAGATTCACCAGCTGTTAACCAACGCATCTGCGTATTGTCGCAGAGATGTGCTCATGTCTGCAGCCAAATAGAGTACCGAACCAGAAAAAATTGCAAAAGCAAGTGGAATACTTCTAGGCAATTGTGCCGAATATAGCCACATGAGAATTATTTGCAGAATTGCCGCTGCATAAACACACGTTGCCAATAGCAGCAATGCACCAAAATTCGGCAGATTCAGGGCTAGCGCTGTAATTACTAAGAGTTTGGCATCTCCAGCCCCCATTCCCACCTTGCACAGCAGAACTGCACACACCGCGGTTCCAGAGATTACCGCAATGGAATTCAGAGGGAAAAAGAGACGTATAGCAAGAACGAGATAGAGCATGAAAATGAGATAGATATTCGGAATCCGGCGATAGCGCCAGTCAGAGATGCATACTGGAATCGCAAAAATCGCAAGTACAAACATGAATAGATGATACGAGGTGAGAAAATATTGAATAAAACCTATGTGGACGGACCCAGCGCTTTTAGACCATGCCTTCGCATCAGCGGCGCCATACTTGTGCGTTCAACATAGTGATCTGAAAAAATTGCCACCTGATCGATAGCTTGATGGATTAAAAGATCTAAACCATCCACAACCTGACCTCCTAGGTCGCTCCAAGCTTTCAACGCCATGGTTGGCCATGGTTTATAAAGGACGTCAAAGAAGATACCTGCCGGCTTTGCTGGGAATTTTTTAACGAGTGAGTCAGAAACACCCTCTGGAACCGTTGAGATAATTAAATCGGCCGTTTCAAAGAGCTTTGTATCGCCCCACTCTACGAACTCTAGGTCGGAAAATTCAACGGAGTTTGAAATCTCGTTCGCTCTAGATAATGAGCGGACCATAACGCTTATTCGAGATGAAACTCCATCACATGCAGAAACCGCTGCTCGCGCCGTAGCGCCACCACCGATAATAAGAACATCACCGCCGGCATCTTTTCCATGTGCTGATAATGCATGAGTAAAGCCCGAGACATCAGTGGTTGAAGCGTTCCAAGTCTGTAACGGGTTTTGTATTAAGGTATTTGCACTTCGTATTCGTGCAGCCAATGGTGAAACATTAGTGGAAAAATCCAACACCTCTTCCTTCAGCGGCATCGTAAGCGAAAAACCTGACCATGTTGACCCGCAATTTTCCAGGAAATTTTTCAGCTCTCCCGATTTAACATCTATTCGAGTGTATTCACTCTCGAGACCAAGTTCAGTATATGCAATCGTATGAAGTAATGGACTTAAGGAGTGGGAAATCGGTGAACCAAGAACGGCCGCTTTAATCAATCGAATGCACCCGCCTTTCTATTTTTTTGATACAAAAACTTCCACGAAAGAAACTCGTCGTGAGAGGCAGTGAATCGAGTATCTCCGGGTGCAACGGTAATGAAATAGAGCCAATCTCCAACGGCAGGATTTATCGTCGCCTCCATTGCGCGCACCCCTGGATTTCCAATTGGGGTCGGTGGTAAGCCATATCTCTTATACGTGTTGTAAAGGGAATCTATGAGTGTTGATGAAGTACTCAAAAATATTTGACCACGAACTTTTTTAATATAATGGACAGTTGAATCCATCTGAAGCGGCATAGAAATTTCGAGTCTATTCAAAATTACGCGAGCAACTTTACTGAAATCTGCAGTGTCGCCTTCGGCTTGCACAATGGAAGCAATTGTCAATAATTGTAATGGAGTATATGTGCCTGATGCGTTAAGAATATCCTGTCCAAATTTTTCGCTTCGAAAACGATTCACCATTGCTTGGAGCACCTGAAGCGCACTGGTTTGCCGCGGAAAACTATATTGAGCGGGGAAAAGTAAACCCTCTGGATTACTAAATCCTGACGGGAGAATCAGCGAATCGAGAGCTTGCAATACCTCAACTTTCTTAAACCCATATATAAGCAATGAATCAACTATCTCCTGACTCCACGCGCCTTCAAATACTTTGATCAGATTTGGAATGCGCGTCGGATCAAGTAACTGTTCAAGTGCTTGCGCCGCAGAAATGGATAAAGTGAGTCGATGAGAGCCGGGAGATACTTTTTCGGAGTTTCTATCCGCAACAGCGACTTTAAAATATGCTGAAACCGATTTTGTAACTTTATTTTTAAATAGAAGTTCTGCCACCTCGTAACCCGTTGCACCGGATGCGATGTCCACAACTACCTCAGGCTCATTAACGCCAATCACGCGAGTAGCAAAATCTGGTGTTGTTGAAGTATTGCTTCGAATCTGGTGAAGTGAGTAGGTCAATGCAAGAACAAAGACCATCGCCAATATAACTGGCCTGATTTTCACGTTCGATTCTTTTCAATCGAGAGTGCAAACTCTAAAATTGCTACTGCAGCGGCTTCATCAATCCGAGATTTCGATTCCTTCGCACGTACTCCGGAATCACGCAAACTTCTGGCGCCACTCACCGTCGATAGCCGTTCATCTATAAGTTCTATAGGAGAATTCGTCAAAGTTAGAAGAAAATCCCGGAACTCCAAAGATTTATCAACAGCCGATCCAGAACTGCCATCCATATTTGACGGCTTTCCTATATAGATTTTGATGGGTTCTATCTCTCGGAAAATTTCTAGCAGTTTAATCTTCAACTTCTTATCAGTACTTTGTAGAGTTGTTAGAGGTGACGCCAAAATCCCATCGGCGTCACACGATGCGATACCAATTCGAAGATCGCCATAATCAAAGGCAATACGGCGACCTCTTTGCATACGCGCAATTACCCTTTAAGTGCGGTGGTGATCGCTTCCAGGGCCTGGACGGCTTTCGATGCATCTGTGCCGCCACCTTGTGCAAAATCATCTTTACCGCCGCCACCGCCGCCAAGAATGGTTGAACCAATTTTAACTAATGCACCTGCCTTAACTCCGAGATTCCGAGCTCCATCACTTGCTGCCACTACTAAAACTGGTTTGGAGTCATTAACACTAATGAGCGCTACGACACTCACCGATGATTGTGCTCGTAGCTCCAATGCAATTTTTCTTAAATCCTCACCTGAGATTCCATCATTGAGAAGAGCCACGATCGTTGAAACTCCATTGATGTCTATAGCGGTTTTAGCTATCTCCTTCACTTGAGCAAAAGCACCTGCAGATCGAAGTGCAGCAATCTCCTTCTCAATATCCTTCATTCTTGAGAGTAAATCCGAAATTCGCTCAGGCAGTTCTTCAACACGTGCACCTTTAATTAAGTCAGTTAATGAGTTAAGCAAAATATGTTCACGTGCTAAAAACTTGTATGCATCAACGCCTACTAAGGCTTCAACTCGACGTACACCTGCACCGATAGAAGACTCGTTCAATAATTTAACAACACCTAATTCTCCAGATGCAAGTACATGAGTACCACCGCATAACTCGCGTGCCCAATCTCCTACGCTTACGACACGAACAACATCGCCATATTTTTCACCGAATAGGGCCATTGCACCGATCTCTTTAGCCTGGGCCTGAGACATGGTTTCGGCGGTAACTTGCAAATTATCTAGCAACAAAGTATTTACTCGAGATTCAACTTCGTTAATTACACTCTCTGGTACCGCTCCGGTCGAAGGAAAATCGAAGCGGAAGCGTCCCGGTGAGTTCTCGGATCCGGCTTGCGTGGCCGTCTCCCCTAAAATTTCGCGGAAAGCTTTATGTACCATGTGTGTTGCTGTGTGTGCCCGAGAAATCGCAGCTCTACGTTCCACATCAATGTGAGCTAGAGCTTGACTACCGATTTCGACGCTACCGGTGACTACTCGACCACGGTGAACAAAAACTCCCGGAACTGGCGTTTGTACATCCTCGATTTCAATAAGGGCGCCGTTGGCTAAGGAAATTTGTCCACCATCTGCTAACTGACCACCACCTTCTGCATAGAAAGGCGTGCGATTTAAGATAACCTCAACGTCAAAGCCAGCATCAACGTTATTTACCGAAACTCCATCAACGAGTAGTCCAGTAATTAAAGATTCACTTGTGGTCGATGTGTAACCGCAGAATTCACTCTTTCCGTTTTTATCAGCGATTGCGCGATATTGGCTAACATCGGTATGCCCACTCTTTTTGGCGCGAGAATCGGCTTTGGCCCTATCTTTTTGCTCCTGCATTAATCGTCTAAAACCTACCTCGTCGACGTCAAGGCCCTCTTCGCGTGCCATTTCCAACGTCAAATCAAAAGGAAAACCATATGTGTCATGGAGTTTAAAGGCCTCGGCAGCGGGCAAAATCGATAGTGAGCTCTTCTTCAAGGCCGCGGTTGCACCATCGAAGATTGTTGTTCCACTCTTTAACGTTTGTA
This sequence comes from Actinomycetota bacterium, assembly GCA_015660815.1. Lineage (GTDB taxonomy): Bacteria > Actinomycetota > Actinomycetes > Nanopelagicales > Nanopelagicaceae > Planktophila. Next base: position 31,201 of record JACSDF010000004.1, read on the forward strand.
AGAAACTTTCTTCTTCGGAAACACTAACGGAGAGAATTCTCACTTTATCTGAAATTAACTCAGGATATTGGGGACCCATAGCACCAATGGCAGCAACAGTTAGTTCGGACATGATGGGATCCATGGAGCCGAGTAAATGCATATTGCGAATCGTTCGGCGCATCATGCGACGCAGTACATATCCTCGACCTTCATTACCGGGAGTTACGCCATCACCAATGAGCATCGCAGATGTACGTGCATGATCAGCAATAACTCTCAATGAGATATCAGAGTTCTCTGATGCCCCGTACTTCACACCCGTTAACTCTGATGCTTTTTTAAGAATCTGCATCGTTGTATCAATCTCGTAGATATTTTCTACACCCTGTAAAATCGAAGTTACACGTTCAAGACCAAGGCCCGTGTCAATACTTTTTGCAGGTAATTCACCGAGAATCGGGAAGTCATCTTTACCGCTACCCACTCCACGTTCATTCTGCATGAATACTAAGTTCCAAATCTCCATAAATCGATTCTCATCGGCAATGGGCCCACCATCTTTTCCGTAAGCAGGTCCACGGTCATAATAAATTTCAGAACAGGGTCCACATGGACCAGGTACACCCATCGACCAAAAATTGGTCTCCATACCCATTCGTTGAATTCGCTCTGAGGGTAAGCCAATTTTTCTATGCCAAATATCGGCGGCTTCATCATCATCTAGGAAGACCGTTACCCATAATTTATCTGGAGAAAAACCATAACCGCCATCATCGATTGCTCGAGTCAATAGCTCCCAGGCAAGTGAGATAGCACCCTCTTTAAAATAATCGCCGAACGAGAAATTTCCACACATCTGGAAAAATGATGCATGACGAGTAGTTTTTCCAACTTCATCAATATCTAATGTTCGAACACATTTTTGTACTGAAGTTGCGCGTACAAAAGGTGGTGTAACTTCACCTAAGAAATATGGTTTAAAAGGAACCATCCCAGCATTGACTAAAAGTAGATTCGGATCATCGGCGATAAGTGAGGCCGAAGGTACGACGTCATGGGTTAGTCCTTGGCGATTATCACTCTCAAAAAAACGCAGCCAGCGCGCACGGATCTCGGCGGATTCCACGTACTGTGATCACTCAGACTTATTCTTAGAGCGTGACTTTTTCTTGGATGCCGCGGCCAAAATCGCTCCAGCAACTTTAACTGCAGAGCCGTTCTTATTCATAAAGGAGTTCGTTGCGTTAGCTACTTTGTCTGAGATATCTTCAGCGTTTTTTGTGATTTTATTGAAGCTCTTAAGTGGTCCGTTAACAAGAGTGACAGTTGTGTGAACCTCTTCAATAAGAGGTGCGGTCTCATTGGTCAGAGATTTAAGTGAGAGCTTAGCCTCATCGATAAATCGGCCGACCCTGATTACGACATAACTGATAGCGATAGCGATAATTAAGAGTCCGCTCGCTGCGATGATAGTTGCAATTCCACCTGGTCCCATGTAACTAGCCTACCTGAGGAGTGTTCTTCGCTGCGCCATCGATACCGCTCTCTTTTCGTTGAGCGGCAGTAATAGGAGTAGGAGCTCCAGTTAAAGGATCTCCCCCGCTCGCCGTCTTTGGAAAAGCGATAACTTCGCGAATTGAATCGGATCCAGTCAGTAAGGCGCAGACTCGATCAAGACCCAACGCAATTCCACCATGGGGAGGCGGACCATAATTGAATGCCTCGAGCAAGAATCCAAATTTCGATGCCGCTTCCTCGTCACTTAAACCGATAACGCGAAAGACTTCGCTCTGCATTTTCTGATCATGAATACGAATCGAGCCCCCACCTAACTCTGTTCCATTTAAAACTATGTCGTAGGCATATGCCAGCGCATGCTCAGGGTCAGTGGCAAAACTAGATGCAAACTCAGGTTTTGGACCGGTGAAGGGGTGATGAACAGCGGTCCATCCCCCGTTATCTGTTGGTTCAAACATCGGTGCATCGACAACCCACAAAAACTCCCACGAATCGTCTGCAATAAGTCCACAACGCTTTCCAATTTCAAGTCGGACAGCACCTAAAAGATTCAGCGATGCACTGCGCTCGCCTGCGGCAAAAAAGATTGCATCGCCAGGTTTAGCTCCGGTTGCTGCGGCAATTCCAGCGGACTCACTCTCATTCAAATTTTTAGCAACGGGTCCACCTAAAGCACCATCGGCATCAACCAAAATATAGGCCAAACCCTTTGCGCCCCGGGCTTTGGCCCACTCTTGCCACGCATCAAGTTCGCGCCGAGGCGAAGTTGCTCCCCCTGGCATCACAACTGCGCCAACATAGGGTGCTTGGAAAACCCTAAAACTTGTTTCTGCAAAGAATTTAGTCTGCTCTGTGAGTTCATTGCCAAAACGAAGATCTGGCTTATCTGATCCATATCGCGACATAGCTTCGGCATATGTCATGCGTTTCAATGGCAACTCGATTGTGTAACCAACGGTTTCTTTCCAAATTTTGGCAACGATTTTTTCAGCCACAGCCAAAATATCCTCTTGATCAATGAAGGACATTTCAATATCTAACTGAGTGAATTCAGGCTGGCGATCTGCACGGAAATCTTCGTCACGGAAACAACGGGCTATCTGGTAATACTTTTCCATTCCTGCAACCATCAATAACTGTTTAAAGAGTTGTGGAGACTGTGGCAGGGCATACCAGCTTCCAGGTTGGAGCCGAACCGGCACAAGGAAGTCACGCGCACCTTCTGGCGTTGAACGTGTCAGATATGGCGTTTCAATCTCAAGAAACGACTCATCCTCCATAACACGTCGAATTATTGAAGTTACCTTTGAACGAAGTCGAAGGTTGGCCGCAGGTTTTTCCCGGCGTAGATCCAAGTAGCGATACTTAAGGCGAACTTCTTCACCAATATCTGAGTCATTGCCGCTATCAATAGGAAATGGAAGCGGGGCTGATTCACTCAGGACTACAACTGTGTCTCCCATGACTTCAATCTCACCAGTTGGAATATTCGAATTCTCATTTCCTGCTGGCCTTGCGAGAACTTCACCAGTGATTTGCAAACACCACTCTGCACGAAGTGCGCCTGCGATTTTCTCATCCCGAATCACAACCTGAACCGAACCGGATGCGTCGCGAAGATCGATAAATGCCACACCACCATGATCGCGGCGTCGCGAAACCCAGCCTGCCAAAGTAACTACTGTACCGGCATCAGATTTGCGCAGCGTGCCTGCATCGTGACTTCTTAACATAATGAGTGTGGTTTCGCTTTCTACAGTGCGTCGATTAAGGATGCAATTGTAACTGAAACCGATACGCCGGTGTTCATATTTTTCAGTTCAACGCTTTGAGAAGCAATCTCTTCATCGCCAATTACCACGACATTTCGTGCACCACTCTTATCGGCAGCCTTCATTGCAGCTTTTAAAGAGCGGTCACCGAAGGCTATTTCAACTATTTTTCCTGCGCCTCGTAATTGTGTAGCTAACTCCAAAACTCTCTGCATTGCGCCATCGCCCAGCGGAATAATGAATAAATCCGAAACAAAGCCATCGATTGAAATTACTCCTTCAGCCTCGGCTGCCAACAACGCTCGGTCAATCCCAAGACCGAAACCAATTCCGGAGAGTTCTTGACCTCCAAGTTCGGCCATCAATCCATCGTAGCGGCCACCCCCGCCGATGCCAGATTGAGCACCTAAGAGATCATGTACAAACTCAAAGGTAGTACCCGTGTAGTAATCCAAACCTCGTACCATTCGTGGATTAAGTTGATATGAAATGCCTAATGCATCTAGATAACTCTTCACCGCTTCAAAATGTTGAAGAGATGCATCACTTAGATAGTCCATCAAAACAGGTGCCTGCGCCATGGCCTTTTGCATTACTTCTCGTTTATCATCAAATAACCGAAGAGGATTTATCAAAGCTCTAGACGCAGTAGTTTCATCTAAATCAAGAGTTGAAATATATTTCAGAAGATCGACACGATGTGCCGCACGCGATTGTGCATCACCAAGGCTGGTAATTTCTAAGTGATACTGTTTCAACCCAATTGATTTGAAGCCAGCATCGGCGATAGCAATAACTTCAGCATCAATTGCCGGATCATCTAAACCAATTGCTTCAATACCTACTTGATAGAATTGACGGTAACGTCCGGCTTGCGGGCGTTCGGCGCGAAAATAAGCACCTGAATACCAAATCTTTACTGGCAGGCGACCTCGGTCAAGACCATGCTCTATAACTGCGCGCATAGCTCCCGCTGTTCCTTCAGGGCGCAAAGTAATCGAGCGATCTCCCCTATCGGTAAAGGTGTACATCTCTTTTGTCACCACATCAGTTGATGCGCCAACTCCTCGAGTAAAAAGTTCGGTATCTTCAAAAACAGGTAGCTCCATGAGTTGATATCCCGCTAGACGGGCAGGTGCAATCAGAGATTCACGAACGAACTCAAATAATTTCGATCGTGGCGGAACATATTCGCTGACCCCTTTGGGGGCTTGAATTCTCGCTCGAGCCATTAGTAGCGCGCCTTAAGTGAGTTCAAGTAAGGATTGTATTTTCGTTCGCGACCAATCGTTGTTTCATCCCCATGTCCAGGTAATACCCGTAGATGGTCGCTAAGGGGAAGGATTTTTTTTCGCAAACTCTCCTCCATATCCTTAGCCGAACCAGTCGGTGAATCAGTGCGGCCAATCGAACCTGCAAAGAGAACATCACCGCTAATGAGCAGTTCATTGGAAATTTCGAACATCAATGAGCCCGCCGTATGGCCTGGTGCATGTATGGAAGTAATTGTGAGCCCGACAATTTCAAGCAGCTCTCCATTTCGCAATTCTCTTACATCTCTTGGCTCAACAAACTCCATGCCTGCCAATGTCGCGGCAAATTCTGGCGACAGGCAGCGCTCGGGATGGGCAAGTGCGAGCCGATCTTGACTATGGATATATGCCGGAATCTCATATCCATCGGCGATGGGTGTAATCGAAAAAGTGTGGTCCAAATGGCCATGGGTAGCAAAAATAGCGACGGGCTTGAGATTAAACTCATCGAGAATGGCAGATAGCTGATGGCTCACATCGGGCATCCCCGGATCAATCACTATGCACTCAGCTCCTGGGGCGCTGGCAATGACCCAGCAATTAGTTGCAAACATAGGGGCGGCAAATGAGGCTACAAGCATCTTTAAACCCCTTATCCCTTGCCATAAGCCCGATTGACGCTATCAGGCGAGTACAGGGTACCTTTTACCCTACATAAACGCAGAATTCACGCGCTTTGAGGCTGACCTCAAAGAGCCCGCGCCATACATAGCGACGTTCACTTGAACAACGCGCTGAAAGGATCACCACCATGACCGATATACATCCACTTCCTATAGCAACAGCGGCAAGCGCGCTGATTGGAGATCCTGCAGCATTTGGGCGAGTAGACGACGATGGAACAGTCTATGTTCGAACATCAAGCGGCGAAAAAGCCGTTGGTTCATATCCGGGGAAATCACCGGAAGAGGCACTTACATACTTTGTCCGTAAATTTGAAATGCTCGCCGCTGAAGTAGCGTTGTTGGCGGCACGTGTTAAAAGCGGAGCGCTAGTTCCATCCGATGCCTATATCGCAGTAAAGAAATTGCGAGATGCGATTAAAGAGTTAAATGCTGTTGGCGATTTAGAGGCACTCTCTGCATCGGTTGAGCAGATCGAGCCATTGATTGAAGGACATCGCGAAGCCTATGAGGCTAAAAAAGCCGCTGAAACTGCGGCAAAGAAAGCTCGCCTTGAACAAATCTTAATTGAGAAAGAGAAAATAGTTGCTGAGGCTGAATCATTAGCGATGAGTGAGTCATGGAAGAGCACGGGAGATCGATTAAAAACTCTATTAGATGAGTGGAAATCCGCGCCACGTTTAGATAAAGCCGCAGATGCCGAACTTTGGAAGCGTTTCTCATCCTCGCGCAACAAATTTGATAAGCGCCGTCGCACTCACTTTGCCGCCCTTGAAGCGGTCCAGAGCGTTGTCTCTGAGGCAAAAAAAGCGATTATCACCGAAGCTGAAAGCCTAGCCACATCAACTGATTGGGTACCAACAGCTAAGCGTTTTAAAACACTTATGGATGCTTGGAAAGCAACGGGTCGAGGCAAGCCAAGTGATGATGCAAAGATGTGGGCACGTTTTAAAGCCTCGCAAGATCAGTTCTTTACTGCAAAAAATGCAGATCTAGAAAAACGCGATGTAACAATGGCAAGTAATTTGATAAAGCGCGAAGAACTTGTCGTACTCATCGAAGCAATTCTGCCAATAACGAAGTTAGATGAGGCTAAAAAGGCGCTACGTGAGCACATGAACGCGTGGAGCAAAATTGGTATGACCCATCGCGATAAGCGCGCCTCACTCGACGCTCGTGTGCAGGCAGTTGAAGCTGCGGTTAAAGCGGCCGAAGCCGACAATTGGCGCAAGAGTGACCCAGCTGCAAAGGCCAGAGCTCTAGAAGTAGTAAAGCAATTAACCGATTCAATCGAAAACTATGAAAAAACTGCGGCTAAATCGCAGGCTGCGGGCAATACCAAGAAGGCGACCGAGGCTTTAGAGTCTGCGGCGGCTCGAAGAGTGTGGCTCGCAGAGGCCGAAAAGAGTTTGGCCGAGTTTAGCTAATTTAATTATTAGTTGTTCTATAGACGTCGTAGACGCCTTCGATTGTACGCACCGCTGCTAAGACGGCATCTAAGTGCGTTGCATCGGCCATTTCAAAAGTAAAGCGTGAAAAAGCTGTGCGATCTTTTGACGTACTTACAGAGGCACTTAAAATATTCACATGTTGATCCGAAAGCGTACGTGTCACATCGGCAAGAAGTGATGCGCGATCTAGCGCTTCCACTTGAATGTTAACTAGGAAAATTGAGCCGGCTCCTGCTCGCCATTTTACTTCCACAACTCTATCGAACTGATTTGTTACTAAATCCCCGGCATTAACACAATCACTTCGATGTATGGAAACGCCACTGCCTTTAGTAATAAAGCCCATGATGTCATCACCTGGTACAGGTGTGCAGCAACGTGCGAGTTTAACGAGTACATCATCGGCGCCTTCAACATCTACGGCATTACTTGACCTACGACTTACCGGCGCACGAGTTGGCAGAACATCCATAGTTGGTTCAGGATGAGAGTCATCCGCGCCGAGTGCGACGACTAACTTATCAATTATCGATGTCGCCGAAACATGTCCATCACCAACTGCAGAGTAAAGACCTTCGATATCGCTGTAGTGAAGATCATGGGCTAGCTCTAGAAGTGAGTGACCAGCAAATATCTTTTGCAACGGCAGACCGGCTTTGCGCATTTGGCGAGCGATTGATTCACGGCCAGCATCAATCGCCTCTTCTCTGCGCTCTTTGCTAAACCATGCCTTTATCTTTGAACGTGCGCGAGGGCTCTGTACAAAGTTGAGCCAATCTCGGCTCGGACCTGCATGCTCGCCCTTATTAGTTAAAATCTCTACAACATCACCATTACTTAACCGAGATTCAAGTGGAACTAACCGTCCATTCACTTTCGCCCCAGCACATCGGATGCCTACATCGGTATGAACGGAAAAAGCGAAGTCCACTGGAGTCGAACCCCCAGGAAGTGCGACAACACTCCCCTTTGGCGTAAATACGAAGACCTCGGGTGAACCTAAATCAAAGCGCAACGCCTCAAGGAACTCCGAAGGATCTTCTGTCTCCTTTTGCCATTCATGCAATTGGCGAAGCCATAACATTTCCGGCGAACTCTCGTTATTTTCATGTCCCTGCTTATATTTCCAGTGTGCTGCGATGCCGAACTCAGCCCGCGAGTGCATATCAAAGGTTCGGATCTGAATCTCTATAGCTTTACCAGTCGGTCCAATAACCGTTGTATGAAGCGATTGATAGAGATTAAATTTTGGCATCGCGATGTAATCTTTAAATCGCCCCGGAATTGGACTCCATCTAGCATGAATAGAGCCTAATACGGCGTAACAATCGCGCACATCATCAACCAAGACTCGAATTCCTACTAAATCATAAATTTCATTGAACTCGCGTCCTCGAATAACCATTTTTTGATAGACCGAAAAAAAATGTTTTTGACGACCCGTAACCGTTGCATGAATCGAATCTTTTGCTAGATCATCGGTAACGATAGCGATAACCTGCGATGTTAGAGAATCGCGTGACGGTGATCGCTCGGCAACTAAACGTGAAATCTCTTCAAATTTCTTAGGCTCAAGAACTTCAAACGAGAGATCCTCTAACTCCCACTTAATTGCATTCATGCCTAACCGGTGCGCCAATGGAGCATAAATATCTAGAGTCTCACGGGCTTTGCGTTCAGCGTTTTCCTGTGAAACAAATTTCCAGGTTCGCGCATTGTGAAGACGGTCTGCAAGCTTGATAACCAACACACGAATATCCCGAGACATCGCTACCACCATTTTACGGACGGTTTCAGCTTCGGCAGTGGGACCATATGTAAGGCGATCTAACTTAGTAACACCGTCAACAAGATCAGCGATTTGATCGCCAAAATCTCGTCGCAACTCTTTGAGTGAGTACGGAGTGTCTTCCACGGTGTCATGCAAAAGCGCAGCGATAATCGTTTCACTATTTAAACCCAACTCCGCCAAGATTTTAGCAACGGCAACAGGGTGCGTAATGTAGAGCTCACCGGATTTACGTAGTTGACCCGAATGTGCCTTTTGTGCAACGAGAAAGGCGCGCTCTACATCCTCGAGCTTGCTATTCGCATGATTTTCTTTGAGCGCACTTAATACTGGTGCAATCAAAGTATCCACAAGAGCTGCCTACTTGCGACCTTTGCGCTTTGGTTGATTACGTGGACCACGGTTTTCAATCTTTGCAGTAACTGGTGCTGCGGCGGCAAAGACCGCTGGCGTTGCACTTCGACCATTTACTCGCTTGGCCAGGGCAATCATCGCCGGCTCTTTTTCACGTAACTGTGCAAGCACAGGAGGTGCAATAAAGACCGATGAATATGTTCCGACGGCTAAACCAATAAATAGAGCAAGTGAGAGATCTTTGAGCGTTCCCGCACCGAGTAGACCCGCACCAACAAACAAGATTGAGCCAACTGGAAGTAAGGCAATAATAGAGGTGTTAAAGGAGCGAACAATCGTCTGATTAACGGCCAAATTTACCGCTTGAGAATATGTGCTCTTTGAAGTCGACGTTATGGTTCGAGTGTTTTCTCGAACCTTGTCAAAGACAACAACGGTGTCATAGAGCGAATAGCCAAGAATGGTGAGAAAACCAATGACCGTGGCTGGAGTTACATCAAATCCTACCAGTGCATAGATTCCGACTGTGATAAAGACGTCGTGTATAACGGCCACAATAGCCGCGACTGCCATCTTCGGCTCAAATGCCATAGCAAGATAGAGCATGACGCAAATCAAGAAACCAATTAATCCATAGACCGCCTTACGAGTAATTTCTTTACCCCACGATGGTCCAACGATCTGAGTATCAATAGATTCTACGCTTACCGAAAACTTTGCGGCAAGGGCATCCTGAACGGCATTATTTTGAAGGTTATCAAGGGCCGCAGTTTGAACGCGCACTTTATCGGTGCCGATATTTTGAACGATTATTTCTCCGGAAATTCCAACAGAATCAACGGCAGCTCGTGCATCGGCAATTGAAGCGCTTTGCTTAGTAACCGTAAATGAAGATCCACCTTTAAATTCAATGCCTAAATGTAGGCCCTGCCATATAAGGGCTGCGAGTGATAACAGGATGAAGAAAGCTGAAATTGAATACCACCGACGTCGATGGCCAATGAATTCAACTGATGTTTCACCGCGATAGAGACGACCACCTAGACCTGAAAATTTTGACATGAATTACGCCTCCTTAGTAACTAGCAGGGTTCCTGTGCTCTTAGCTGATAGGCCAGAGAAGCGGTGACCAGATGCAAAGAAATTCAATCGAGCAAGAATCGTGACAAGAGGTTTCGTGAAAGTGAAGACCACAATGAGGTCAACCAAAGTGGTTAGACCTAAAGTAAATGCAAAGCCTCGAACTCCGCCGACGGCAAAGAAGTAGAGAAGTAATGCGGCAATAATCGAAACGAAGTCGGCGATTAAAATTGTGTGACGTGCGCGCAACCAGCCAGTTTCAACGGCAGTTCGAAGCGATTTACCCTCTCGCAGCTCATCTCGAATACGTTCGAAGTAGATAATGAATGAATCGGCAGTAACGCCGATAGCCACGATTGCACCCGCGATTCCAGCGAGTGTGAGCGTAAATCCAATCCATTCTCCAAGAAGTAAGAAGAGAAGCAATACAAGTGCGGTTGCCACTAGGAGTGAGCCGACCGTTACAAGGCCTAGACCTCTGTAGTAAAGCAGCGAGTAAAGAAAGACGAGAATGAGTCCAAGTCCACCTGCAATTAAACCAGCATCGAGTTGATCAGCACCAAGAGTTGGAGAGATCTGCTGAATTTCGCCACGGTCAAATGCCAATGGCAATGCGCCGTACTTTAAAACATTCGCTAAATCTTGAGCTTCCAGTTGTGTGAAGCTGCCAGTAATCTGAGCATTTCCAGATGGAATTGGTTCAGTGATTCGTGGAGATGAAACAACTAAACCATCTAGAACAATCGCGACTTGATTAAGTGGTTCAACCAATGTTGTTACACGAGTGGTAAGTGCACCAAATGCTGTTGTTCCCTCGCCGTTAAAAGTCAGACTAACAAACCAAGCGCTTCCACCTTGGGTATCAATTCCAGCAGATGCTTTTGATATTTGACGGCCTAAAACTTCGGCTGGGGCTAAAATATATTTAGTGGTGCCTGCGCGATCGCAGACAGCAATCGTGTCTGTTGGTGCATCAGTTCCAGTTCCCTGAAGATTTTCTAACTTTGTACAATCTAGAGCTGCAAACGCTGCATTTACCTCTGCGCTCACACCAGCTGTTGGAGTTGCTGCAGGATCTGCAGTGCCTGTTGCCGCGGCACTTGCAAGAACTTGACGAAAACGAAGCTCTGCAGTTTGTCCAACTAATTCAATAACTCTACGGCCAGTATCTCCGGGAACCGAGATAACAATCTGACGACTAGTTCCACTTCCCTGCGCTGCAACTTCAGATTCAGCTACGCCCAGTGAGTTAACGCGTTGACGAATAATCGAAACGGCCTGATCAATCGCCTCATTCGTAACTTTTCCACTCTCGCCAGGGGCTATTCGCGGTTGGAGCGTTACTGATGTTCCGCCTCGAAGATCTAAGCCAAGACGAACGGAGGTCGCGCCTTGAACAAAGGCGATTCCAGCCATAGCAACGATTACCAGGGCAAGGATGGCCAACGAACGGCTCGGGCGAGTGGCCGTCTTTACGGGTTTATTAGTTGAGGACATAGAGGCAGAGTCTAGGCATCATTTGCAGGCGTGTCGAAAAGAGATGCGAGTTGAGGAGGTGGTGTTCGTCCTATATGGGCAAAACCCATCGCCGTAGCCACTCTCCCCCGCGGAGTCCTGGCCATAAAGCCATTTCTTACTAAGAAAGGCTCGGCCACAGATTCAACGGTTTCAACCTCTTCACCAACTGCAATTGCTAGCGTCGATAACCCAACCGGGCCGCCATTAAAGCGCTCGATTAAAGCGGTAAGCACGCCTCGGTCTAGGCGATCTAGACCTGCAGCATCTACTTCGTAGATTTCAAGTGCGGCGCGAGTATCTTCAAGGTCGATCAAAGCGCTGCCCTTAACTTGACCATAATCTCGAACGCGGCGAAGAAGGCGATTGGCAATTCTAGGAGTTCCACGGGAGCGCGAAGATATTTCAACGATTGCATCCTCTGCAATTTTAATATCTAGTAAATGCGCACTCCTGCTGATTACTTGCGCTAACTCACTATCGCTGTAAAAATCTAAATGCGCGGTAAAACCAAAGCGATCACGCAGCGGGCTGGTTAATAAACCGCTACGAGTAGTCGCTCCGACCAAAGTGAAATGTGGAAGTGAAAGCGGGATAGCTGTGGCACCAGGACCCTTGCCGACAACGACATCTACTCTAAAATCCTCCATCGCCAAATACAGAAGCTCTTCGGCGGGCCGCGGTAATCGATGGATCTCATCGAGAAATAAAATTTCGCCCTCGACTAGTGAGGACAGGATCGCTGCAAGATCGCCAGCATGCGTAATCGCCGGTCCACTAGTAATTCGAATCGGTGCCGACATCTCGCTAGCCAGAATAAGAGCCAACGTTGTCTTTCCTAAACCTGGTGGTCCAGAAAGCAAAATATGATCTGCAGAAGATCCGCGATGGCGCGCAGCAGTAAGAAGTACATCGATCTGCTCCCGCACTCGATGCTGTCCAATAAACTCTTTTAAGCTAGTTGGGCGAAGTGCCTGTTCAACGGCTGATTCTTCGCTTTTGATGCTTGAGCCCAGTAAACGATCCTCAGCCACGTGAAATCTTTCCATGCGCCAATGCATCTTTTAGTAAATCGCCCAATGCAATGTTTTTTGGCTCGATGCCATCACTTGCTAATCTGGAAACTAAAGCTGTGATCGCTGCATCGGAATCTCTAGGTGAAAAACCAAGTGTGATCAATGCACCAGCTAAATCCTCACGCCATGCCGGAAGATGCGCCGGATATTCTGCAGAGCCAGTCAGTGATGTTAACTTTCCTTTCATCTCAAGAATTAATCGCTGTGCGCCTTTTTTGCCGATGCCAGGCACGCGTTCGATAGATGCAACATCATCGTGTGCTATCGCCCGAGCCAAATCTTCTGGTGACAGCGCTCCGAGAATAGAGAGTGCAACTTTCGGACCGATTCCAGAAACTGTTTGAACTAGTTCAAATATCGTGCGTGCCTCTTCATGTGCAAATCCAAAAAGCGTGAGGGAGTCTTCGCGCACGACTAAAGTTGTATAGAGAAGTATCTGAGATCCAATACTGACTTCAGCTGCCGTATGCGCGTTAACCAAAATGCTTAAGCCAACTCCCCCAACTTCAACGATCAAGCGGTCGCTGTGAACGGCTCGAACAACTCCATTTACTGTAGAAATCATTTAAGCGCGTAGTTTTCTCAGTCGGGCCTGCTCAATAGATAACGCTGATGCAATCTTTGCCGTTGCCCCGCCCCGCCAAATATGACAGATTGCAAGGGCCAACGCATCAGTGGCATCAACCGGTTTTGGAATCTCAGTTAAGTTCAAAAGTTTGGCCACCATCTGTGCAACTTGAGCTTTGTTAGCACGTCCTGAGCCCGTCACTGAAGCTTTTACTTCACTAGGCGTGTGCATCATTACTGGAATCCCTGATTTTGCTGCGATTAGTAACGCTACTCCGGCGGCTTGAGCCGTGCCCATGACGGTGCGAACATTATGTTGGGCAAAGACGCGTTCGACTGCGATGCAATCTGGGCTCCATACGGAGATCCAATCATTAATTGATGTATCTAATTCAAGAAGGCGGGATTCAAGTGCGAGAGTAGATGGAGTTAAAATCACACCAACGCCAATCATTGTTAGAGGACGACCAACTGCGCCTTCGACTATCCCAATACCGCAGCGCGTCAGACCTGGATCAATACCGAGAACTCGCATCGCACCACCCTAACTACATCACGTTTAATAAGGGTTCTAGCCTAGAGTTTTACCCACTTCATTACTCAAGGCTCGCCATAACCTCATCACTTACATCAAAATTACTAAAGACATTCTGCACATCATCGAGCTCTTCGATGGCATCTATGAGTTCAAATACTTTCTTGGCGCTCTCGGCATCGAGCTCAATCTGCAATGAAGGAAGAAAAGAGGAGTCTGCCGATTCATAGTCAATCCCTGCGCCTTGAAGTGCAGTACGCACTGGGACTAAACCACTTGGCTCACTTACTACTTCAAAGGCCGTACCTAAATCATTGACCTCCTCGGCTCCAGCATCGAGGACCGCCTCAAGAATTGAATCTTCGGTGAGGTCGGCAGTTTTATTCACGATAATCACGCCTTTGCGATTAAACAAGTATGCAACCGATCCTGGGTCGGCCATAGTTCCACCATTTCGTGTAACTGCAACGCGAACTTCAGAGGATGATCTATTTCGATTATCTGTAAGACACTCAATCATTATTGCAACACCACTCGGGCCATATCCCTCATACATAATTGTTTGGTAATCCGCCGCACCTAGCTCTAGGCCCGCTCCTCGTTTGACGGCACGTTCAATATTATCCGCGGGCATAGATGATTTCTTCGCTTTTGTAATTGCATCAAAGAGCGTCGGATTTCCATCAAGATCGGCGCCACCATTTCGCGCAGCTACTTCAATTGCACGGATCTGTTTTGCAAAAACCTTTGCACGACGGCTATCAATGATCGCCTTCTTGTGCTTAGTTGTCGCCCATTTGGAATGGCCAGACATTTCATTCCCCTTTACCGATTTAACCTTTTTGTAATGTTCGAACTACTGTACCTGCTTTAACGCACCTCGTGCTACTTCCTCAATAAAGTATCGGTGAATTCTGTGATCTCCAGTTAGCTCTGGATGAAAAGATGTCGCCAAGATGGTTGATGAGCGCACCGCAACTGGGTGTGAATCAATCTGCGCTAAAACTTCAATTCCAGTACCTACTTTTTCTACCCACGGCGCACGAATAAAGACGGCGCGAAGTGCTACATCGCTTCCATCTGCAAATGCAATATCGGATTCGAAGGAATCTACCTGTCGTCCAAAGGCATTTCTTCGAACAGTAATATCCAGACCCCCAAAGACCTCTTGTCCATCCATCGCATCAAGAATGTTGTCGGCCAATAAAATCATCCCTGCACACGAACCATAAACCGGCATTCCTGAAGCAATTCTCATCTTTATTGGATTGAAAAGCTCAAAACTCTTGGCTAAATGTGCGATGGTCGTTGATTCACCGCCAGGAATAATTAAGGCCTCAACTGCATCTAACTCCTGGGGGCGTCGAATTGCCGTTGGGTAGACTCCACAAGCAATGAGCGCGCTAACATGTTCGCGAACATCACCTTGTAGAGCAAGAACTCCAACTCTCATTTTCGAAACGCTTACTACCAACCACGCTCTGCAAGACGGTGAGGTGCAGGAAGATCGGCGACATTTATTCCAACCATAGCTTCTCCAAGTCCGCGTGAAGCATCAGCGATAACTTTAGGGTCATCCCAAAAAGTAGTTGCGCGAACACAAGCGGCAGCGCGTTGAGCAGGATTGCCTGACTTAAAGATTCCGGAGCCGATAAAGACGCCATCTGCACCCATGCTCATCATCAATGCTGCATCGGCAGGGGTAGCAATTCCGCCAGCGGTAAAAAGAACGACTGGAAGTTTGCCTTTTTCAGCGACCTCTTTTACTAATTCATACGGTGCCTGCAACTCTTTTGCTGCAACATAGAGTTCATCTTCACGAAGAGATGATAGGCGGCGAATTTCACCATTAATTTCACGCATGTGTTGCATTGCGTTAGAAACATCACCCGTGCCGGCTTCGCCCTTTGAGCGAATCATGGCCGCGCCTTCATTAATGCGACGTAGCGCTTCGCCAAGATTTGTAGCGCCGCAAACAAATGGCACAGTAAAGCCCCACTTATCAATATGATTTTTATAATCTGCCGGAGTTAAAACCTCTGACTCATCGATGTAATCAACACCTAGCGACTGTAGAACTTGAGCTTCCACAAAGTGCCCGATGCGTGCCTTCGCCATAACTGGAATTGTGACCGCGGCCTTAATCTTTTCAATCATGTCTGGATCAGACATGCGCGCCACGCCACCTTGTGCGCGAATATCGGCAGGTACACGTTCAAGTGCCATTACGGCAACTGCGCCAGCATCTTCGGCAATCTTTGCCTGCTCTGCGTTGACGACATCCATGATGACGCCACCTTTGAGCATCTCTGCCATGCCTCGCTTGACTCGCCCAGTACCTGTTTCATGCGCCATTACGGATCTCCAATGTATTCACTTTTACTAGAGGGATATCCTACTTTGTTGGTGATGGCTCCGCGCTCGGAGATATGAGTGTGAAATCCGGCTCGGTATCGGTCAACGCCACCCAAATGTTGCCTGGCGCGAAAGCGATTTCACTGCCATCTAGGGCTGTCCACGTTGTACCTACTTCGTCAGAGGCACGGCTCCATGTCGCGGTATAGCTTTTACCATCGCGCAAAATGTAGCCAGTTCCGGTTCCTACGCTCCTTGAAAGGGGTGTAACGCCCCCAAACTTATCTCCGTAAATGGAAGGAGTGATCGATGTAATTTGAATAACAAAGGTTGCAGCGCCTAACTGCTTTCCGGTATCGGCAAGATTGGGTTCATTGTTGTACGTTAAAAGCCACCTGTTTTCAACAAATGACCATATGACCCCATACTGCGCGGCTGGCCAGCGGATCACTGCACGAGAAATCGGAACCCCAACTGATTCGACTTTCCCAAACTTCCAACCAACTGATTTCGCAGAATCGACGACATATCCCTTCTCTACAATTCTCTGCATCAATAAATCGGCGCGTAGAACCATTGCATGCGGCTGATTTCTAGTTGGATCCGTCGTATAAATCGTTGGAGATTGAGATTGCGCGCCGAGATTAGCTACATTTGCTGCATCGATGACAGGATAAAGCTTTCGTTGAGCACCACTGTATGCAAATGCAACTCTCCCATATTGGCTCATGATCTCTATATCTGAAATTCGTGCACTTCGAATTGGACCAACACGCATCGGGATCACTGAAGAGAAGACTGCCGCCAGGCGCGTGAGACCACCCTCAACTTGTTCGATGTAGACAACATCGGCATCCTCTAAACCAATTTGCGGACGCGCTGGATTTGTATCATCAATCTTTACTACTAAAACTGGACCATTAATCCCCTCGCGACCACTTAAAACGCTGTATTCAATAGTTTTAGGAGTTGAAATGGGTTTGGCAATTTTTTGAGTCAGTTCTGCGCAACTGCTGACCAAAAGTAGGATGATGAGGCTGCACAGAGCTAATGCGGTTTTAGATCGCATCGAACTCAAACTCGTACGTCACTGGAAGTGGCGCAGTTCCTGCTAAACGAAATAATCGGATGGCAACTTTCTTTCTGACCATCTGAGTCGATGAAACAGCATCGGTATGAATCGCGATAGCGATAGAAATTTTCACCATGAGTGCAGATAACTCATCAAATAACGCCGCCTCCCCCTCATTTGCATGGATCGCTCCATCAACAATAAGTAGACCTAGAGCCCCAGATAGCGCCATCTCCGCCGAAGAACGATCTTGAACAGGGGCCTCACGGGCTTGGTAAGCCGCCGATGTTAAAAGCAACGAAGATGCAGGATCTGCGAAATCGCTATAGGCAATTTCAAGAGCGATTGCGGCGCGGCGCTGAAGGAGGCCATCCAAGTTTGCCCAACTAGTTTCAACTCGATGATGTAAGCGGTCTAAACGCGTAGCAAGGAATGAGAGATACCAGAGCGAAATCAAAATAATTAAAGCAACTGCCAGAGTAGTTTTCACGTCTCATCGCCCATCTCTAGATAAAAATCGATTCCATGATCGACTATCTGAGGCTAACGTTATTTTTTCTCCACCAACCATGGCCATCTCATAAATCGAAAATATCTCTTCTGCCACAACATCCCAATCAAATTTTTGAGCGTGATTCTTACCTTTTCGCGCAAGTTCTTTACGCTTAGGTTCATCGCGAAGTAAATCAATTATCGTTTTTGCTAAATCCATCGAATCCTCCGATGTAAACAAGGCACCAAATTCGCCTCCACCTAACAGAGAATCGAAGGCTGGAATATCACTTGCTACGACACAAGCACCGCCGGCTAGAGCTTCGGCCAAAATAATTCCGAAGGATTCTCCGCCTGTATTTGGGGCGACGTAGATGGCTAACGATGACATAAAGTCAGCTTTTTCTTCTTCAGTAATTTTGCCAAGAAATTCAAATCGGTGACGAAGCTCTGGATCAATCGATTTTGCAATCTCACGTGGATCACCTGGACCAGCGACAAAAACTTTAACATCAGGGGCAAAACGTGCCACGATAGGAAGCGCGTCGAGCAATACTTGCAAACCTTTACGGGGCTCTTCAAAGCGACCAATAAAGCCAATGGTATTTCCCGACCATTTATCTCGTTGAACTCCATTGGCATATCGTTTTGCATATATCCCATTTGGAATGACAACGGCATCGGTTTCAAGATGATTAGTAAGAGTCAAACGCGCCGCTTCAGAGACTGCAATGCGAGCCGAAAGTTTCTCTATTGCAGGTTCAAGAATTGGCCCAATGGCATAAATGACTTTTTGATGTTTAGCTGCAGCGTGAAAAGTCCCGACCATTGGACCTTCAGCCGCCCAACAAGCAAGAAGTGAAATCGATGGAATCGCTGGCTCATGTAAATGCAAAACATCAAACTCACCATTTTGAATCCACTGCCGCACACGCGCAAAGGCGATTGGACCAAAGAGCACTCGAGCAACTGCGCCGTTATATGGAATTGAAATTGGTTTACCGGCATTGACAACGTACGGTGGCAATTGAGATTCATCTATCGCAGGTGCTAAGACTGAAACTCTATGTCCGGCGCCAATGAGAAATTCAGCTAAATCTCGTACATGGTTCTGCACTCCCCCGGGAGTATCCCAACCATAAGGACAGACAATTCCAATTGATAACCGCGCTTTGAGCATTAACTACGCTCCTTGAAATCGCCATCGATCCAAATGCGTTGCATCATGTGCCAATCCTCTGGATGCGCTGCTATTCCCTTAGCGAATAAATCGGCGCTATTTTGAACGATAGCGGCGACTCTTTCACTCTCATCGTCAATCGTAGACAAAGGAACCATTTCAAAATCAATGTGAATTCCATCTTCGGTGTAGGAAACCATCGCATAAATCAGCGGTGCGCCTGTCTTTATCGCCAGGATTGCAGGTCCTGCCGGCATACGTGCCGGAGCTCCAAAGAAAGTAACATCAATGCCAGAGCGTGATAAATCTCTATCTGCCGCCAAAGCAACGACACATCCGGCGCGCAAGCGCAATGCCAGAGTTGGAATAACCCGTCCATCCAAGGGCAACGCCTCCATACCAAATGCTGCGCGATATGACATGAATTTCTTAAACAGCGCCTCTGGCTTTAAACGCTCGGCCACAGTCACAATCTTTGCCCCTTTGCCACAAAAATAGGCGGCGGCATGGTCGTAATTTCCAACATGTGGCAGCGTCACAATCGCGCCATTGCCTGCAGCGATTGCATCAAGGAGCAGATGCTCATGTGTCGTAGTGACAGTCGATGCAATTCGCGATTTAGACCAATCTGGAAATCTAAATGTGTCACACCAATATCGGACCATCGAGCGCATCGCCTTGTACACCAGCAGATCTAAATCTAATGCCGTGATATTTGGCTGTGTACGTGCGAGATTTGATCTAAAACGCACAATGCTTGGAGCATTTCTCTTTGTAAGAAAATCTGCGATTCGATATGCCGTGCGGTAAACAAAGCCTTCAGGTAGCCATCGCAAAATACGCCATGCTGCAAAATAACCCCATGCGTTGAGTGTTTGCAGCATTTATGCAAGCGCTCTTTTAACGATGAGCATTCGTTGCACCACTGTTACAGATCCCAGAATCGCTAATAACCACATTCCCCCGGCTAAAACAAAAGGAACGCCAAGACCATCTAAGGCGATAGCTAGCAGTGAGATTATTAAGCGCTCCGTGCGCTCTGCGATTCCACCTGAACAAGGGATTGAGAAAATTTCGGCTTTAGCTCGAATATATGGCACTAGTAAACCTGAAACTAAAGAGACTATGACCACAACAGCCAATCGATCATCGCTATCGATTAAATAGATTGATAGACCTATCAAGATTGCAGAATCCGTTATTCGATCTATGGTTGAATCTAGAAAAGCACCCCATCGACTTGCACCTACCTGGGAAATTCTCGCCATAGTTCCATCAAAGAGATCGCTAAGCGCAAAGATAACAATGATGGCCGTTCCGAGGAAGAAATCGCCCCGTGGATAGAAGTAGAGTGATGATGTAACCACGCCGAGCGCCCCAACGAAGGTGGTCCCATTAGGTGTGATCCCGATTCGAAGGGCAAATTTGGCTACGGGTGTTATGAATCTCGTAACCGCTGGTTTGAAAATGCGACTTATCATCACCTCCCATCGTAGGCTGAGCAGGTGAATTCCACTGCATCACCCCTATCCCTTGCCGTGTATGGCCATGAGAGCGCCGATCCAGCATCCGTAGCGGCGGTACTAGGTGCACATGTAGCCCACGTCGCCGAGGCACACATCGACGCTGCGATCTTTGCCGTTAATCCCTCCATGGGAATTGACCAGGCAACTATCGATATCTGGTCGGCATATGACGAGTTTCAGACTCCACGAATTCTTGTTGTAACGCATTTAGAAAACCAGGAGGCTGATTTCGATGATGCCGTCATGCTGGCCAACCGCGTCTTTGACTTTATGGCAACACCTTATTTAGTTTTACATGATGAGGCTGGATTGCCGTGTGCGCTTATCTCACTTGAAACAATGCAGATACTGGATTACAGCACGGTACCGCCAACGCAACGTCCGTGCGAGCCTGAACATGAAGTACTAGTGCAGGAGTTTCGAGATGAGTACCTCGAACTCACAACCTCATTGGGTGAAGGCGCATTTGCTGCCGGAGTTTTGTTTCCAGCAATACCGATGTGGATCGAAAAGACCCTCGGTGTAGATATTGTAAAAAACTACTTACAACAAATTATCGTGTAGTCACCATGCCGCTGCGATTTCATCTCGGGTAAGACCCAAAAGCTGCGGAAGAACTTTCGTACGACCAATGATCGGCATGAAATTAGCATCACCACTCCACCGTGGAACAAGGTGCTGATGAATATGATCGGCCACTCCTGCCCCGGAAATCGCACCTTGGTTCATGCCAAGATTAAAACCTGCTGGCGCCGATACTGTGCGTATCGTTTTCATTGCATGTGCAGTGAGCGCTGAAATCTCATTACGCTCGTTATCCGTTAAATCCGTTAGATCTGCGACGTGTCGATAAGCACAAATTAAAAGATGCCCCGGGTTGTATGGATACAAATTCATTACAACATAGGCGGTTTCGCCACGATGGACAATGAGGCTTTCTTCATTACTTAAAGTTGGAATTCGACAGAATGGACACTCAATTCCATTGCCTTCTAGTGGACGGTTCTCACCGCGTAGATAATCAAGTCGATGTGGAGCCCACAAACGTGCCCAGCCATCAGGAATCCCTAAACCATCGACCACGATTACACCTGTGTGCGATCTTCGACTATTTTTTTAATTTCGGTTATCGCATCCGCAATTGGAATTCCATTTTTCTGTTCGCCATTTCGATATCTAAATGAGACTGCACCAGCTGCTTGATCTTCTTCACCTGCAATCACCATGAAGGGAATTTTTTGCATTTGGGCATTGCGAACTTTTTTCTGCATTCGATCATCGGAGCTATCGAGTTCAGTGCGAATTCCAGCTGCGCGCATTTGTGCCATAACTTCCGCTAAATAATCAACGAAGGCATCGGCCACTGGGATTCCAATGGCTTGTACAGGTGCAAGCCATGGTGGAAAAGCGCCGGCATAGTGTTCGGTTAAGACCCCAAAGAAGCGCTCAATAGAGCCAAAGAGTGCACGATGGATCATTACTGGGCGTTGACGGCTGCCATCAGATGCAGCGTATTCAAGCTCAAAGCGTTGAGGCAGTTGGAAATCAACTTGGATAGTCGACATCTGCCATGTGCGCCCGATTGCATCTTTTGCCTGTACTGAAATCTTTGGTCCGTAAAAAGCCGCTCCACCCTCATCCAATACAAGTTCAAGTTTTTGGGCATTGGCGGCGGTGCGAAGCGCTTCAGTTGCTTCCAACCAATCGCTATCGTCCCCAACTGATTTTTCAGGGTTACGAGTGGAGAGTTCAAGATAAAAATCATTGAGACCATAATCGCGAAGTAAGTTAAGAACAAAAGTTAGAAGCGAATCAAGTTCACCAACCATCTGCTCTTTCGTGCAGTAAATGTGCGCATCGTCTTGGGTAAATCCACGCGCACGGGTTAGGCCATGTATAACACCAGATTTTTCATAACGGTAGACAGTACCGAATTCAAAGAGACGCAGAGGAAGTTCGCGATAGGAACGACCACGAGAGCGGAAAATTAGATTGTGGAAAGGGCAGTTCATTGGTTTCATGTAATACTGTTGACCTGCACGTTTTATGGTGCCATCGGCATGAAACTCTTCATCCAAAATCATTGGTGGATACATACCTTCGGCGTACCATTCGAGGTGTCCTGATGTTTCAAAGAGGGCGGCTTTTGTTAAGTGTGGCGAGTAAACAAACTCGTATCCCTCATCTTCATGGCGCTTTCGAGAGTAATCTTCCATCGCTCTACGAATGATTCCGCCCTTAGGATGAAATACCGCTAAACCTGAACCAATCTCTTCAGGAAATGAAAAGAGATCAAGTTCGGAGCCAAGACGGCGATGATCGCGTTTTTCTGCCTCCGCTAAAAGCTCTAGGTAAACGTTGAGCTCATCCTGTGATGGCCATGCAGTGCCGTAAATTCGCTGCAACATAGGATTTTTTTCCGAACCACGCCAATATGCCGCAGCGCTTCGCATTAATTTAAATGCAGGGATTAACTTTGTCGATGCTAAATGCGGGCCTCGACAAAGATCGCTCCAGATGGGATTGCCATCTCGACCTAAGTTGTCATAGATAGTTAATTCGCTGCCGCCGACTTCGACACTGGCTTCATCGCCGGCAGGGCCTTTGATTCCAATGAGTTCGCACTTATAGGGCTCGTGAGCAAGCTCTGAGAGCGCTTCGCTTTCAGTCACTACTCGCCGTCTAAAACGCTGACCTTCTTTAACAATCTTGCGCATCGCGGCTTCGATTTTTACTAAATCATCTGGGTTAAAACTATGTTCTGGATCAAAGTCATAGTAAAAGCCATTTTTGATCGGCGGCCCGATACCTAATCGAGTATTCGCGTAGACCTCTTGCACTGCTTGGGCCATCACATGGGCCGTTGAATGTCGAAGAACAGCTAAACCATCTGGCGATGAAATCGAAACCGCCTCAACAATATCTCCGGCAAATAACGGGCTCCAGAGATCTCGAAGCTGGCCATTAATGCGCGCAACGACGATCTCTTTGTTCTCGGCGAAGAGGTGGGTAGGGCGAATATCGGCCTCAACGCTGCGCAGTTGACCATCTACTGTGATATCTATTGAGGACATGTGCTTAGCCTAGCGAATGAAGTATGACCATCGCTTGGATTTCATCGCTAAAGGCTTGTGATGCCTCTAATTCACGGCCCTCAATCGATGCCACTGGCTGTGAGATTCGCAGACTACCGAGCAAAATTGCGGCATCAACTTCATCAATTCGAGATAACGAAATCGAAGCAACATCCACCCCGCAGTTTTCAATTACAAGCTCTCGCATGATGCCGGGCAAAATCCCATCACTAATTGGTGGGGTCACCCAACGGCCATTAATTTTCACAATTACATTTGATACCGCACCCTCACAAATCTTTCCATCGGTATTAGACACCAGCGCCTCATCAAAACCTAAAAGCTTTGCCTCTTCTAAAATCGCCAAGCGATGTCCATATGGATAGCTTTTAATCATTTGGTCAGTAATCGCAGATTTATCAGGGTGAATTCGCATCGTGGCCGGCTTATTCTGTGGTTGATACGGCAGATGAATAACGGCCCACTGACCATTTCCATCAAAAGAGATGCGCAATAAACCATCAGGGTGTGGCTCGGCTTCAATCACTTGTGCGACGGCTTGTGCAACGAGTTCAAGGGCCGGCAAATCTATGTGGGCAATCTGAGCGCTCTTTACTGCGCGCTGAATATGGCGGGAGTATGAATAAGCAACACCGTTGACTGTTCGTAAAGTTTCAAATATTCCATCGCCCTTTAACCAGCCCGTTGCTGTACATGGAGTAGTTTCGATCTCAACTAAAGCCCCGTTAAATGAGATCTTCATGAAAGGCTCCCACCAGCGATTGAAATGAGCCGGCGCGCTTTTAGTTCGGTCTCTTCCCACTCATCCTTTGGAACACTCCCCCACGTAATTCCGGCGCCTGTTCCAAAACGCAGGGCGTTATCTTTAAAAAAGATTCTAATTGCAACCGAGAGTTCACATGCATCACCTTGAACCCATCCAAGTGCACCACAGTATGGGCCGCGTGCACTTTCATTTTCGGTTATGACTGAAATCGCCGATGATTTAGGCGCACCACTAATAGATCCAGCTGGTTGGAGCGCCGAAAAAATTTCGCTCCAAGAAATTCCTGGTCGAAGCTCGCCCTCAATATCTGAGACTAAGTGCACTAACCCTGGATGCGGCTCTGATGCTAATAACCGTGGAACCGTGACGGTGCCACCCTCGCAGATCGCACCGAAATCATTGCGCATTAAATCGACGATCATGACATTTTCAGCAATGTCCTTTGCGCCAAAGTGCGATTGACCAGGTAGTTGAGTACCTTTAATGGGCGATGTTCGCATTCGATTTCCAGTTCGCTTTAAAAATAATTCAGGTGAGGCCGATGCGATATTTATTCCAGGGGCTTCAAAATATGATGCCCACGGCGCAGGATTATTCATAAGAATTGACGTAAAAAGACCGCGCAGATTGCGCGATTCATCAATCGGCGTTGATAGCTCTCTGCAGGCATTTACTTGATACACCCAGCCTTGTGCAATAAAAGTTTGAATGGACTCCACATATTCGATGTATTGCAGTTGGGTACGCGATGAATGCCACTGGTCCTCGAGTTTTTCCCATGGATGTGTTGGAAAATCGGCTTTCACTACGTTCTCAAATCGCGCTGCGGTAAATGCGCCTTCAAAGGTAGTTGAAACCGCCCAGAAACCACCGTCATCTAGAGCCTTAGGATCATGGGTTATCTCAACTAAACCGGTCGCTAGACGGCCTCCCATCCAAAACATGGCATCACCCTGGTTCATGAGCACACGCTATCTATTCGGGCTTGATTTTGGCGCTTATGGCTTACCTACGATAGATTTTGCCACCTCGCGGACGTAGCGCAGTTGGTAGCGCGGAACCTTGCCAAGGTTCAGGTCGCCGGTTCGAACCCGGTCGTCCGCTCTGGTACGTCGCCATGGCGATGAGTTATTGGTCGGGTGGCCGAGAGGCGAGGCAAGGGACTGCAAATCCCTCTACACGGGTTCAAATCCCGTCCCGACCTCCATCGATAGAAACGCATACGGACCAGAGTTATGGGAAGGAAAGCGCCATGAGTGAGTCAACGCGTCCGTGGGGGCGCTATGAAATTCTTCAAGAGTCTCCCGATCATAAAGTTAAATGCATCTGGGTCACTCCAGGTAAGCGACTTTCATATCAGCGCCATGAAAGGCGTGCAGAGCACTGGTTTATCGTCGCCGGGTCCGCGCGAATAACCTTGAACGGTGTTGAGTCAATGGTGGTCGCTGGCGATAGCGTCGATATAAATATCTCAGATTTACATCGAATAGAAAATATCGGAGACACTGACGTGATATTTATTGAAGTACAGACCGGCAGCTATTTTGGTGAAGATGATATTGAACGAATTGAGGATGATTACGGGCGCTAAATTCAACAATTTTCGTGGGGTATGATTTCCCAGCAAGGATCGTTGGCTCAGCGGTAGAGCACCACATTGACATTGTGGGGGTCACTGGTTCGATCCCAGTACGGTCCACGTAGAATTAAAAAGATAGTCTCTTAAACTCTTGCGCCGACAACTCGTAAATCTCTTCAGGTCCATCTATCTCATCCATTTGCTGACCTACATGGCTAAATCCAAACTTCTTTACAAGGGCGATTGATGCGGAATTGCTGGCAGAAACTGTATATCTCAAGGTCTTTACACCTTCCTGCGCACAAACCCAACCCCACATTCCAGCCAACGCTTCGAAAGCAAAACCCTGTCTTTGAAATGCGGGGCAAACACCCAGACCAATTTCAATCATTCCATGCTCATCTGGAGCCCCATGAAAACTAGTGCTACCTATAATTTCACGATTCTCTTTCAGAACCATCCATCGCACAAACCATTTATTGAGCCGCGGTTCAACTTTTACTTGCGGCACTCGCCAAGCGAGTGGTCCTGAGCCATCGATTAACTCGCGGTGCGGATTAGTAAAGCCTTTGCCCTCATAAATCCATGGATCTTCAGGTGTTTCAAAGAGCGAGATTAGTTCAGCAACGTTTAAGTGATGAAGTTCTAAGCGAGGCGTATCAATTACTTCCTGCCTATCCATCAATTGAATTAATCTCACCAGCAATATCTGAGTAGGCCCAAAGATCAATCTCATCTAGATCTAGAATGCGAATTCCATGCACCTTTAACGTATCTGAAATCTGGGCACGGTGTTCGGTTGCATGATGAATCGACTGAGAAATGATCGTTGAACGCGATCTCTCGACGCTACGGCCTTCGCGGGTATACGTATTTATTTCATCAGGTTTATGCGATTCGATGCGCAAAATCTCATCAGCTTGGGCGCAATATTTCTGCAAATCGGTTAGCGGAATTACCATTTCCTGATTTAACCCAGTTGAAACCGTGATTCCGGATACGCGTTGGGCATATCCCCCAGCCGCAAATACGATGTGACCAGCTAACTCTTGAATCGACCAATCATTTTCGGTGAGTTTGAGTTGCCAATCAGATTCTGTTAATTGCTCCAATGAGCCAAGAACATATTGATTTGCCCAAGCCATATGTAGAAGTAATTTTTCTTGATTGAGCATTTTAAACTCCTCTGGTTAGCGTTACTGTGTTAAATAATGGCGCTCGTCGAGTTAAAAATTATCGATTAGGCCGCCATAGCGCGGTAATAATGAAGTCGGTTGTTCCCACCTTTATAATTGATCCCTGCAGGTAGGTTTTTCCTCCAGAACTCCAACCGTTGAATGTAAAGCCAACTCGCGTGATACCAGCACCTGAAGGAATTTTGAAGGTTGTACCTTCTGCAACTGGGTTCTGGGTTGGAATTGTTCCAACGCCGCCCCCTAATAGATAGGTCACAGAACGAAGTTCGGCTTGAACCCAAACGGCAGTTAAAACTATGTTTGTGCCACCGACGGTGTACAGATCACCAGGTTCATAATTCTTAGATCCATCAAACCAGCTTCCGAAACTTGATCCCGTTTTACTTAATCCTGTTGGAGCTGCAACTACAAAACTTGCCCCAACTGCCACATTGAGTGAAGTAGGTCTGGTTCCAGAACCGCCTCCAGATTGGTAGGTGACGCTGCGAGTGATTGCGGAGATCCATTGGGCAGCTAAAACAACATTCGATGCACCAACTGTGTATTGGGCACCTGGTTGAAGAATTGCGGTGCCATCTGACCATCCCCCAAAGGCGAAGCCGGTACGGCTAATTGTCGCTGCAACTGCAACTGTAAAGCTTCCACCGGTTGGTACGGCTGCTTGAATAGGAAGCGTTCCAGTACCACCACCTAAGGCGTAAGTAATAGTTTGAGGAACCGCCGCGATCCAAATTGCAGTCAAGACAACGTTCAAATTTCCAACCGTATAGGTCGCACCGGCAAGATAAGGATCATTACCATCGGACCAACGGCTAAAGGTAAAGCCTGCGCGGGAAATTCCGTCTGCTTCGGCAACAATAAATTTACCGCCCGATGGTAATGGTGATTCCGTTGGAAGCGTTCCAGTTCCGCCACCCAATGCATATCTAATTGTTCGAGTTGGCGCAGCACTCCACTGGGCAGTTAGAACAACATTGCGTGTAGGAATTGTGTACGTAGCACCTGGTGGGAAAGTACTTGTTCCATCGGACCAATTAGTAAATGTGAATCCGTTCCGTGTCAGACCAGCATCGTTTGCAAGTTCAATCTCGGAACCGGTTGCTACTGGATCCTGTCTTGGTAGAGTTCCAGATCCACCACCAAGCGCGTATGTCACTGTACGTAGAACAATTTCATTCCATGCTGCAGTCAATGTTACGTTAGAGGCTCCGACCGTAAATGTTGCACCAGGAAGATAGCTCGTTGTTCCCTCTAGCCATCCGGTAAAGGCAAAGCCAATACGAGACAGACCACTTCCACTTGCGACTTCAAATGTTTGACCAACGGCAACACTTGTCTGTGTTGGAAGCGTTCCAGTTCCGCCGCCGAGGTTATATGTAATTGTGCGAGCCACAACTTCACTCCAGACAGCGGTCAAGACGATATTAGTCGTCGATGCCGTGTAGCTTGCTCCAGCTGCGTAAAAGACTGAGCCATTGTTCCAATTGCTGAAAGTGAAACCTTCGCGAGTAAATCCGGTACTTGCCGCAGTTCTAAAGGTAAGTCCTTGAATCACTGGTGTTTGGGTAGGAACAGTTCCCACACCACCACCTAGGTTATATGTCACCGTTCTTGATGGGTTAACCGTCCATACGGCAGTAAAGACAACGTTGTTCGCGCCCATCGTATAAGCCGATCCGGCTCCAAAGCTATTTGTTCCATCATTCCAAGCACTGAAAGCAAATCCCGGACGAGTAAATCCTTCATGTCCGGCCAAAATAAAGCTTGC
Source organism: Actinomycetota bacterium (assembly GCA_015660815.1). Lineage (GTDB taxonomy): Bacteria > Actinomycetota > Actinomycetes > Nanopelagicales > Nanopelagicaceae > Planktophila. The sequence continues at coordinate 59,805 of JACSDF010000004.1, forward strand.
ACCGATTGATACAGCTTCTTGGAGAGGCGCAACGCTTCCGCTACCAACACTGATTGTGGCGCTGCCCACGCTGACTGTTGCACTGCCCGAACTGATCGTGGTACTACCAACCGAGTATGTGACGGTACGAGTTGGATTAGGCGACCAAACTGCAGAAAGCGTTACATCAGCGCTTCCAACAACATATGTGGTTCCAGCTCCGAAGCTGCTGGATCCATCCGACCATGCAACGAATGTGAATCCAGGACGAAGTGCTGGTTGTCCGGCAACTGTGAAACTTAAACCTTCAACGACATCGGCCTGTGTGGCAACTGTCCCAGTTCCTCCATTAAGTCTGTAATTTACACTTCTACTTCCAAGAGCAGTCCATTGCGCACTCAAAGTTATGCTAACTGTTCTTACAACATAAGTAGATCCAGGAGCGTAGCTAAGTGTTCCGTCGGACCAGTCGCTAAATCTGAATCCCGCTCTTGTTAAGCCAGCTCCATCGGCAATAGTAAAGCTTGCGCCTTCCGAGGTTGGTGGTTGCAAAGGAACTGTTCCAGTGCCACCGTTAAGAGTGTACGTAACACTTTGGCGAGTACCAGCATTCCAGAGTGCAAAGAGAGTTACATTTGCAGCGAATGCATAACTTCCTTGATTAGGATAGGCGACCGCTGCATCAAGCGCTGTCGAAGTAGCCCATCCACCAAATGTAAAGCCAGCTCGTGTAAAGGTATTTGGAATGAGATTTGTAGGAGTATTGGTTGCTTGAGTGTAGTCAGCGCCAACTCCTCCATTAGCTACAAAGGTGACGGTTGAATTAAGTGCAACGCTCCATTGAGCCGTCAATGTGATGTTGCTTCCACCGACCTCGAAAGAGCTTCCAACTGCATATGAAACTGCAGCAATTCCAGAACCAGAAGATAACCACGTAGTAAAGGTGAATCCAGGTCGAGTAAATGTATTAGCTGCGATGGTGAAGGTCAAACCTTGCGCAACCTCGGCTTGAGTTGGTGCGGTTCCAGTTACAACTGTTGATCCCGCCGTGTATGTCACGGTTCGTGTCACACCTGCAGATAAAGTCACACTCGCTGTTGCAACGGTTAAGCCTGAAACGGTATATGTAATCGTAAATGTTGTTCCAATTGCACCTTGCAAAGTGAGGTTTGTAAATGTTGCGACACCAGCAACGGCCGTGGCGGTGGTAGAACCAGTCAACGTTCCTCCATTATTGACGGTTGCAGTAACAATTGAGGATGAATCACTCGTTACAGTATTGCCACTAGCATCTTGAATACTTATCTGAGGTTGCGTCGTAAATGCAATTCCATTTGCCGTTCCAACAGATGCTCGCGTAATTCCAACCTTGCTTGCAGCACCAGCACCGAGTGTGATTGTCTGCGTTGCAACGGTGAGACCAGTTGCAGTGAATGTGATTGTGTAAGAGCCAGATGGGCCTGAAATACCAAGTCCGCTAAATGTAGCAACTCCGTTGATTGCATTAACGGTAAGTGTGCCGATCAAAGATCCGCCAGAACCTGAAGTGAGTGAAGCGGTTATGGCCGAACCAGTAGAAACCGCAAATGAATTTGCATCCTGGAAAGCAACCGCTGGCTGAGTCGTAAAGGCAACACCGCTAGT
>JACSDF010000004.1:61452-63082 GCA_015660815.1 Actinomycetota bacterium
CGCAACCGTAAGGCCGGCGGCGGTAAAGGTAATTGTGTATGAACCAGATGGACCAGTAAGGCCAAGGCCACTAAATGTCACGACGCCGTTGATGGCATTGACCGTGGCGGTTCCATTTAGAGTTCCGCCAGATCCAGCCGTTAGCGAGGCGGTAACTGATGAACCAGATGAGATCGTGAAGTTATTTGCATCTTGAATCGTGATAACTGGCTGAGTTCCAAAGGCAAGTCCACTTGTTGCACCTGCGGCATTAGTTGTGACCACAACTTTTGTAGCAGCTGCGGCACCAAGAGAAATTGTCTGTGTTGCAACGGTGAGACCCGATGCGGCAAAGGTAATTGTGTACGAACCAGCTGCGCCAGTAATACCAAGGCCGGCAAAAGTAACGATGCCGTTTATAGCGTTCACTGTCACAATTCCAAGAAGAGATGCACCTGCAGAGCCTGATGTAATCGAAGCGGTTACTGAGGAAGTAGTGGAGACTGCAAATGAATTGGCATCTTGGAAAGCAACCACTGGTTGTGTGGTAAATACAATTCCGCTGACGGCACCTGCTGCATTTGTTGTATTAACAATCTTCGTTGCAGCAGCTGCACCGAGAGTAATCGTCTGGGTGGCAACTGTTAAGCCAGATGCAGTGAAGGTAATTGTGTAGCTTCCTGAAGGTCCTGTAATACCGAGAGTACTAAAGGTGACTACGCCATTGATTGCATTTACAGTAACCGTTCCAATAAGAGATGAACCGGAAGAGCCAGCCGTAAGAGTTGCAGTCACCGAAGAGCCAGTAGAGATTGTGAAACTGTTAGCGTCCTGGAAAGTCAGAACTGGCTGGGTGGAAAATGCGACAGCGCTGACTGCACCTGATGCATTTGTCGTCGTAACGATCTTAGTTGCCGCTGCTGCTCCGAGAGTAACCGTCTGAGTTGCAACGGTAAGACCGGTGGCAGTAAAGGTGATTGTGTATGAGCCTGCAGGGCCTGTGATTCCAAGGCCACTGAATGTCACAACACCGTTGATTGCAGCCACTGTAACTGTGCCGATCAGAGTTGCGCCTGCAGAGCCTGCAGTCAATGTTGCAGTGACCGATGAACCAGTCGAGACTGTAAAGGAATCAGCATCTTGGAAAGCGACGATTGGTTGCGTTGTAAATGCGATGGCACTGATACCACCGCTAGCCGTGGTTAAAGTACCAATCTTTGTTATCGATGCGGCTCCGATAGTAATGGTTTGTGTTGCAACGGTTAATCCAGTTGCAGTGAAAGTAATCGTATATGAACCGGCAGGGCCAGTGATTCCAAGGTTTGTAAATGTGACAACGCCGCCGACTGCAGCAACTGTGACCGTGCCAATCAGCGATGATCCGGCAGAACCTGCGGTGAGAGTTGCAGTTACTGATGAACCAGTAGAGATATTAAAGCTATTGGTATCTTGGAATCTAACGACTGGTTGAGTAGTAAATGCCACTGCACTGACAGCCCCAGCCGCATTTGTAACCGTTACGATCTTAGTAGCTGCGGCATCTCCAACGGTGACATTTTGAGTTGCAACGGTTAATCCTGCTGCTGTAAATGTAATCGTGTAAGAACCAGCAGGACCTGTAATGCCAAGGCCAGAGAATGTGACAATGCCA
>JACSDF010000047.1 GCA_015660815.1 Actinomycetota bacterium
GATGCATCTCCATGGAGCAATACAGGAAGCACTGAGTATGCATTTTTAATATTCAAAATATCTTGCTTAGCACGAACTACGCCCTCTAAAACTGGGTTTACTGCTTCTAAGTGCGATGGATTAGCGGCTAAGTAAATCTTTGTTGTTGCACCAGAGTGTGAAGTAAAGACCCCTTCGGTTCCTAAATGGTACTTAACATCGCCAGAGCCTTGCACTTGGTTTTCAGCATAATGGCCTTGGAACTCTTGAAAAATTTGTCCATGTGACTTTCCGGCGATATTAGCTAAGACATTGAGGCGCCCACGGTGCGGCATTCCAATACAGACTTCATCTAAACCTTTATCGGCGGCACTGGATAGAACTGCATCCAGTAAAGGAATGACCGATTCGCCGCCTTCGAGTGAGAATCGCTTTTGTCCCACAAACTTCGTCTGCAAGAAAGTTTCAAAGGCTTCTGCCCCGTTGAGTTTATGAAGAATACGTAGATGTTCTTCGGGTGCAAATTTCTGTACTCCGACTTCAACGCGCGTTTGAATCCATTGACGCTCTTCGGGATTTTCAATATACATATACTCAACACCAACAGTGCGGCAATACGAGTCGCGCAAGATTCCAAGAACTTTACGTAGTGGCATAAAGCTTTCTCCACCGAACCCACCTGTTGCAAACTCACGGTCTAGATCCCAAAGCGTCAAACCATGTGTTACTACATCTAAATCAGGATGCGAGCGTTGCTTATATTCGAGAGGGTCAACATCGGCCATTAAGTGACCAAAGGTTCGGTAGGCATGAATCAACTGCTGAACTCGCGCAGTCTTGTTGATCTGCTCATCTTTACTAAACTCAAAATCCTTGGCCCAGCGAATTGGCTCGTAAGGGATGCGAAGTGATGCAAAGATTTCATCGTAGAAACCATCTGCGCCTAATAAAAGTTCGTTGATTCTGCGCAGGAAGTCACCAGATTGTGCACCTTGGATGACTCTGTGATCGTACGTACTTGTAAGAGTTACAACTTTGCTGATAGCCATTCGGGCGAGCATTTCCTCGCTAGTTCCGTGGAACTCAGCCGGGTAATCAAGTGCTCCTACTCCAAGGATTAATCCCTGCCCTTGAACTAAACGTGGAACAGAGTGAACTGTGCCAATTGTTCCTGGATTTGTTATCGAAACCGTGGTCCCTGCAAAGTCTTCAACGGCTAATGTTCCTCCGCGTGCCTTTTTAATAACGCTCTCATAGGCACCCCAGAACTGCGCAAAATCCATTGCCTCGCAGCCTTTTACCGATGGCACTAATAATTGGCGCGAGCCATCGGCTTTTGCTAAATCGATAGCAATACCTAAGTTGATATGTTCAGGGTGGCCAACTGCCGGCTTTCCATCTAGCTCGCCAAAGAATGCATTCATCTCGGGCATTGCACGAATTGCCTTAATCATTGCGTATGCAATTATGTGAGTAAAAGATGTTTTCCCGCCGCGAGCCCGCTTAAGGTGGTTATTAATCACTATTCGGTTATCAATCATTAATTTAGCGGCAATCGCACGAACCGATGTGGCAGTTGGAACCGAAAGTGAAGCCTCCATACTTTGAACAACACGTGCCGATACTCCACGAATAGGTACAAGCGTTGATGCACTCGGTGTTGCCAAAACCGGGGCGGCTTTAACAACTGGATCTGCTGGAGTTGGTTGTGGCGATGCGGTATCTCTAACTATCGGTTGTTGCACTGGAGCTTGTTGTACTGAAGTTTGTTGTACCGGAGCTTGTTGTACTGGAGTAGCTACTGGCGCACTTGCCATGGTTTCTGTCGATGTGATTGGTTGTGCGGAAATTTGTTGAGACTTAGGAACTGGTGGAACAGGTTTTGAAAGCGGAGGAGAAGGTTGATTTGATGCAGGGGCGTTTGAAGCCGGAGCGCTGCCGGGTTTATTTACTTTAAAGTATTCAACCCAAGTCGGGTCAACAGATGTTGGGTCGGCTACATACTTCTCGTACATTTCATCTACGAGCCAATCATTTGCCCCAAAATCCTGTGCCGACACTGGCGAACTCCTTCTTGGCGTGGATAAGCCGCAAGCCTATAGGCAGCGCGTACATGCTATGAACTCGAGAATTCCCTCCAGACCACGAGATTGGCCGCAATGTGTGGAAATTTACAGAGAACTCAGAAAATGGCTACTCGGGAATTGCACGAAGGGCTGCCACCAAAGTCGCTATTGCGAGTGCGGCTAATGGAATTGCCACAAGCCAGAACCCTGCCTGCACCTGGTAAGAGACTACGCCGAGCGCGATCAAATTAGAAAGTACGGCTGGGGCTCGACCGAAGTACTTTCCACGGCGATATCCGGCTGCCGATGCCGCTAAACCCGCACTTCCTAAAACGACAAAAAGAAGCTCCCCCAAAAGAGGTGAAAGTTCAAAACTGTCGGCCTTAATTGTCAGAACGATTAACCACACACCTACAGCGGCAATCACTACCGCTTCAACAGTCAATAGGGATGCCACTACTGCGCGAGCCTTGGCTGCTTCGGAAGGATCTTGTGCCATGGAGGAGAGATTAACCCATTTACCCATGTACAACTCACTTTTCTCTCACGATGGAATTCGTGATTCGCAGACTCATTTAGCCGCGCCCTCCCTTTTTTATGAACTCCTTCGAAGGCAGGTCGCGCTCTCTTCGCGGAGTAAGAAGAGTTTTAGTGCCGTGAAAATTACTTTTATTCGTCGCGAATTAAGCGAAAACTCTGAATCAGTTAGCGCCGAAGATATTTTGAAATTCTCCTACGAACTGCGAACGTTGACCAGAAGTGAAGATTGCATTGGTCGGCTAGGAATCAATGAGTGTGTTGTGCTCGTAGCTGATGGAGAGCTCGCTGCGCGACAGTTGGTATCTCGCCTGCATTCAACTTCAACGCTCTCACTTAAAGAAAGTTTACATATCTCTATCTCTATGGTGACCTCGCTAAGCGGAGAAACCGGCCTTGAACTACTCAACCGGCTAGATGAAGCGCCTTTATCCACGCATTAATCATCCCCGCTTAAAAACACTCTTTGCCCGACCTAGATTTCCCACATGGACCTAGATATAGATATTACTTTTGGAGCGATTGCACCTTTTATGAGCGACTCTACGGTTGAAGAGATTTGGATTAACTCTCCGGAGCGGATTTTCATTGCACGCGCGGGAAAGAGTGAATTAACAAATCTCTTGTTAACTAGCGAAGATGTGCGAAATATTGTCGAACGGGCGTTGATGTGGAGTGGTCGTCGTCTTGATCTTTCGCATCCATTCGTAGATGCCCGCCTACCCGATGGTTCACGGTTGCATGTCGCTATTCCTGAAATCACGGCGCAGCATTGGGCGGTAAATATTCGAAAGCATTTGATGCGCAACCTTGGTATCGACGATCTCGTAGAGCGTGGAGTCATGTCTGCTTTCATGGCGACTTCGCTGAAAAACTCAGTCCGAGCTGGACTAAATATATTGGTTAGCGGTGGTACCCAGTCTGGTAAGACAACGATGCTCAATGCATTAGCCGGTGCGATTCCGCGTAGCGAACGTGTGGTGACAATCGAAGAAGTATTTGAACTCAGTCCTCAACTTCCGGATGTCGTTGCCCTTCAAACTCGAAGTGCGAATCTGCAAGGTGAGGGAGAAATACCACTTCGCCGATTGATTAAAGAGTCCTTGCGAATGCGGCCCTCTCGAATCATTGTTGGAGAAGTCCGTGAAGCCGAAGCTCTAGATCTCCTGATTGCACTTAACTCTGGTCTTCCAGGAATGGGCACGCTACATGCAAATTCTCCACGCGATGCGATTATAAAACTTCAAACTCTTCCCTTGTTAGCGGGTGAAAATATTTCACACAAATTCATCGCACCCACAGTGGCGTCAGCATTTGATTTGATTGTTCATGTCTCTTTAGACCAAGGTGGAATGCGAAGAATCAAAGAGATATCCGCGCTCACCGGAAGATATGAAAATGATCGCGCTGAGATTGAGACGCTATGGATCTGGAATGGCAATGATTATGACCGTGGAATTGGCACCCTGCCCCATGCCGACAAATTCACGGCGATAGGTGCACCTCTGAGCGACTGGTGGCGTCATTGAGAATTAAACTCCGCACCTCTGCATTTTTCTGTGCGACAGTCGCAATCACTTTTATTATCACTAGTGCTGTCACTATCTCGTTGGCTTTCGGGATATTGGTTGCCGGGATTACATTTGCAAAATTACGTAGCAAAAACATACATAACGAAGCAGCATTGATAGCAGCCTGGCCTGAAGTTATTGATCACCTCATGTCGGGTATTCAATCTGGCTTATCTTTAACTGAATCACTTGCTGGACTTTCAGCGCGAGGACCGGAAATACTTCGGCCCGCCTTCACCGAATTTCGGACATCTCTCTACCGACATGGTGATATCAGTGAGGCTATTTATGAGTTAAAAGAGCTATTTCATCATCATGGAAGCGATCAAATCTTTGAGGCACTTTTGGTTTCTAAATCACTCGGAGGTAGCGAACTTCTTGCAATTCTTCGAACTTTAGGTGATTTTCTTCGGCAAGATTTAGCTCTGCGCCGTGAAATAGAAGTCAAGCATGGCTGGATTAAGAATTCAGCGCATCTTTCCGCCGCAGCTCCGTGGATACTTTTGCTTCTTCTTTCGACACAACCGACTACAGCTGCCGCATATTCGACTCCGGCGGGTAGTGCCATTTTGGTTGCTGGATTAGCTATGACAGCAATTGCATATCTGTGGATGAATCGTTTGGGTAGATTGCCTCAAACTCCTCGAGTATTTACTGGTTCAAAGCTTGGAGTACGGTGATGTTCACAATCCTTTTCATTTCAATGCTCTTTGCAATTCCCGGTGGTTTGCTGCTTACTTTTGACTCTCAAGGTGATCCATTTAAAGAGTTAGAGCGTCGCGCTAAAGTAGCAGCAAATAAAACTCAGGATAAACGTGGTGTTCATCTGCGTTTAGAGGAACTGGGTAAGTGCAGTGAGCTGGATTATCAGAATTTTCGTATTCGTCAATTAGGTTTCTGCGCAGCTAGTGCAGCACTAGTGATGGCCCTATTACTCATTTCGAACCATTCAATTTTCACCGCGGTTTTTTTGGCCTCGTTAATCTCTCTGTTGCTTTTCGTTTTAATAGATAGAGAACTCACTGGCCAAGTGAAAAAGCGTCGCCAAAGAATAGAGGCTGAATTTCCAGCAATTGTAGAGATGCTTACACTTGCCATCGCTGCCGGAGAAACACCAATGAGCGCAATGCTTAGAATTGCTGAATCGGCCGATGGCGAACTCTCGCATGAGTTTGCAACTGTCATTGAGGCTGTTCGCTCTGGCGAACCGCTGCACTTAAGCCTTGATGCGATGGGTCGTCGAGTGAAATCCGTGATGATCCGCAGATTTATTGATGCAATCATCACCGCCACTCTGCGTGGAGCCCCACTAATTGAGGTTTTATCGCGACATGCTGTTGAGGCTCGTGCCAATCAGCGAAATATCATCATGAATGCGGCAGGTAAGGCTGAAATTTCAATGATGATTCCTGTTGTATTTTTAATTTTGCCAATCTCAATTCTGTTCGCACTGTGGCCATCCCTTACAAATCTAAATCTATTTGCGGGTTAAGCGAGTTTTCTAGCACTGGTAAGAGATTTGCGTTAGCAACCAAGCACGTACCAAAATCAGCGAAGATCCCCGATGTAGTAGATTGCCAACGCGTTATCTTGATCTGATTTATGGTGATCTCTAAGTGCAGTCGCCCCATCAACACCACACATCACCAACACTAGGAATCCCCCGCCCGGGTGCTCTGGTAGCCATTTACTCAGGTCGTAAACTTTTCCATCCACATATGTCCAACAATCATTCTCCTTATTATGCAACGCTATTTCAGCTCGGGTAAAAGTTTTTAAACCACTCGGTGTTGGCGAAGGAGTTGGAGCGGTTACGGGAGCAGGTGTTGGGGTTGGGGTTGGGGTTGGGGTTGGTGTTGGTGTTGGTGTTGGTTGGAGTCGCACTCTCTACAGAAGTCGCAACAGGCGTGGGTTTAACAGCGGGAATTTTCACGCCTTTATTCCACACTGTTTTTTTACCTGATTTAATGCAGGTGTATTTGATGGAACCGACTATCGCAACGCTTCCAATTTTCTTACATGCGAGACCAGGCTTGACTGCAGCATCAGCGGCAGGGAAATTAAACGATGCTAAAAACACAATCGCCATGACACCCGCTAATCGAGCTTTCATAGATAAAGCCTAGAAGTTACAAACTATTAAAGTACGTTAGAAGCGGTAATCCGCACCACATCACATGGTGCTACCTCTACATTGCTTTAGGCTGCACTCTCTTCGCGTATCGCTTGGCTAGACACAGGAGAAGAGATCTCTAACGAAGTGGTAATACTTGTGATGGGTGCCTTTACATCGCGTGCAGCAACTTCAATCGCCGTTGGGCGACCTGCTTTGCGTTTGCGCGAAATAACGCGACCATCTTCAAATAATTCTCCACCCCACACTCCGGCTGGCTCCTTGCGAGATAGCGCACCTTCTAAGCACTGTGTGCGCACCGAACACCCACCACAAAGCGACTTAGCCTCTGCAACAGCTAGTTCGTCTTCGGAGAAGTACATCTCAGGATCTGCAGTGTGGCAGGGCAAATTAAATGATGAACCATCGCTGTATGTGCCGGTTACGGCATCCAAACCGATTTTTTCATCTGCCCAGCCTGGTACTAGTAGTTCGCTGAAGAGAACGCTCATCGTCCTCACCTCTTCTCTCTGGTTAGCTAACGTTTTTACTGTTAGGTACTGCTCCGGTTCTTCCTAGTTAGTTTTTACTTGTTTTAGTTGGATGTATTCGGGTAATGAAAAAGGGCCCGAATCCTTTGTGGATTCGAGGCCCTTGGCTTCTAGTTCTAATTCGATGTTATCGAGTAGAACCCCAAGTGGCCTCGTATCCGGCATAAAACGCTGCGTAAAATGCAGGCTTTGCGGTATGCCAAGAGCCGCGATTATTGGTCGTGTGGGTAGCGGTGAGTGCAGCAGAACGCATAGCGTTTACTGTTACGAATGATGCGTTAGACATATTCGTTTCTCCCTTTCTATCCATCCTCATTTCGCCAAGAAATGTAGGAACGGTAAGAGTAAAGCATGCGCCGATGAATTCGCAACCTAATTAAATGAATTTCAGAAATTCACCGAAATCTGCCGGAAAAGCTAAGAGATAAGGCCGGCCTCAACGAGAAAGCGCGACGGTTTTCCCCGATAACTCAGGTGTAAATCGACCTTTGCACGCGTGATTCCCACGTAAAAAAGGCGCCGTTCTTCATCTATCGATGCCTGATCATTGGACGTCGATGAATTTTCAAGGGGTAGCAGACCCTCACTCACACCCATTAAAAACACTCGTTCCCATTCGAGACCTTTTGCAGCATGCAGGGTTGCAAGGGTTGTCACCGGCATAGTTGGCGGATTATTTTGTTGAACTCGATCTTCGAGTTCGCGCAAATATGTACGAAGATTTTTCGGAGTAAAGCCGTTATCGCCATCTAATTCGCGCGCTAAATGCAGCAGGGCAGCGATTCCATCGATGTGAGCACCAGTTAAAAAGGGTTGTGCCAAAGTACGAAGCTCGTCTAGCCAGGAAACACCTTGAGTTGGAATCACCGAGGCATTGCGTACTAACTTTAAGAACTCTCGTACATCTGGGCGATCAAAAAATCTCTCGCTGTTTCTAATTTGGTACGGCATCTTTGCAGCATTCATTGCACGTTCGATGGTATTAAGCTGACTATTCGTACGAGCAAGCACGGCAATCTCTTGCGCTTGCGTTCCTTGGTTCAATAAATCTCTTATCCAATCCACAATTCCTGCGACTTCGGAACTCTCATCTTTGAAAGCATCCACCGATGGCTTATCTCCGTGGTCGTTAAGTGCTACTAACTCTTGACCCATCTGCGCCTTGCGTAAAATGCTATTGGCCATGAAAGTGATTTCGGGAGTAGAGCGATAGCCAGTAGTTAAGCGGACAACTTCAGCCTCAGGAAAACGATTCGTGAATGAGTTTAGAAAGACTGGGGTCGCACCTGCAAAAGAATAAATAGTCTGTGCAGGATCGCCAACGACGCAAATCTCTTGGCGCGAACCAAGCCATGCATTAATAAGTCGTTGCTGAAGCGGCGAAATATCTTGATACTCATCCACAGTAAAGAAGCGGTATTGATCTTGAACGCGTTCGCGAACTTCACGCTCTTGTTCAATCATCGCCGTTGTAAGTAGCAATACATCTTCAAAATCCATCGCGCGTTCTTGTTGCTTAACTGATTCATAGGCCGTGTAGACCTTAGCGATTTGTTCGGCGTTAATTCGTGGCTTTACTGGGCGCTTGCCCAGTTCAGATAAATAATCGGCAGGTGCAACTTGTGAGACTTTAGCCCATTCAATTTCCGAAGCGATATCGCGAATTAAATCACGCGAAGTAATAGATAGCTCGCCCGTTAGCTCAGCACGTTTTATCGCCTCGGTAATAAAACTTGTTTTAGTTGTGATCAAGTCCGGGGTGCGTCCACCAAAGACTTGCGGCCAAAAAAAAGTGACTTGTTTTAAGGCTGCTGCGTGAATAGTGCGGGCCGCGACTGCCGGAACGCCTAATGAGCGAAGGCGCATTCGCATCTCGCCGGCTGCACGAGCAGTAAATGTCAGGGCCAAAACTTTATGTGGATCCATTACTCCGATTGCCGCTGCGTAGGCGATGCGATGTGTTATCGCACGTGTTTTGCCCGTTCCTGCCCCCGCGATTACACAGACAGGTCCGCGTGTTGCCAGTGCGACGGCGCGCTGTTCGTTATCTAGAGCTTCAAGAATCTCTTCGGCACGAAGTTCGTTGCTCACGGTTTCTGTTCTCCGGTTACAACACCACAGATTGCATAAGAAAACGGAGAGCTATAGCTCACGGTCTCCACGCCTCTCCTCCAATTAAATCTGCGGCCTTATATCCAGGTTTTGCCGTAAACCAACCGGTGATCATTTTGCGCGCAACCGAGATTGATGGTGGAAGAAGCAATGCACCAGATGCAATCGCGCTTTTCATTTCATCGCGACTAAACCAGGCAATCTCAGTAATCTCAACTCCATCGGGCTTGGCGGTCTCGGGGTGATCGGTAATCGCTTCAAATGCAATCATGATTGAAGCAGGAAATGGCCACGCTTGCGATGCTAAATAATTAATATCGTTGCAGTAAACGCCAGCCTCTTCAAAGACTTCGCGTGATACGCACTCTTCAAAAGATTCGCCGGGTTCAACAAAGCCTGCAAAAGTTGAAAAACGTTTTTCAGGCCAAATTGGTTGATGACCAAGCAAGATTCGATCGGCTGCATCTTTAACAAGAACAATGACTGCCGGGTCGGTTCGCGGATAGTGTTGCGAAGAATCGGTGACACAAACACGTACGCTTCCACCTAAATCACTGACGGTTGCGCTTCCGCATCGCGAGCAACATGGATGCTTTGCGTGCCAATTTCCCAAACCCACCGCATGCATTGCAAGAGTTAAATCAACCTCACTCAAACTT
>JACSDF010000048.1 GCA_015660815.1 Actinomycetota bacterium
ACTAAAGATGCGATTATTACAACTGGAGTTGCGCCGAGATGAAACCAACCTCGAAGTTTTGGTGGAGCAACTGGTAGTTGAGTCATGGACTAAGCCTACGGCCATTTCTCAAGTTCGTAACTATCTAGAGTGAAGGCTTCACAGCCTTGAGACCCCGGACTGACTTTACAAGCAGTGCAAGTAAGGCAGATAGCAATGTGATTGAGCCAGTGAACCAGAGAACTGTGTGTACGCCGTAATACATTGCCAGTGGACCAGCAACGACGATTCCAAGAGGGGCGAGTGCGAATGAACCAAAAGCGTCATAGGCGGTAACGCGGGAAAAAGACTCTTCGGGGATATGAGTTTGCAAGGCTGTACTCCAGTTAACCATAAAGATTTCTAAGGCGATTCCTGCAACAAATGCCCCGCATAGAGTTATTGGGAGTGGGCTCTTCAAGGCCAATGAATAATCCCATGCAGATGCAAGAGCAATTACAATCATTGCAAAAAACAGAGGTCTATTTATGTGAATCTTTAGAGCAATAACCCCACCGCAAATCATTCCCAAAGTTAAACTCGCTAAGTTAAAAGACCAGTTGCGAGGTCCATTTGCATTTTCATTAAATGCCAGTGGTCCTAGAACTTGAAGCATCGCTTCAAAACATGCATTGATTCCGGTGAATGCGATAACCGTTGCAACTACCCAAGGACGAGATTTGAATTCAAACCAACCATCTTTAAGCTCTGAGAATACCGAGGTCCGCACACGTTGCTCCATCGGAGGCACATTCAAATTCCATACCAAGACACCTGCAATTAAAAAAGATAAGGCATCTACCAGTAGTGCCCAACCAGAACCAAATAAAGTAACAAGAGTACCTCCCATTAGCGCTCCAACTACATAACCAAAGTTACTCAGCAATCCGACGACCGCGTTACCATCTTTAAGTTTCTCTTTAGGCACAATTGCTGGAAGGACTCCAGACATTGCCGGCCACCACAGTGCATTAAGAATTCCAAAAATAAAACCCATAAATACAAGTAGGGATACTGAGGCAAAACCAAAAATAAAGGATGCTGCACTTATTGCTACGGAAATACTTCCGATAATATCTGCACCACCAACAATACGATTTCGCTTAAAGCGATCTCCGATCACTCCTCCAAATAACATAAGAGCGACCATTGGAAAAATCCGAGCAGACATAACTAAACTCAAATCTTTTCCAGTTGCTCCATCCAGACTCAACACACCATATGCCAGGGCAATAGGCGAAAGACCATTGCCAACGTTTGAGATGAATCTCGCCGACAATAGCTGCACAAAACCACGGTGCATTCTGAGATCTCGAAGTTGGGATGCAATCACTCCGACAGCATATCTATCGACAAAGTCAAAACAGACTGATATGAATACCCAATGACATATCGATCAGAGATTTTTGAAATTAGTGATGTTTTCATTGATGAGGCCGCGGCCCTGAGTCCAATGGATTGTACTTATTTAGGCAATGGCTTGAATCAAGACAAACTAGATGACTTTTCAATTGCAGGTACGGAAGTTGTCGCGAACGTTGCTCGTCAAACTCTTAAGAAATTGGCGGCGATGCAACCAATTGATGAGATTGACCGCATAGCTAAAACGGTAATGACTGAACGTTTGGAATCTCAACTCGCGCTGCATGATAGCCAAGAGGGATATGTGCTTTGGAATGTTCTGACCTCTCCGCCTTCAAATATTCGTTCCATCTTTGAGATCATGCCAAAAAATAGTGCAAAGGATTTTGAGAATATTGCTAGTCGTTTGCGTGCAGTTGAAACTGCGCATGCGCAATGGATCGAAACCATTAGTACTATTGCAAAGGCCGGTAAAACTACTGCTCAACGCCAAGTGCGCGGCGTCATTGAACAGTTAGAAAGCTATGCCAATGGTGGATATAGCCAGATGTGTAAGAACTTTGATCCAGATAATAAGTACCCAGACTTACATGCGGCTGCTAAGTCGGCAGAGGAATCATCGGCAAAGACCGCGCTGTATTTGAAAAATGAGTACATGAAAGTTGCAAATCCAGAGGATGCCGTTGGTGCCGAGCGTTATGCGGTTTGGGCACGTTTCTTCACCGGCGCACAATTGGATTTACGCGCTACTTACGAGTGGGGAGTGGCGGATTTAAAGGCGATTAACGATCGCATGTGGGTTCTGGCTGAGCAAATTAAACCTGGCGCAAAGACGTTGCGCGAAGTTGCCGATGTTTTAGACCATGATCCAAAATACGTAATTAAGGGCAAAGAAAACGTTATTAAGTATCTGCAAGATTTCACTGATGCGGCAATGGCTCGAATGGATGGCGAGTTCTTTGAAATCGATGCGCGCATAAAAGTTTGCGAAGCGCGATTAGCCCCTGAAGGAAGTGCATCGGCACCGTATTACAACCCACCATCTGAGGACTTGTCCCGCCCCGGTACAACGTGGATCCCGATGTTGGGTAAAGATCACGTGAGTAGCTGGCACTTAGTTTCCACGTGGTATCACGAGGCTGTGCCTGGACATCACTTACAAGTTGCAACCGTGACAATTGAAAAAGATCGCCTCACCCGATTCCAACGCACCGCCGCATGGATAAGTGGATATGGCGAAGGTTGGGCCTTGTATGCCGAGCGTTTTATGAACGAGCTTGGCGCCTTCGATGAGCCGGGGATAGAGATGGGTTACCTCTCTGCTCAGGCATTGCGTGCGGCTCGTATTGTCGTCGATATTGGCATGCACCTTGGCTATACCGATTTCGATGGCAATGTCTGGAACGCCGAGTCCTCACGAAAACTCCTGAACGAACAGGCTTTACTCGACGAGGATCACTCTCGAAGCGAGACCGATCGTTATCTCGGATGGCCAGGCCAGGCGATTTCATACAAAGTTGGAGAACGAGTCTGGATGGCCGCTCGCGAGGATGCGAAACTCCGTCTAGGTGCCGATTTCAATATGAAGAAATTTCACACATATGCCTTGAAAATCGGTCCCATGGGATTAGATCCATTTGCCGCGGAGATGGCCAACTGGGCTGGGAACTAATTTCAAGATGCATGAACTTCTCAGTTGACTCACAATTATCTCACCCTGAGGTTGCTTGAGTTTCTTGAGCTTGCTAGTGGCTAAAAGGTTTAGGCCTTAAACGAGACCTATAAACAACATAGTACGGAGACACACATACATGCTTACACTCGACAGCAACCAATGGAACTTGGTCTATAACGTCTTCTCGTTCGGATTAATTTCTATGCTCGCTACAACTGTTTACACGTTGGTTTCCCAACAGCGCGTATTAGCAAAGTACCGAAGCGCACTCGTCATGTCATCAATGGTCACATTCATCGCTGGATACCACTACATGCGCATCATCGACTCATTCAAAGAGTCGTCTACAGATATGACTGTAAATATCTCAGGTGACCAAGGTTCATTCAATGAGGCTTATCGCTATGTTGATTGGCTGCTTACTGTTCCACTTCTCCTTGTTGAAGTAATTGCCGTTCTAGCTCTGGCTAAATCTGTATCCCGCTCACTCATCATGCGACTTGTTCCAGCATCGGCTGCAATGATTGCACTTGGTTATCCTGGTGAGATCTCCTCAAATCAGAGCACACAGGTTCTATACGGAGTGCTATCAACAATTCCATTCCTCTACATTCTCTACGTACTCTTTGTGGAGCTTGGCAAGTCACTCGATAACCAGCCAGAAGGAGTTGCGGCAACTATTGGTCGTTTGCGTCTCCTACTAGTTGCAACATGGGGCGTTTATCCTGTCTCCTATATTTTAGGCATGGGTGAAGGCATGGCATCTGCAGAACAGTTCGTAGGTGTTCAAGTTGGATACACAATCGCTGACATTTTGGCGAAGTGCGTATTCGGTCTAACAATCTTCAAGATCGCACGAATGAAGTCAGCGGCAGAAGGAATGAAGGACGATCACTAATTAAGTAGCTTGACTAATACTTATATTTAGTTGGTGTGGGGGAGTTGGGAAACCAGCTCCCCTTCACCTTTACTAATCTATAATTGCTAGAGTGGGAAGTATGAGTAAGAACCTTATTAATAATTACCGACTAGGCAGCTATCTCCTAATTGCTTTAGGTCTAATAAACCTTAGATATCAAAGCGGCAATGACAACGTCTTGGGGAAAAGTTTAATTATTATCGTGCCAGGTGTACTGCTCTTGTGCGCAACATGGATTTCTTCGCTTTCAAATGCACTCAATCTCCGCTCAACGAAAGCGCTTGCACTTGGTCTAGGTTTAGCATTGGTAGCTTTCGCGATCTTTAATTGATGTCTACCTTGTAAATCACCTGCAGTTAGGTAAGAGTAAGAGTCATGAGCAACGCAAAAGATTGGGCTTTCGAAACCCTACAGATTCATGCAGGACAAACACCAGATCCGACAACAGGTTCGCGCTCGCTTCCGATTTACCAAACGACGGCCTATCAATTTCGAGATACGCAACACGCGGCAAATCTCTTTGGTATTGCCGAAGCTGGAAATGTTTATACGCGTATTAACAACCCAACTCAAGATGCCGTCGAACAACGAATAGCTGCCCTTGAAGGTGGAGTGGCATCGCTTTTAGTCTCTTCTGGAATGGCAGCAACGGCACTGGCGATTATGAATGTTGCAGAGGCCGGGGATCACGTCGTATCAAGCTCTAACGTCTATGGAGGTACGTTCAATCTCTTTAATTACACTCTGCCTAAGTACGGAATCGAAGTCACCTTTGTAAATGACACTGGCAACATGGATGCTTGGCGCAAGGCAGTGAAGCCAAATACAAAAGCGTTTTTTGGTGAAGGAATTTCAAATCCACTTGGTGCGGTTTTAGATATTGAGTCAATCGGCAAGGTGGCTCATGAAATAGGTGTGCCATGGATAGTTGATAACACCATCGCTACTCCTTATGTGACAAAACCTTTCGAGTACGGAGCAGATATTGTTACCCATTCGGCCACGAAGTTTTTATCCGGCCACGGCAACGCAATGGTCGGCGCAATTGTCGATTCAGGTAACTTCGATTTTGCAAAGAACCCGGAAAAATTTCCAGGTTTCAATAAACCAGATGCAAGTTACAACAATTTGATCTATGCCCAAACACTTGGAGTAAACGGAAGTTTTGGTGCGAACTTAGCTTTTATTTTCAAAGCTCGTCTTCAACTATTACGAGACATTGGTGCATCGGTCTCACCATTTAATGCTTGGTTGTTAGCACATGGATTAGAAACACTTAATTTACGAATGGATAGGCATTTACAAAATGCTCAAGAGTTGGCCGAGTGGTTAGAAAAGCAACCTGAAGTTGCGCATGTGAGTTACGCCGGCCTTCCAACTTCACCGTGGAATTCTGCGGCAAAGAAATATGCACCAAAAGGAGCAGGAGCTGTCTTTACTTTCGAACTCAATGGAGGTTCAGTAGCTGGTCGTAAATTTGTTGAAGGTTTGAATCTTTTTAGCCATGTTGCAAACATTGGAGATGTTCGTTCCCTGGTCATCCACCCCGCCTCGACAACGCATTCGCAGTTGAACCCAGAAGAGCAGATCAAAGCGGGCATAACGCCCGGGATGGTGCGCGTGAGCATTGGTTTGGAAAACATCGAAGACATCAAAAACGACATCAGGCTGGGTTTTGCCGCCGCCGGAGCTTGATTTGACCCCTACTTTGGATGACCCAATAAAGGGCTGAGCACCGAATTGCCTTGTTTTCGGGGATATTCCTGTGAATCTCATTATCTGGTTGAATGGCCGTCTTTCCTGGGCTACCATTGGGTAACCTAAATGGGATGTTTTCTTATCTAGGTTTTTGTGCT
>JACSDF010000016.1 GCA_015660815.1 Actinomycetota bacterium
CTTCAATTTGATTTTCTTACTTACAGGTGGTGGGCCACGTAACGAACTTGATGGTGAAATTGCTGGTGCTACGGATATTTTGATCAGTTACACGTACAAAATTGCCTTTGGATCTAGTACGCAAGATTTAGGTTTAGCTAGCGCTATCTCCTTAATCATCTTCATCCTAGTTGCATCGATTTCGCTTTATGGACTACGAAAGTCCAAAGTTTTGGAGAACTTCTCATGAAAAAATGGCTAATGCAGGATTCATGGCGGCATCTGGTTGGAGTTTCAATAAGTCTCTTTGCCCTCTTTCCACTGTATTTAGTCGTCATATCCTCCTTTTCCTCTTCAGGTAGTTTGCAACTAACTTCATTTATTCCACAGGAGATATCATTTAAGAATTATCAAACTCTCTTTAATAACTCCTCGATTCCCTATTTAATCTGGTTTAAAAACTCACTTGTCATTGCGGGTTCAGTTGCAGTCCTTTCAGTTGTGATTGGATCTGCATCCGCATTTGCATTTAGCCGATTGGCTTTTAAGGGTCGCAAAACTGGAATTCAACTTTTGCTACTGGTACAGATGTTCCCAGCGATTCTTGCAATCTCTGCTGTCTATGTGATTATGGAGAGAGTCTATAAATTTGCCCCAGCAATTGGCCTCGGAACCCAGCCAGGCCTCTTATTGGTCTACTTAGGTGGCGCAATGGGAGTAAATATCTGGCTGCTAAAAGGCTTTGTTGATTCGATTCCAGCCGAGCTGGATGAGGCGGCAAAGATAGATGGTGCATCAGCAGTACAAACTTTCTGGTTAATTTTTGTTCCACTTGCTGCTCCGGTTCTAGCAGTTGTAGCCCTATTAAGTTTCATTGGAACCTTTAATGAGTTTATTTTAGCGAGATTGTTCTTAGTCGATATGGAAAATCGAACGATTGTAGTTGGTTTACAACAGTTCATTGGCGGCCAATATTCACAAAACTGGGGACCTTTTGCCGCTGGATCAATTCTGGCATCGATTCCGATTGTGATCATCTTCCTGTCGTTACAAAAATATATTGTTAGTGGTTTAACTGCTGGTTCGGTCAAAGGCTAGTTTTGAAGAGAAATGCCATTGTCCTTGCTTCGCTTTCACTACTTATGCTCGCCAGTTCAACGTCGTTCGCGGCTGATCCAAAGGTTGAAACACCTAAAGTTGGATTAGCTAAAGATCTCATTTACTTCGTCTTTCCTGATCGATATCTCGATGGTGATCCAAGCAATAACAACTTACCGGGCTATAACCCTAAGGACACGGCATTTTTTCACGGAGGAGATTTAAAAGGATTAACCGGTACGTGCTTGCCAGGTGACAATGGTTTGGCCAGAATAAAAAAATTAGGTTTTACGGCCGTCTGGCTTACTCCACTAGTTGTTCAAGCAAAAGCCTCGCCATATAGCGCTGGCTACCACGGATATTGGGGAGTAGATTTTCTCAATGTTGATCCGCATTTAGGGACACGGACTGATCTTTTAGCATTTGTCGCATGTGCTAAAACTCTCAACTTAAAAGTAATTCTAGATATCGTAACTAACCATACCGCTGATGTTATTAAGTACAACGATCGTACTGCTTACATTCCAGCAGACTCTGTAGATGTAAAGAATCCGAGTTGGCTCAATGACTTAAGTAATTATCACAATATGGGCGTAATGGGCGATTGCTGGAGTGAGGGACCCTGTATTCAATTTGGAGATTTCTTTGGTTTAGATGATGTTGCAACTGAAAAAGAGCTTGTTTATAAGGGTTGGGCCGATGTATATGGGCAGTGGATTAGGGATTTTGGGCTATCAGGTTTTCGTGTAGATACAGCTCGCCATGTGGATGAACAGTTCTTTAAAAATTGGAGCCCGCTCATTAACGCACAAGCAAAAGCTGCTGGTATTGAAGAGTTCACAACTTTTGGCGAAGTCTATGATGTAAATCCAGTCAACTTAATGAACTTTGTACGACGCAATAAAATTCAATCAGTCCTAGATTTTCCATTTCAACGAACGGCAACTGAGTTTGCATCCGGATATTCGGATGCCAGTGTCGTCCAAGGCCTTTTTGAATATGATGATTTATATACGAGCGCAACCTCTGATGCCAGTAACCTCGTAACTTTTCTAGGTAATCACGATATGGGTAGGGCTGGCAAACTAATCGAGTCCGCACGCATTAATAATCCAAGTGAACTTCTTCCACGGACTCTTTTAGCACATGCGCTGATGTATTTATCTCGCGGAATTCCAACGGTTTATTACGGGGATGAAGTTGGAATGTCTGGTTCGGGAAATGGCACCGACCAACTTGCGCGTCAAGATATGTTTTCAACTAGGGTGACAATGTGGAAAACTGAACCGCGAATTGGTTCAAATCCAATTGCATCAGGTAACTCATTTTCTGTCACGGATACCCATCCAATAGCTAAGTATCTCAAAACTCTAGCTAGTTTGCGTGCGGGAAATCCCGCTCTTGCAAATGCCCAGATGCAAGTGAGAGTTGCGAAGGATTCCCTGTTGGTGATTTCCAAAAAAGATGAAAAGGAAAACCGCGAATACGTCGTAGCTTTCAATAATTCAACTAAAGCCATCAAAGCGAGCGTCAATACAGCAACTGCAACGGGTGATTGGAAAACTATTTTGGGGACTTCCAAGGCGGTTATAGCCAAGGAAAAAATTACCTTCACCGTCCCTGCGCTTTCTACAGTCATATTGAGAGCTAACAAGAAGATTGACAAAAGCGAAGTAAAAATCGGTAAAATTTCATCAAAGTTGGATTTCTTATCCGGCTACTATGAAACCAAGGCCACAATAACAAGTCGAGATCTATTGAAAGTAAGCTTTTATGCACGAAGTTCAGTTAGCCCTTCTTGGGTTTTGCTCGGTACAGATTTGAACGCTCCTTATAGTGTTTTTATTGATCCTCTAGATTTTCCAAGTGAGGATTTAGAACTTCGCGCAAGTGTCACTAATTCGAAAGGGGTTGTGTATGAGTTACCTCATGCCACGGTCAGCATTACCGCACCATGATGGTAGTGAGCTCTATGTCAGTAACGAAGCACCCTCAATTGGTGATTCAGTAACTCTAAGAGTCCGCGTTCCACACACGTACACCTTTGAGAAGGCGTTTATCCGCTTGTATCATGATGGCGAACCACGAAGTTTTGAATTAAAGGCAGGCAAAAAGAATGATATTGAAGCGTGGTGGTCGGTAAAAGTTGTAATTGAAAATTTGTCCACGCTGTATCGCTTTGTTTTTGTCGCCGAAGGTAAATATGACTGGTTAAACGCTGCCGGGTTATTTGACCATGATGTTCACTCGAATAATGATTTTCAGATCGTCGCCGTACCTGCATACCCACAGTGGATTAAATCATCGGTCTTCTATCAGATATTTCCAGATCGTTTTGCAAAATCCGGAGATAAGCGGGAAATTCCTGACTGGGCATTCCCCAGGGATTGGAACGAACTGCCTCGTGGTCGCAGTAAATACACTGGTCGCGAATTGTATGGAGGAGATTTAAAGGGTGTAGAACAACATTTGGACCACGTGAGCGATTTAGGTGTGAATGGAATTTACTTCACACCTTTTTTCCCAGCACGATCAAATCATCGTTATGACGCGAGTAGTTTTGATGAAGTAGACCCAGTTTTAGGTGGCAACAAAGCAATGTTTTCTCTAGTCGCTGCGGCCCGGAAACGAAAGATTCGTTTATTAGGTGATTTGACCTCTAATCATTGCGGTGCGGGTCACCCATGGTTAGCTAAAGCGCTTAGGGACAAGAAATCAAAAGAGCGCGGTTATTTTTATTGGGATAAGTCGGTGAAACACGGCTACATCGGCTGGTGGGATTTAGCGTCGTTACCAAAATTGAACTTTAACTCGCAAGCGCTTCGTAACGCCATGTATTCAGGCAAGAATTCAATCGTAAAGAAGTGGCTATCCCCACAATATGGAATGGCTGGCTGGCGAATAGATGTAGGCAACATGACGGGACGGTTAGGTGCCGATGATTTGCATGATGAAGTTATGCATGGCATACGCAAAGCAATGGATGAAGTGAAGCCCGATGCTTGGCTGGTTGCAGAAAACGGTGACTTTGTCGCAAGTGATCTCAATGGCTTAGGCTGGCATGGCGCAATGAATTATCAAGGCTTTATGCGTCCTGTCTGGAACTGGCTCAATAAGAACTCAACAATTGGTGGCGGTTTTCAAGGACTTCCTTTTTCCATGCCAAAGATCAATGGAAATCAGTTGGTTGAAAGTATGAGCGCATTTAACGCCGCGATTCCATGGAGATCTCTCGTTGCAAGCATGGTCTTACTTGATTCTCACGACACAGCACGTATGCGCACCGTCGTGCTCGGAGATAAAGCCTCGCATCTTTCAGCGATGGCAATGATGCTTACTTATCCCGGGGTACCTTCGATATTTGCTGGCGATGAAATCGGTCTTGAAGGGGCTTGGGGAGAAGACTCTCGTAGAACTATTAATTGGGATGATACATCACAGTGGGACCTTGAGTTTTTTACAGAGATTAAGAAGTTAGTTGAACTTCGTAGAAGCCGGGATTCTCTTATTAATGGAGGATTACGATGGCTAGCAGTTGAGGCGGATTACGTTGCTTATCTTCGCGAATCTACCAAAGAGTCGCTACTGGTATTTATTTCTCGTAAAGGCGTCAAAATAACTCTCAATCTGGTTCCGTACGGATATGAATTTAAAGAGAATCTCTTTGGGCAAGAGGCAATAGGTGCAACAGTAGTTATCAACTCTAGCGATGCGGCTCAATGCATCTGGGTTGTTGAGTCAAGCCAAAAACGTAAAGGTTGATCTAAGTACTTAGCCCACGATCTTTCATTATGTCCACTACGTTTGTATACCTTGCTCACGAAATTGTGGTGCTGATATCCCTGGTCGAACATTAAGCGATCGGCTAAAAGTTGAAACGGTGCGTATTCGGCATCTAAACCTTTCGTACCGTGACTCATCCAGACTTTAAAAGGCCCTGGTTTTGGCAGGGATTGAATAGTTTTTTCAACGAGTGGATTGGCGCCAAATGGCCAGTGCGGTGAAAGTGCCAGTGCAGTTGTAAAACGATCTGGGAATTGGGTGAGCGCATAAAGAGTTGCAAGTGCGCCCATGCTCGAACCAATCATTGCAGTTCGTTCGGGATCAACTCCAGGGGCAATGGCTGGAACATACTCATCAAAAATTTTCCTTAAGTATGTATCACCATGAAGAATGGAAGGGTCGAAGGTTTTCACAAAATCGCTAGGGACTGCTAGCCCGTCACGAAAGAATTTTTCCGGCACTAGATCTTTACCTCGCCCCCAAGGATTCTCTTTCGACTGGCTATGCCAAACACCGATAATGGCCGGGGGAGTTATTCCGAGAGTTTCACTCACGCGAATCGCCGATTGCGCCATCTGCCATGTTTGACCCCGATGCGTAGACGTGTGACCGTCAAACACATTCTGTCCATCATGAGCAATTATTAAGTGGCTCACTGGCGCTTTAGGCAGCCAGTAATCAACAGTTCGACCCTCGAAATCCACTCGCTTTATATCGCCCGTGACTCCGCGAATTTGGAAGCGCTTAATCTCTTTCATACTGGTTAAATCTACCTATGTTGGCATCAAAACGAAGCATTATGTGGTTTCGTCGCGACCTTCGCATTGCTGATAATCCCGCACTCTTAGAAGCAATTGCAGCTGCTGATGAAATTGTTGCAGTCTTTATACTCGATAAAAATTTAATTGATGGTGCTGGCAGCAAACGCTTGGCATATCTAGGGCAATCGCTGCGAGCATTAGATTCATCACTCGCACACTCATTGCATGTGATGGTCGGTGATCACATCGAAGTTCTAAAAAATCTTATGAAGCGCTATAACGCGGATTCCGTTCATATCTCAACTGAGTTCGAGCCATATGGAGCAGCACGTGATGCACGAGTAGAAGCGGCTGGAATTCCCTTGTTGCGCGCAGGTAGTCCGTATGCAGTTGCACCAGGACGAGTTGTAAAGCCAAGCGATGCCACACCTTACAAGGTCTACACGCCTTTTTATCGAGCATGGTCTCTCCATGGGTGGCGAAAACCCGCCGAGACACCTAAAAACATCGAGTGCGTAATGCCAACTGAGAGCGATCGAAATTTTCCTGATTGGCCATTACCAGATGGAGTATCAATTACCACAGCAGGTGAAAAAGCAGCTCTTGAGCGTTGGAAATACTTTCAAGAAAATGGATTGGATAGTTACGATGAAACTCGTAACTTGGCAGGTATTGATGGAACTAGCAAGTTAAGCGCTCACTTGAAGTGGGGAGAGATCCACCCACGCACATTGTTGGCAAACCTCGGTGAGAGCAAAGCACACGATACTTTTAGAAAAGAGATTGCTTGGCGCGAGTTTTACGCCGATGTTCTTCACAATAACCCGCATACCGATAAGAATTATTACACCCCTCGCTTTGCAGAGATGCGATATGACAAACCCGATGCAAAATTTGAAGCATGGAAAGCCGGGTTAACAGGTTTTCCATTTGTTGATGCTGCAATGCGTCAATTGCTCCGTGAAGGTTGGATGCACAATCGAACTCGAATGGTCGTTGCCTCCTTTCTTGTAAAAGATTTGCATCTTGAGTGGCAGTTAGGCGCTGATTTTTTCGAAGAACACCTCGTGGATTTTGATGTGGCATCAAATGCTCATGGTTGGCAGTGGACTGCGGGTTCCGGCACGGATGCTTCTCCGTATTACCGAGTATTTAACCCGATTGAACAGGGTAAACGCTTCGATGCCGATGGTGATTACATTCGCAGGTATATTCCAGAGCTAGCCCATTTATCGGCCAATGAAATTCATGAGCCGTGGCTTGCAACCGGTGGGTACGACCATAGATATCCCCAGCGAATTGTTGATCATGCCATTGAGCGTCTAGAAGCCCTAGCAAGACTTAAGGAGATTAAAGCCGACAAACCCCTAGACCCTCGCGCTTAGCTCGATACATCGCATCATCGGCCCGACGGAGTAAATCGGCCGATCCATTGTTGGCAGCAACACCAATGCTGACTCCAATATGGATATTTTCATCGTCAATTAAAAATGGATAACTCAACGTTGCTCGCAAGGCTAGTGCGATATCCATTGCCGATTCATAACCCCCTTCAACCAAGACACCGAACTCATCACCCCCTAATCGCGCAAGGAGTGCACCGTGCGGAAGGGAGCGGCTAAATCGGAGAGCTACTTGCTGAAGCACTTTGTCACCAGTGACGTGGCCATAGGCATCATTGACCGGCTTAAACCCATCTAAATCCAGAAGTAAAAGAGATCCAGTTTTATCCATAAAGATTTCAATCTCCGAAATCAACTTTCTACGATTTGGTAATCCAGTTAATTCATCGGTACGTGCCAAAATTCGTTCATGGCCGATATTTCGAGCCGACCTTAATGCAATGGTCATGCGAATAAATGCTAGGAGCAGAGTTGCTATCGCTGGAAAGAGCACAAAACTTGGGAAAATACCTGGGCGAAGCGCTATCAATGCCAAAAGCGTGGCACTCAAAAAAACTGATAGTGCAATCAAACTCGGATTGGTGCCATGCTCTTCTAGAGAATCTCTTCCTCTAAACCAGAAGCTCGAGGAGATTAATGTAATCCCCAACAGCCAACCATCATCTATTGGAGAACTGAAAGTATAAGAACCTCGAATATGCATACCTAGAAATAGAAAATCAGTGAGTGCAAAGATTAAAATCCCTAAAATAAGTACGCAACCTCGATAAGAAAATCCCTGTGCGAGAACTGCAGCTAGAGTAAGAGAAATTAAAATCAAATCGGCAACTGGGTAAATTACAGCGAAAAAGCTTTCACTGAGTTGTCCATCAAAGTGGGGCAAAACAGGCTTTAATAACAGAACCGCCCCAAGCGTGCTTAAACCAAGTCCAATTATTGAGCCATCAAATATTTCGAGAAGTGAAAACTTTCGTCCCGTAGATAAAAGACGTGGAAGACCTAAAATCGCCAATGGATAAAAGAGTAGATAGGCGAAATTTGCAACTAGTTGCAGAGAAGGAGAAATTGAACGGTTAAATGAGAAACTAGAGATTAATGATCCAATGAGCCAGAGAGTAATAGCTATCGCAATGAGCGGCTTCGCAAAGCGATCAGTGATTCGTGGTGCAGTCAATACAAGGGCAATTGCACACAATGGGACGACGTTATACAGATATATCTCGCTCCATACCCCTTTTTTAGCGGGAAATAAATTTAGAACTAGGTGTAGGCCCAAAAAAGCCGGACCTGCAACTCGCAGCCACGTCGTGCGCATCTACTCACGGTAGGTACATATATTCCGATTAAGAATAGGGAAAGCCCCACTACGCGAGCATGTAGCGGGGCTAATCCAGAAACACAGAGTGGGTTATAAACCCTTTGTACAGATGAGTTGAGCAGTTTCCTTACTTGAAGTGATGCCTGTTGCCAATCGAGCTGGCTGACTCAACGCAACAGTTTTTGCGGATTCAAGGTTTCTGATACTTGAAATAATGCTATTCATCTTGCTCGTATAGGCACGAACTGCCGAGGTCCATGAACTAACCGCAGTTGCAAGAATCTTTTTTTCTGCATCTCCTTTAGCCGCCGCGAGTTTAACTTTTGCTGCTTCTAGACGTAGATTGGATTCGTCAAGCTTCAATTGAATTTCAGCTTTGTTAGCGGTCTCATTGGCTATTCCAAGATCAATCACTGGAATCTGTTCGGCATATTTCGTAGAAATTGCAGTTGAATCTCTCCTGGCCTTTACAAAATTGTTTGCTGCGATTAGGCAATCATTTGATAGCCAAGTCATTTTTGCATTTGTGATCATTGGGTTTTTTGCACATTTGTATTTTCTGCCACTCACCGTTGTTGTTTGGTTCAACTTAGTACATTTGACACCGTTTGAAATGGTGGCCGCAGAGGCTGGGACGGCCGTCATCACTCCTGCTACTACAAAGAGTGCAACGCTAATTGAAACGAGTTTACGCATGTGAAGACCTCCATTGGACATGGCGCAATCTTAACCAAAGCCCCCTTGGAAAGCCCTGTTAAGCCACGTATTACCCAATGAATTGACTGTGAATTTAATGCGCAACCTCATCGTCGCTGCTTTACTCGAACCCTCATGCCGATTTTTCGCACCAAAGAGCGTGGGGCATAGCGCATAACAAAAGTTAATATCTGGTACTGCCAGCCAGGAATTGATATCGCCTTACCTTTCAGAGCATCGCTCCATGCTTTGGCAACAAGTTTGTCGGCATTTAGCCACATAAAACTGGGTAAACCCTTCATAGACATTTGTCCACGTTGATGAAACTCGGTACGTGTAAATCCAGGACATAAGGCCGAAACTCTCACCTTAGTCCCAAATAATTCAGTATTGAGAGATTCTGATAATACGGTTAAGTAGGATTTTGATGCACTGTAACTTCCGCCTGCGATAAAGCCTGCTACTGAGGAGACGTTAATTATGATTCCCTTATCGCGAGCTCTCATTTTAGGTAGTGCAACATGCATGATCCGCATCGGGGTGCGTACCAAGACATCAAGAAGATTTTGCTCGTCACTTAGTGCACTTGTTGTGAAAGCCTTTTTAATACCAAAGCCGGCGTTGTTAATGAGAACATCGATGTCATGCTCGACAATGTAGTTTTCAATGAGGGCACTGCCTTGCTCAGTGGCAAGGTCGGCTTGGAGAACCACAGTCTCCACTCCAAATTTTGCTTGAAGCGCCAGCGCCCTCTCTTCAAGTCGCGGTAAATCGCGTGCAACTAGAACTAGGTTGTAATTATTTGCAGCTAGAAGGCGTGTAAAGCTCTCGCCAATTCCAGCAGTTGCACCTGTAACTAATGCCCATGATCTCATTGCTCTCCTAAGAAGTCCTTAATTCGCCGATTGCACCGGCTGGTACAAATGGTTGGTGCGGTGCGATTGGGGATACACGTTTGTACTCCGCACCTTGGAGCGGTCGAGTATCGACGTCGCCTTTATTGGGCCACATCGATAGCGCACGCTCTGCCTGTGCAGTAATTGTAAGTGAGGGATTGACTCCGAGGTTGGCTGTAATCGTCGAACCATCGACGATATGCAGGGTCGGATAGTTATAAACGCGGTGATAAGGATCGATAACACCATGTTCTGCGTCAATTCCAATGACACACCCTCCAACAAAGTGAGCGGTAAATGGTGCATCAATCAGATCACCAATGTGTCCACCCGCAATTCCATTATGCTTCTTGGCAATTCGGCGTACAACCTCATTTGCCGCTGGAATATACGTTGCATTGGGTTTCAAAGGATCATTTTCCGAGGTTAAATGCCAGCCAAACAAGCCACGTTTTCGGCTCACTGTCACAGATGAATCAACATTTTGCATAGTCAGAGCGATGACGGTTCGTTGGCTCCAACGGCGCACATTTAAAACCTTTCCAAGAAGTGCGGGATTAGCTAAGAACTGCTTTAACCAATGTTTTCTACGTCCTCTTGAACTATATCCATCGGTCATGATGGTCTGCATTAAAGCCATAAAGTTGCTGCCCTTGCCATATCTGACCGGCTCGATGTGCGTGTGCTCATCAGGGAAAAAGGAGGATGTAATTGCGCTTCCGGTGCTGAAATCAATATCAATATTTGGCATCATTGCACCAGTCAGCGCCTCGCTATTAGTGCGAGAAAGTTGGCCCAGTTGATTAGATAACTGTGGAAGAGATTTACTTTTCATTGTATGCAGAAGTTTCTGAGTGTTATATGTACCTGCTGCCACGATAACTTGATCAGCTTTAAATCTAATAGAACGTGCAAGTGGATCATTTGTTTTAACTGCACGGATTTCCCATGCTCCATCACTATTTTGCGAAAAGGATTTAACTGTCGTCATTGGAAAAACTTTTGCACCGGCAGATTCAGCCAGACCCAAATAGTTTTTAGGGAGGGTATTTTTTGCATTAAAATGACAACCTGTCATACAAGCACCGCACTGCTGACAACCATTTCGGTCGGGCCCAACGCCGCCAAAAAATGGATCCTTTGCACCAACCCCTTTACCCTCACCGAAATAGATTCCTACCGGTGCCATTGTGAACGTGTGTCCAACACCCATTTCATCGGCGACATCTTTCATCGCTTGATCGCTTGGTGAAAAATATGGGTTCTCTACAACACCTAACATGCGACGAGCTTGGTCATACCAACGCTCAAGTTCTGACTTCCAATCAGTGATTGATGCCCACTGTGGATCATTAAAGTATGCATCACTTGGTTGGTACAAAGTATTTGCATAGACAAGCGAGCCGCCACCAACACCGGCACCTGCCAGAACTAAAACATCTGGAAGTACATGAATACGTTGAATTCCGTAACAACCAATAGCTGGGGCGTAAAGAAACTTACGCAAGCGCCAAGATGTTTTCGGAAAATCCTTGTCGCGAAAGCGCCGCCCTGCCTCAAGAACTGCAACGGTATAGCCCTTTTCACGTAAACGCAGCGCTGAAACCGAACCACCGAAGCCAGATCCGATAATTACGACATCAAAGTTTTTAACCATTTATTTGAGTCTAACTCGCCCATAAATTCATGACAAGATTGCCCTCGTTATCCAGCAGGTCCTCGTAGCTCAGTGGATAGAGCAATCGCCTCCTAAGCGGTAGGTCGCCGGTCCGACTCCGGCCGAGGACACGCATTAATCACCGGGCGTTGTGAATTTGTTGCCAGGTATTACGCGTCAAGGTGAGATCGCCTTCAGCTGAAATTTGATCAAGGAATAGATCAAAACTACTTCCGTTATCGCCGAGCTCCACTTTTATCGAATTTCTGGAACTGAGAAATAGCTCAATGTTTGAATGAATTGTAGAAACATAAAGGCGGACAACTTCAACTTCTTCCTTAGGTGTCCAGTCGCCAGGTTTCATTAAAACTCCGTGTGCGAAGGCGTCAATTATTGAAGAGCGGTAGGTGCTGTTGCGCAAGCGATGAAGAAAGCTATCGACGGTAGCATCAAAATCTCTTTTTAAATGAACGTATAGGACTTCTTTATCTTTGAATCGCTCACTTAATGGGCCGAGGAACCAACAAAGTCGATTGTCGGCTTCTATATGAAACTGAGGATATGCAAAACGCTCCTCACCCAGCTTCCCACCTCTTGACTCATGTGACGCCGAGTAGTTCGATAAATGTTTGCTTGCTTCAACGAAAGATTTAGAACCTGATCTTCCTGGGCTCAAAACAAATACATTCTCATATCTCACTATGACACCTTCTCATATCTGTCAGTGTTTTAAGGTGAAGCGTTGCATCGATTTCGGCGCCCACCAGTTACGTTCGCCAAACAAACGCATCAGAGCAGGAACTAATAAGGCTCGAACTAACGTCGCATCAAGTAAAACTGCCAGTGCCACTCCAAAGCCGAGCATCTTTATTGAAGTAACTCCACTAGTCATAAATGTTGCAAACACACCAGCTAATAGCAAAGCGGCAGCAGTAATGATGCGCGCCGAGCGTTGTAAGCCAACTGCGACAGATTCGACGTTGGATTTTCCTGTGAGATGCTCTTCTCGGATACGTGAAAGCAGAAAGAGCTCGTAGTCCATGGATAGACCAAAGACGACAACGGCGACCAAGATAACCGAGCCGGTATCAAGGGTTCCAGTCACTGTGAAATCTCCTACAAGCCATTTCATGTGACCATCGATAAAGATCCATGTGATGGCACCCAATGTTGCGCAAAGCGAAAGCGCATTAAGGATTATTGCTTTTATCGGAAGGATTATTGAGCCAGTGAAAATAAAGATAAGAATCAAAACAGTTAAGGCAATCCAACCAAGTGCGAATGGAAGTTTGGCGGCAATTCCATCCTGTGAATCAGTGAAATCTGCAGCAGCGCCGCCGATCAATGTTCCAGCTGGTCTATCCAATGCACGAATCTCCCGAATTACTTGCTCTGAGGCAGTGCTTCGCGATGCAACAGATGAGATAACTTGAACGCGAATATCTTGACCATAGGTTTCAAATGCACCAATTCGAACGACACCACTTACTTTCTTTACTTGATCAAGAAACTTAGAGATTTCGGCTTCGCGACCAACACCATCAGGTACAACAACCTCAATTGGACTACCCAATAATCCATCAAAGCGGCTCTCAATTACCTGAGAGGAAATCGCTGCACGATCAGAGGCGGGTAGTACACGTGAATCAATTTGGGCGAAAGCGATGTTTGCAACAGGTAGTGTCAAGATGCCAAGAATTGTCAGTGATGCGACGACAACGGGAATTGGGCGTCGCATGACCGTCCGTGCAGTTTGTGCCCACCTCCCATCTTCCTTCGGGGTGATTGCACTTCTACGCACAACACCCTTATCAACTTTCTCTCCTAAAATTGCAAGAAGTGCAGGTAAAGCGATAACTGCGCCAATAACGGCTAGTGAAATTACTGCAATTCCTGCGTAGCCAAATGATTTTAAGAAGTTAAGGGGGAAGAACAAGAGCGATGCCATAGTTACAAAGACAGTTAATCCTGAGTAGAAAACCGTTTTACCGGCCGTTGCAACGGTAGTAATAACCGATTCTTCAACGGATTTTCCATGGTGAAGCTCTTCACGGAAGCGGTTAACCATCAATAGGGCGTAATCAATTCCTAATCCCAGTCCCAAGCCTGTAATGAGATTGAGGGCAAAAACGCTCACATTTGTGAAGAGCGTTAAGAGATAGATCAGGAAAAATGATCCCAGAATCGCCGTAATGCCGACAAATAAAGGCATGGCCGATGCGACCATTGCCCCAAAGACAAAAATCAATAATAGAAATGTAAATGGAATTGCGATGGATTCAGCCAGAAGTAAATCCTTTTCAATACGGTGATTAATCGCCTGCGTAATTACTGCGCCTCCACCGGCATAAACTTGTAGCCCTTTATACTCCCCATCAAATCTCTCTTGAACCACTTTACCAAGCGAGCTAAAGCCATCAAAGTCATCTGACTTTAAATCTGCATAAACCAGAATGAAACCGGCTTTGCCATCGGTTGAGCGCATTGTTGGAGCACCACCTGTAGACCAGTACGAAAATGTCTTTGAGATTCCTTCAACGCTACGAATCTCGCTTTCTAATGCCGATGCGCTTGCTGCAACTTGGGCATCATCAACACTAGTTTTTGAATCCACCACTAGAGTAATAATTGGTTCTTGAACTTTAAATTTCTCAATGATGTATGTGGTCGCTTTAGCTGACTCACTCTGAGGATCTGAATAACCACCGCTATCGAGTTTTCCAAAAGCTAATGACCCAATAGCGCCTGCAACAAGCGTGCCAAGTAAGAAAATGGTGAGCACGCTTTTTCGTCGCCGAACGATAAAAGCGCCAAGTTTTTCAAACATGTACGACACCAGTTTCTTCGTCTAGACTAATTGCTATGAGCAATATCTTCCCCACCGTAACAACTGACGAGATTGATCCTGAAGCCGCCGCTGAAGCGGCAAAGCGCGATGAGGAAATCAAGTCAGATAAACCGCCTCACCATGAAGATTAATCACTCTTAGATGATGGCGCGACTGAAGCTGGCGCAGGAGCAGGTGCTGGCGTAGTAACTTCGCTCACATTTTTCTTTTTCACCGAGTCGGTTTTATAGAATCCGGAACCTTTGAAGACGACTCCAACTGCTGAATAAATCTTGCGGATCTCACCGCCGCATTCTGGGCATTTGGTCAGGGAGTCATCAGAAAAAGATTGAACTACCTCGAACTCATGAGAGCAGGCATTACACGCATATTGATATGTGGGCACGGTCGCTCCAATTGCAGGAAGTAACCCCCTTGTGGGGGTAGATGCTAAGTCTAAAGAAGTGGCACGATAGGGTCGAATCGAGATCAAGGAATGGGGCATTACGGTGAGAATCAAGAGCCTGGCGGCGCTTCTGATCATACTTTCTTATTGTGGCGTGGCTAATGCCTCGGCAAATTCGCTGATCACCACAATTCCTATCAGCGGGTCAACTCTCACAACAGCACCGAGCTCAGTAACGCTAACAACTCAAATCGAACTCATTCCAGATGCAAATGAATTGATGGTGACGGACCCATCCGGACTACGTGTGGACGATGGAACAATTACAGTCGATGGAGTTAATGTATCAATCGGTTTAAAAGCTTTAACTGAATCCGGAATTTATAGAGTTTCTTACACGCTTTACTCTGAAGGCGAAGTTCCACTTGAGGGCTCATTTACATTTAACTTCTCTGCTCCAAGTGTGATTTCCCCAACTGAACCAACGCCAACCCCCACGCAATCACAAACTCCGGCGAGCAGCAGTTGGGGCACAAATGTTTTTATCTTTGCTATTTTAGTAATTGCATTCTTTGTTTTGATTGGACTCTCACTTTATGCTCGAAAGATCTTTAGGGACCGATGATTGCACTTGGAACTTTTTTTAAATATCTTTCACTGATTGGTAGTTTTACGGCAATTGGAACTCTTCTGGCGATGGCCTTTCTCCTATTAGATGTTGAGGGAAAGTTTTCTATTCAAGGGTACAAGTTGAAACGTTTGCTGTGGGGCGCGGCGATAGTGTGGAGCTTCGGTGTTGCCGGAACAATCATTGTTACATTGGCAACAGCTCTTGACCAATCTATTTCATTTGCCCTAGATCCAACCGTACTGCGCTCATTTATTACTCAGATTACGCTCGGACAGTACCTGTTCTTTGAACTGATCGTTGCGCTTGTGGTCGTTATTTCGGCCTTTCGTATTAAACGTATTCTTACTGCTACGTTTATTTTACTTTTATCGATCATAGGATTAGTGGCTCCAGTATTTCAAAGTCACTCTGAATCGAGTGGTTCTCATGGTTTGGCAATTGGTTCTCTAGTAATTCACGTTGCAGCACTCTCTTTGTGGGTGGGTGGAGTTATTGCCATTGCACTTCTAGATCCGAAGGATCGCCCGATTGCAGTTTCTCGGTTCAGCGAATTAGCTTTATGGTCAGTCATCGCAGTCGTTGCAAGCGGAACGGTTAATGCATGGGTGCGCTTAGATTTTCAAGGCGCTTGGAATTCGGCATACGCATACGTAGTGATCGCCAAAATTGCCCTGACTTTAGTTTTAGTTTCAATTGGCTATTTGCACCGCACAACTCTTGCTTTACGCGAACGCATTGATTGGCTGGGTTTCGGACGTTTATTATTTGTAGAAGCGATGATCATGGTTGCAACTGTTGCAATGGGTGCTTGGCTTTCATCAATAGAACCTCCGGAACGTCCGAATCTCCCTGAATTCGACCCAGCTGTTGCTGTTTCTGGGATTAGTACACCTCCACCACCATCGTGGAGCCGAATTCTTTTCAGTTACGAACCCGATGCGCTGATGATTGGAATTCTGATCACTGCAGTGGCTCTCTATATCAAGGGCGTACTTGTAATGAGGCGTCGAGGCGATAATTGGCCAGTTGGGCGCAGCATTGCTTTCGGTCTCGGTATTGCTGGAATTGATTTTGCAACAAGTGGCGGACTTGGACTCTATGCTCACTTCGCTTTTTCATATCACATGGTTGCGCACATGGTTTTAGGAATGATTGCACCAATCGGTATCGTCCTTGGTGCACCCATCACTCTCGCACTTCGAACCCTGCCTCAAAGTCGAGATGGTACTGAACGTGGTGTGCGTGGAACTCTACTTGCCGTACTTCACTCTAAGGTGGCGATTTTTTTCACTAATCCAATTGTTGCACTAGCTGTATTTGATGGCTCACTATTTGCACTTTACTTCACGGAGCTATTTGGTGGAATGATGCAGAGCCATGTAGGTCATCTCTTAATGAGTATTCACTTTATTCTCGCAGGTATTCTCTTCTTTCATGTCATTATTGGCATCGACCCCAATCCACGCCGAATTCCGCACCTAGTACGTATAGTCATCGTATTTGCGGCGATGAGTATTCATGCATTTTTCTCGGTGGCGCTAATGTCATCTACAACGCTCATTGATCAAGGCTATTTCGCTTCGCTCAAAACCCCTTGGCTAACAGATCTTTTAGCAGATCAACAGTTAGGCGGATCTATTGGTTGGGCTATGGGTGAGATTCCGATTCTCTTAGCATTGGTTGCAACCTTCATAAGTTGGGTCAAAGATGATTCGAGGGAAGTAAAACGAATTGATCGAAATACTTCTAGAGCGGCGGCAATGGGCCAACCAGACGAACTCGCTGATTACAATAGATATCTACAGAAACTGGCCGAGCGCGATAGGAATGATGCCTGATGGAAAACCTGTTTGACCTCCCACATGAATATAAGGAGCTACGTGCAAGCGTGCGTGCTTTATCAAATAAGGAAATTGCTCCCTTTGCACAATCAGTAGATGAAGATCATCGCTATCCACAAGAGGCCGCTGATGCTCTTCAAAAAGCGGGCTTAAGCGCCGCGCATGTTCCGACTGAATTCGGAGGCGATGGTGCAGATGCACTTGCAACGGTAATTATTATTGAAGAAGTTGCACGAGTATGCGGTTCATCATCTCTCATTCCTGCCGTAAATAAACTGGGCTCTCTTCCTTTGATTTTGGGCGGCAACGAAGCGCAGAAAAAGCGCTGGCTTCCACAATTAGTTTCAGGAATGGGTTTTTCTTACTGCTTATCAGAATCCGAGGCCGGGTCAGATGCCTCGGCGCTACGCACAAAGGTTGAACGTGACGGTGATGGTTGGGTTCTGAATGGAAGTAAGAAATGGATATCTAATGCAGGTATTTCCGATTTTTATACAGTCATTGCGCAAGGAGATTCATCGCTTGGGTCAAAGGGAATCACCGCATTTATTGTTGAGAAATCCGATCCGGGAATTTCCTTTGGCGCTCCTGAAAAGAAAATGGGCTTTAGAGGATCGCCTACACGTGAAGTCTATTTTGATGGTGTAAAACTAAGTGATGATCGTCGAATAAGTGAGATCGGCGGTGGCTTTACCCTTGCAATGAATACTTTAGACCATACACGCATCACTATTGCTGCGCAGGCGTTGGGTTTAGCGCAAGGCGCACTTGATGTGGCTACGAAATATTCTCATGAACGTAAACAGTTCGGCAAAGAAATTTTCGATTTTCAAGGTGTGCAATTTATGTTAGCTGACATGGCGATGAATGTAGAAGCTGCCCGCCAACTCACATATGCGGCGGCAGTTAAGAGTGAGAATAACGAAAAAGATTTACGTTTCTTCTCAGCGGCTAGTAAATGTTTTACAAGTGATATGGCCATGAAAGTGACACAAGATGCAATTCAAATCTTAGGTGGCTATGGATACGTATCTGACTATCCAGTAGAAAGAATGATGCGAGATGCGAAGTTAACTCAGATTTACGAGGGAACTAACCAGATTCAACGAATTGTTATGGCACGCAATCTTCCGTCAAGTTAACCTTTAAATCGCACGAGGATTGAAGGAGTAGCTGCCGCATTTAACGGGATGTCATGCACCTCACGTGGCAAAGTCTTACTGGTTAACTCTCCTGCATATACTAAGCCGACTTTCCAACCGGGAATATACGAAAGAGCGCGATCGTAAAAACCGCCACCCTGACCCAGTCGGTATCCCTCTTGGTCTATATGTAATGCAGGCACGATCATTACATCAATAACGCTGAGATCCTGAACCGGTTCACCTGTAGGTTCAGAAAGTTTATGTGCATTCTTTAACGAGCTCTCATCACCATTCCATTCGATCCAAGCTAGATGATCTCCATTTACTCGGGGCAGAAGCAAGCTTTTACCGGCTTTAAGCAGAGCCTTATTAATCTCATGCGTGCTTGGTTCTTCTCCATATGAATAATAGGAAGCCACCGTTTTGGCAGCAAGAATTTCCGGCGAATTCAAAATAATCGAAAAACTTGCTGGAATGAATTTTTGTCTGCGTTCGCGTCGCAATCTTTCGCGGAGCTCTTTCTTTAGTGTGTCCTGATTCATTGTGCTCTCCCTGTAATTTGTAGGCCTAAATCCCAAAGAAAGGTCGGCCCAACAAGTATGGTGTGATTATGACAGAGCACACGCGAGTAGATGGGTTTCTTGCATCGCTCATTGCCATATGCACTCCACTGGAATCTTTTGATATGCCCCTCTTAGATGCTCACGGGGCAACACTTTCTGAGGATGTCTATGCGGGCGAGCGCTTAGTTATGCGTGCCGGAAGTCGAATTCGATCGACACAAATCGGTCTTGCTGCATCGATTGGACGAGATCATCTACCCACTCGCCCCCATCCGCGAGTTGTGGTTCTCTCTGCAGGTCCAGATCTGGTTGAACCAGGGAAAAACCTTGCGGGTGAAGAAGAGTTTGAAGTCAATTCTTGGTTGCTCACAACAGCTGTGCGCGAAGTTGGAGCAGTTGCATACCGAGTTCATTCAATTCCAGATGATGAAGACGAACTCCAGGGCGTTATTGAAGATCAATTAGTTCGGGCGGATCTAATAATTATTAGCGGTGAGAGACAGGATGATTCCTTTGATCTCATCACCCGGACTCTCTCCAGAATGGGCGAGATAACTACTGTCGATATGGCCGTTGAAGTAAGCGGGCGACATAACTTTGGACAGATCGGCCCCGATAAGACGCCTGTCGTTACGCTTCCAGGGGATCCAATTGCAGCCTATATTTCCTTTGAACTCTTTGTTCGCCCAATGATTCGAACCATGCTTGGTGCGGCAACTATTCATCGCCCATCAGTAAGGGCAAAACTTGAAAAAGCAGTTGAATCGGCCCCGGGGATGCGCTCCTATATCCGTGCGGTGTTATCTGAAGATGCAAAATCCGTGATGCCGCTCACTGATCAAGAAGAGCTGTCCACACTCTCAGATGCCAATGCCTTTATCGCAGTTGGGGAAAGAGAGATTTCATTATTGGCTGGAGATGAAGTTACGGTAGTCATTCTTGAGCGAAGATATATTTAAATAAGAGATGAAGCAGAGCTGGCCCCGCATTCTTAACGGAGATGAAATCTCCTTGCGGCCACTTAGATTTCGAGACCATCGTAAATGGAATGCAGTTCGCGCCGAGAATCGCGCTTGGCTTTCGCCTTGGGAGGCGACAATTCCACTTATTTATCCATCAGATACAGCCGATGAGCCCGCTATTGCGCTTCCCTCGTACTTTGAAATGGTTCGTACTCTCAATCGTGAGGCCCGCCATGGTCGTTCATTCTCTTTTGCCATGTGGAAAGGAAGTAATTTAATAGGGCAGATTTCACTTGGCGGAGTTATTTATGGTGCATTGCGTGGTGGACATATCGGATATTGGGTTGACCGTAACTATGCAAATAAGGGTTACACGAGCGCGGCAGTGGTTCTGCTTACCGATTTTGCATTTAACACCTTGAAGCTCCATCGTATTGAGATAAACCTTCGGCCAGAAAATGGTGCGTCGCGCCGAGTGGCAGAGAAAGCGGGCTACAACTTCGAGGGAAATCGGTCTAACTACTTGCATATCGATGGAAATTGGCGCGACCATATCTGTTTTGTTAAGGAAAATCTCTCCATTAAGTAGCGCCTAAATCCCCGAAATATAAGGGATTCACCCTTATCTTTATACATCATGACCTCCGGACTAATTTATATTGCGATCATCGGTATGTGGATCGCATATTTTGCACCCCGTTGGATCCATAATCGGAACGAGTTTTCGGGTAAATCAGTTGAGCGATTTAAAGTTGCACTTACCGTTGTTGCCAATTCTTCACAGCACACAAATCACAACGGTGGACTACTTCATATTGATTTAGATCGTGAAGCAAAAATTGCACAGTTACTTATGCGAAGACGAATAATTTTTGTACTACTAACTTTTTCACTAATATCAACGCTTGTAGGTGGGGTTATGAATACGATGCCTTTCTTGTATGCACTTGTTCCTGCAACTGGTATTTTGATTTATGTTGCAAACGTTCGACGCCAAAGTGTCGCTGAGCGAATTCAACATCGTCGTATACAACAGTTACATAGACGAACTTCTGGAGTCTCGGCGACAAATCTAGTTGGAGTAGTTACACCTAAGCCGACTCAAGAACATTGGGTCCCTTTATCTGAGCGCGAACTCAAAGGTGTTGTGATCTTGCCTCAAGGAACTGCGAGCATGCGTAACGCCTGGCAACCAGCTGAAGTTCCTGTCCCAACGTATGTAAGCGCTCCTAAGGCGATTGTTCCTAAACGAGTAATTGATTTAACTACTCCAGGAGCATGGAGTGAGGAGCAGGAGCGTCTCGAGCGCGAAGCTTTGGCCGCGACCTCTCCCTCACGAAATGAGATATTTGATCAACAACTTGCCGATGAAGCAGTCCAACGATTGAATCAGTCTCGAGCCTCTAACGAGTAGTTAGATCCACGAACTCAACCACATTCGCTTTAACCAATCATCGTAATTAATAATTTCGCCGGTAAAGAGCGGTAAAAAATAAATAAAATTGAGGAAGATTAAAATCATTGCTGTCGCCACTAGCGCTATTGACGTGCGAGCTTGCATCGCGCTATCTAGAATGAGTTTGGCGCAGTAGATAAGTGCTAAGAGTACGAACGGTTCAAAAATAATTGCATAGAAGGTAAATACAGTGCGTTGTTGGAAAAAGAACCAAGGAAGATAACCTGCGATTATCCCAAGAACAGTTAGATTTAATACTCCATCGGTACTGCGTCGATACATTGAAACTACCCAATACCCAAATACGACGGCAACTGCGATTGTGCCAAACCACCAGAGAATCGGTGTTCCTATCGCCAGAATCTCCTGCGCACAGTTTTTAGATTCACATCCCTGCGGGGATTCATAGAAGAATGATGTTGGTCGCCCCATAATCATCCAACTCCATGGGTTTGCTTGATAAGGATGTTTTTCAGTCAGGCCAGTATGAAATCCCAACATCTCGGCGTGGTAGTGCCACCAAGATAGAAATACATTTGAAGACCAGTTCCGATCCCATCCACGATTACTAATAAACCATCCGCTCCATGTACTCACATAAACAACAACTGGAAGAAGACCGTATTGCGCAAATTTAATCAGTGTAGGCCGGATTAATTTCCGACCTGAATACGAAGAAAAAACTCTGTACAGTGAAACGAGTGCCATTGCCAGCAAAAAATATAGCGCACTCCACTTAGTACCTATTGCTAAACCAATTGCAATTGCGGCATACCAATGTCTTTGACGGTGCCACAAATACACTGCAAGCAAAACAAAGAATGTTAAGAATAAATCTAACAGCGCTGTCCGAGAATGAACTAGCAATAATCCATCCATTGCCATGAGAGCTGCAGCCATCGCGGTAAGTAATGGCGAGAAAAAGAGAATATGTACTAAACGCGCGAAGAGAAGAATTAACAATGTACCTACTAATGCAGCTGCAAATCTCCAACCGAATTCGTTGTCTCCGAAAATTTTGATACCACTAGCAATCAGCCATTTCCCAACGGGTGGGTGAACAATGAACTCAGGTTTGTTACCCGCAACCTCAACGCCGAATTTCAAGAAATCTCTAGCGCCATCGACGTAATAGACCTCATCAAAGATAAATCCTTTAGGCCTGCCTAGATTGATCAAGCGAAGCGCCAAAGAGAAAATAGCAATGAGCAAAGGGGCAAGGGCGGCGACCATATGCGTAATCGTATGCGCTTAGTTGGTTAATTTACTGAGATGATGTAACCATGGTTCTTATATTGGCGGCGACCCCGCTGGGCAACTTTGGTGATGCAAGCCCACGCTTAAAAGCGGCAATTGAAAGCGCAACGATTATCGCGGCCGAGGATTCGAGAAGATTTCATAGACTGTGCTCAGATATTGAAACTAGTTTTTCCGCCAGAGTGCTCTCATTTTTTGAAGGTAATGAAGAAGAGCGCACTCGCGAACTGTTAAACGAGCTCCAAACTGGGGCTACCGTCTTGGTTGTTTCAGATGCAGGCATGCCCACTATTAGTGATCCAGGATTTCGCTTAATGCGGGAGGCGATAAAAAACGGTATTGAAGTGCGCGTTATTCCTGGACCTAGTGCGGTGACAATGGCTATTGCCCTCTCGGGACTACCAACCGATCGCTTTACCTTTGAAGGCTTCCCGCCGCGGGCATCTGGCGCACGTCTGACAACCTTTGAAAAGCTGCGACATGAGGAGCGCACAATGGTTTTCTTTGAAGCCCCACACCGTTTAGGTGATTCGCTTGAAGATGCGATTTCAGTTTTCGGAGTTGAACGTAAAGCTGCAATTTGCCGTGAAATGACAAAACGATACGAAGAAACAATTCGCGGCACACTGGTCGAACTCTCAACATGGGCAGATGCCAATGAGGTCTTAGGGGAAATAACTCTGGTCATCGAAGGTGCGTCAGTTAATTCGGCGGCAATGACGGCCGAAGATATGGTGGGTCGAGTACGAGAGTTTGAAAACGCTGGCATGGATCGAAAATCGGCCATTGCGTCGGTGGCACAAGAGTTCGGTATTGCAAAGCGCTTAGTTTATGCCGCCGTGGTCGATGCGAATAAGATGAGCACGTGACTAAATCCTTCTATCTGACGACGCCAATTTATTATGTCAACGATGCCCCTCATATAGGGCATGCATATACGACGGTCGCCGGAGATGTTCTTACTCGTTGGCATCGACAAAAGGGTGAAGAAGTCTGGTTTTTAACTGGAACCGATGAGCATGGTCAAAAAATCATGCGGGTTGCCCAAGAAAATAACGTTGATCCGCAAGCGTGGGTAGATCGTTTAGTGAGAGATTCTTGGAAACCAAATTGGGAAAACCTCAATATCGCCAATGATGACTTCATCCGAACAACTGAAAAACGACACACTGAAAGAGTGCAAAAATTCTTACAATCACTCAAAGATTCAGGACATATTTATGCCGGTAAATACGAGGGACCGTACTGTGTGGGTTGTGAAGAGTTTAAGTTACCTGCAGAGCTCATTGAAATAAATGGCGAAAAGTGCTGCCCAACTCACGGTAAACCAGTAGAGCTAGTCAATGAAAATAACTGGTTTTTTAAACTCTCAGCTTTTACCGAGAAACTCTTAGAGCACTACCGCCTCAATCCCGATGCATGCCAACCTGAGAGTGCTCGCAACGAAGTGGTTTCATTTTTAGAAGGCGGAGTCTCTGATTTATCAATTTCACGTTCAACTTTTGATTGGGGTGTGCAGGTTCCTTGGGATTCTGATCAAGTTGTCTATGTTTGGTTTGACGCACTCTTAAACTACGCCACGGCAGTTGGCTTAACCGATTCTCCTGATAGCGAGGGAGGCAAGAAGTTTGCAAGGACATGGCCTGCCGATGTTCACTTAGTCGGCAAGGACATTTTGCGCTTCCATGCAGTTATTTGGCCAGCGATGTTGATGGCGGCAGGATTAGATGTACCTAGAAAAGTTTTTGCACATGGCTGGCTTCTAGTCGGCGGTGAGAAAATGAGCAAGAGCAAATTGACAGGAATTGCGCCAAAGGAGATTACTGACCACTTCGGTGTAGATGCATTCCGATACTATTTTTTACGCGCGATTCCATTCGGTTCTGATGGCTCGTTTTCATGGGAAGACATGTCGGCTCGCTACACATCAGAGCTTGCAAATGATTTTGGCAATCTAGCCTCGCGTAGCGCAGCGATGATTGAGAAGTACTGTGGT
The DNA here is from genome assembly GCA_015660815.1 of Actinomycetota bacterium. GTDB lineage: Bacteria > Actinomycetota > Actinomycetes > Nanopelagicales > Nanopelagicaceae > Planktophila. The sequence continues at coordinate 24,676 of JACSDF010000016.1, forward strand.
GGGGTTTTGCCAGCATTGAGTCACGATTCAGATTTGCAAACAGCTCTTCATAACGCGGTATCAAAAGCCGATTCAGCAATCTGTGCTTTGGATTTTCAAGGTGGGATAGTGGCGATTATGGATTTTTGCAAAAAAGTAAATGGTTATGTAACTGAGAAAGAGCCTTGGATCCTTGCAAAGGAGGCTTCAAATCAACGTGAGCTTGAGGGAGTTCTCTATAACACGGCTGAATCTCTTCGCGCCCTTGCGGTTTTATTGCATCCGGTGATGCCAGCGACCTGCGAAATTCTCTGGCAGAGTCTGGGTGCGCATGAGAAGTTAGGGGAACTCTCTGCACAAAAAATTTCTGATGTTGCAACATGGGGTCAACTACCAGAGGGTGCAAAAATTAGTAGAACTCCAGTTCTATTTCCACGATTAGAAACCAGCGCATAAGCCAGATGGCTGATCGCCATAACAGGGATTTTGAACGCCCACGTGCGCCGCTTCCAGAGCCTTTGCCCATTGCAACCGTTGATTCGCATGCACACATAGAGATCATCACGAATACCGCACCCGATTCACAAGAGGTTGCAGATGTAATTGCAGAAGCAAAATCGGTAAATGTTGATCGAATTGTTCAGGTGGGTTATTCGGCGAAGCAGTCGCAATGGTGCGTTGCGGCGGCAGAAAAGTGGAACACATCGGTTTTAGCCGCGGTTGCTTTACATCCCAACGAGGCTCCAATAGTTGAAGATTTAGAAGGCGACTGGGCAGTCATTGCTGAGCTCGCTAAGCATCCACGCGTTCGTGCCATTGGTGAAACAGGTTTGGACTATTTCCGTACACCACCTGAACTTCGTGCTCGCCAACAAGAGTCTTTCAAATGGCACATTGAATTAGCAAAACGAACCGGAAAAGCTTTAGTGATTCATGATCGCGATTCACATGATGATGTTTTATCGGTACTCCTTGAAGTTGGAGCTCCAAACAACGTTATTTTTCACTGTTTTTCTGGTGGAGTTGAAATGGCCAAAATATGCATAGAAAGAGGTTACATACTCTCTTTCGCCGGAACACTTACGTTCAAGAACGCCCCTGAACTGCGCGAAGCAGTCAAACTTGTTCCAATCAATCAGCTACTAGTTGAAACAGATTCACCATTCTTAGCACCAATGCCACATCGCGGTGCGGGAAACACTCCCGCACAAATTGCAAATATTGTTCGGGCGATGGCCGTGGAACGTGTGAGTGACATAGGCGAGATGGCTTTTGCATTGAGCAATAATGCTGATCGTATATTCGGATCGTTTGCACCATGAGCTTGCTCGGAGCAGCAGAAATTCGTGAACTTGCCGCCACATTAGATTTGAAGCCTTCGAAATCACTTGGTCAAAACTTTGTTATTGATTCAAATATCTGCACAAAGATTGTTCGAATCGCTGGAGTTACTAGAAATGATATCGCCCTGGAAATTGGACCTGGACTTGGTTCATTAACATTGGCACTTCTTCAAAGCGCGGCATCGGTCGTAGCGGTTGAAATAGATCCAAGACTTGCGCATCAACTTCCGATTACTGTTGCTCATCATTGGGAGCACCCCGAAAACTTAACGCTCATTATTCAAGATGCTTTATTGTTGAATGAGTTACCTGTACAACCCACAGTCTTGGTAGCAAACCTGCCTTACAACGTTTCGGTCCCCGTTTTACTAAATCTACTTGAAAGATTTCCAACGCTTCGAACCGGCGTAGTAATGGTGCAGGCCGAGGTTGCAGATCGATTAGCCGGACGACCTGGCACAAAAGAGTATGGAATACCTTCGGTAAAAGCGGCGTGGTGGGCCGAAGTAAAAGGGGCGGGTTCGATTTCTCGTTCAGTGTTTTGGCCTGCTCCAAATGTAGATTCAAAACTAGTTTCATTTACTCGACGAGGTACGCCAGGAGATGAGGAGCTTCGCAAAAAAACCTTTGCAATCATCGATGCCGCCTTTGCCCAAAGGCGCAAAATGTTGCGATCTGCCCTTGCGCCTCTCTATGGTTCATCAGCGGCGGCCGAAGAGATTTTGCTTAAAGCTAGTGTCGATCCCACACTTCGTGGAGAGGCGTTAGATATCTCAAGTTTCTGTTCTATCGCCTCGGTCTCCGAGCCATGATGACCTCCTATCTGCAAATAACAAGGGAAAGTAATAGGGTCAATTCATGCCAGTAAAGAGCGTTACCGTTCGCGTACCCGCAAAAGTGAACCTGCAACTTTCCGTAGGTCCACGCGAGGCCGATGGTTTCCATAACGTAGTTACAGTTTTTCAGGCCATCTCTATTTATGATGATGTAAAAGTAACTCTCTCTGAGCCTAAGAGCGGGGTGAGTATTTCGATAACTGGAGATCAAACCCATGGAGTTCCAACAGATGACAGCAATTTAGCAATAAAGGCCACAGCATTATTAGCCAAAGAGTATGACTTGGAAATTGATGCTCATATCGAAATAAAAAAATCAATTCCAGTAGCGGGAGGAATGGCTGGTGGAAGCGCTGATGCTGCAGCAACGATAATTGCCATCGATTATTTATATTCACTAGGAATGAATCGCGAAGAAATGTCGGAAATTGCAGCGAAGTTAGGCAGTGACGTCCCATTTATGTTAAATGGTGGAACGGCAATTGGTACAGGTCACGGAGATCAATTGACGTCGGCACTTTCACGGGGTACCTATCACTGGGTTCTGGCTCTATCCTCCGTTGGATTATCAACTCCTGCCGTTTATGCAGAGTGCGATCGATTGCGCTCAGAATCGGAAATCTCCCAACCTCAAACTAATGAGCTTTTAATGCAGGCACTTCTTGCCGCAGACCCAAAGTCAGTTGGAAAAAATCTTGTAAATGATTTACAAGCTGCTGCATGTTCGTTGCGACCGGCACTTCGCTTAGTACTAGATGTCGGTCAAGAATATGGCGCGCTTGGCGCTTTAGTTTCAGGATCTGGTCCAACAGTTGCATTTCTAGTTTCTGATGAGGAGGCGGCTTTGGATTTAGCTGTGGCCTTAACGGCAAGTGGAGTTGTAGGTAGCGTGGCACGAGCATATGGACCAGTCGCAGGGGCAAAAGTTCTCACATAAGTATTGGCGCAATATGGTCATAAGCATGGGCATTTATAAGGGAGAATACAGGTTCCGCCATTGTGTAGTGGCTAGCACATGGGCCTTTGAAGCCCAGGGTCCAGGATCGATACCTGGTGGCGGAGCGATAGACTGACATCGTGGCCGTAGAAACTGGCAGCAGGTGACGGAACACGGATGAAATCGCGTCAAGCAAAAGTTCTTCACAATGTTGCAGGACGTTCGTTACTTGGGCATGTACTTACCGCAGTTAATCACTTAGAACCTTCTCATATTCGTATCGTCGTCGGATCTAATCGAGAAAGCGTTGAGGCGCATATTGCCGAGATTTCACCATCGGCTACGACAATCTTTCAAGAAAAACGCGGGGGCACCGGACACGCAACTCAGTTAGCGCTCGCGGGTAGTACTTCAAACGGCACGGTTTTGGTTTTAGCTGGTGATACTCCAATGCTTACTGGTGAGTCATTGGCGGCATTTCTCGAGGCTCACTCAGCCGGAAGTTTTGCAGCTTCGGTTTTAACTGCAGAGCATCCCGATCCAACTGGGTACGGGCGAATTATTCGCGACGACAATGATGAGCTTTTACGAATTGTTGAAGAGCGTGATGCAAGTGAAGATGAGAGATTTATCTTTGAGATTAATTCCGGAGTTTACGCTTTCGATGGAGCTAAGTTAACTGGTGCAATTGGGCAGATTACTAACTCAAACTCCCAAGGTGAGCTGTATTTGACCGATGTAATTGAAATTCTAAAGAGTTCTGGCGAATCAATCGCTGCTATTTTGCTCGATGATTTTACGGAGATATTAGGGGTCAATGACCGCGTACAACTCTCAGAATCGGCCGCCTTACTGCGTGATCGAATCAATGAACACTGGATGCGCGAAGGAGTCACCATTATCGATCCTACGACTACGTGGATTGATGCGACCGCGACGCTGTCAACCGATGTAACTCTGCACCCAGGTAGCGCCATTTTAGGAGCAACAACGATTGCAGCTGGAGCCGTCATTGGCCCTCGAACAACTCTGACTGACTGCGTGGTTAAAGAAGGCGCCTCTATTCTGGAATCAATTGCAATTGATACTGAATTCGGAGAGGGTGCAACGGTAGGACCCTTTACATACCTTCGCAGCGGAACAGTTTTGGGAGATAACACCAAAGCGGGCGCTTTCGTAGAAATAAAGAATTCAACTGTCGGAACGGGTTCTAAAGTTCCACATCTCTCATATGTCGGTGATGCGACAATTGGAGAAGGCTCCAATATCGGTGCGGCAACAATCTTTGTTAACTACGACGGCGTTGATAAACATCACACGAAAATCGGAGACCATGTACGAATTGGAAGCGACACCATGCTAGTTGCGCCAATTACTATCGGTGACGGGGCCTATACGGCGGCAGGATCGGTAATCACCGAAGATGTACCAGCTGGTGCGATTGGTGTTGGCCGAGCTAAACAGAGAAATGTATTAGGTTGGGTCATGCGCAAGCGAGCAGGTTCAAAATCAGCGTTAGCAGCCGAAGCTAAAGAGAAGAAGGGCTAATAAATGAGCGAGATTCGTTTATCTTCCGAAAAGAGATTACGTCTTTTTGCAGGTCGCGGATTTCCAGAATTAGCCGATGAAGTCGCATCAGAACTCGGCATTCCATTAACACCAACTTCAGCATATGACTTTGCAAATGGCGAAATTTTTGTTCGTTTCGAAGAATCAGTTCGTGGTTGCGATGCATTCGTTATTCAAAGTCACACGAATCCTGTTAATAAGCAGATCATGGAACAACTCATCATGGTTGATGCGCTAAAGCGCGCCTCAGCAAAACGAATCACAGTTGTAGCCCCGTTTTATGGTTATGCACGTCAAGATAAAAAGAGTCGCGGACGCGAACCAATTACTGCCCGATTAATGGCAGATCTTTTTAAAACAGCTGGTGCTGATCGCTTGATGTGCGTCGATTTACACACGTCACAGATACAAGGCTTCTTCGACGGACCAGTGGATCACCTCTTTGCATTGCCGATGCTTGCAAATTATGTCGGAAGTAAAGTCGACCGCAGTCGTTTAACTATCGTCTCTCCAGACTCAGGTCGGGTGCGAGTAGCTGAGCGCTGGTCGGATCTTTTGGGAGGCTGCCCAATTGCATTTATCCATAAAACCCGTGACCCACGTATTCCAAATGAAGCAACCGTTGGTCGGGTAGTTGGAGATGTACAAGGACAGACATGCGTGGTTATCGATGACATGATTGACACTGCCGGCACTATCACTAAAGCGGTAGATGCATTATTTGAGGCCGGAGCAAAAGATGTCATCATCGCTGCAACACATGCAGTTCTATCGGGTCCTGCAGTTGAACGGTTGCGAGAGAGCAAAGCATCTGAAGTTGTCATTACAAATACTCTTCCAATATCCGAAGATCAAAAATTCGATGGACTCACAGTTCTTTCAATCGCTCCACTTTTGGCTCGGGCTATCCGTGAAGTCTTTGAAGATGGATCGGTCACAAGCCTTTTTGACGGCCTTTCGTAAGCGCAATTTGCACAACCCTGACCTCACAGGCTAACCTTTGGCCTGTTCCGGCGAGGGTATAAAGATACTTCCGTAATCGACGGTGTAGGAGTTAGATCCTTTCGGAACTTTGTGTTTCAACCGAAGTTTCCACTAAGAGGAGTAATAAAATGGCAGAGATCACTATCAACGGCGTCCTTCGTACTGAATTTGGTAAAGGCGCATCACGTCGTGCACGTCGCGATGGTTTAGTTCCTGCTGTTATTTACGGTCATGGTGAGAAGCCACAGCACATCACACTTCCAGCCCGCGAGCTCGGCATTGCTCTGAAGCAATCAAACGTGCTTCTCGATGTTGTTATCGATGGAAAGACTGAGCTAACACTTCCAAAGGCGATCGTTCGCCACCCACTCAAGCAAATCCTTGAGCATATCGATTTAGTTCTTGTTCGCCGTGGGGAAAGAGTTGTTGTCTCTGTTCCAGTTCATGCTATCGGTGAGCAGGATCGCGATGGAGTGCTCGAGCATGTAAACAACACAATTGACGTGCAAGTTGAAGCTACTGCAATTCCAAACTTTTTTGAACTCGATATTACCGGCCTTGCAGCTGGTCTCTCGCTTTATGCCGGTGATGTAGCTCTTCCAGCAGGCGTCGTACTTGAATCAGATCCAAAGATGATTGTTATTCACCTATCTGAGCGTTCAACAGCGGCTGAAGAAGTAGCACCAGTTGTAGTTGCAACAGAGACCCCTGCACCTGCTGCCGCAGCAGAATAGTAGAAGGCTTAACCCTTACCCTTATCGTTATGACGTGGTTGGTAGTTGGTCTCGGTAATCCGGGCGATCAATATGCTGCCACCCGTCACAATGTGGGTCAGATGGTCATCGACGAACTTATTCGTCGGCAGAATATAAAACTCTCTGCACATAAATCACGTACAGAAATTGCTGCCTACAAATTAGGCCAAGGCGAAAATACCCAATCGGTCATTCTTTCAAAGGCCAAAAGTTATATGAATGAAACCGGTGGGCCAATAAAGTCGCTTGCCAACTTCTACTCAATTGAAACAAAAAATATCATTGCGCTACATGATGAGCTCGATATCGGATTTGCAACAATACGAAGCAAGTTTGGTGGTGGCGATAATGGTCACAATGGACTCAAATCATTAACTTCTGCATTTGGAACACCCGATTACTTCCGTGTGCGATTAGGAATCGGAAGGCCGATGGGTCAACAAGATCCAGCAGATTTTGTACTTAAAACTTTCTCCAAGATTGAACAAAAGGATTTGGCCGAGTTTATTGACCGTGGCGCAGATGTTGTCGAATCTCTAATCACGGTTGGTCTTGAACCAACTCAAACTCGATTCAATAGTTAGTATTTATCCGGTATTTCTTAAGCCTGCAGCGACACCATTAATAGTCAGGAGCAAGGCACGCTGCAAGGTTGGATTTTCCTCACCTGCAGAATCTCGTACTCGCTTGAGCAAATTGATCTGCAGTAAATGGATTGGCGATAAGTAGGCATCGCGCACTTGCAGAGTCCTGGCCAGTACTGGTTGATCTCCGAGAAGAGATGTTTTTTTAGTTAACAACAAAATTTCAGCAACAGTTAAATCAAATTCAGTTTGGATAGTGTCTAAGAAGTGATGGAGCTCTTTAGGAACAAGTGCATCTACATAGCGTCGGGCTAAGACTAAATCCGTCTTGGCTAAAGTCATTTCAACATTACTTATAAAGGTATTGAAGAAATGCCACTCTTGAAGCATCGTGGCGAGTACATCAGCGTTTCCCGACATTCTTGCCGCCTTTAGCCCAGATCCGACACCAAACCAACCTGGAACAATTTGACGCGATTGCGTCCACCCAAAGACCCACGGAATCGCGCGCAAAGAAGCGAGTCCACCGTGAGCATCTGGGCGTCTTGATGGGCGTGAACCCAAGTGGAGATTACCTAACTGCTCAACTGGCGTGGATGAATAAAAATAAGCTGGTAGATCTTCCTGATCGACCAAACTCCGATATGCGGTGAAAGCGTTATCACTAACTAACTGCATGCACTCATTCCAGCTAGTTAAATCTTCAATTGATTGACGAGGACCACGATTGAGAACCGTTGCTTCAAGGGATGCGGCAAGGGTTAGCTCAACATTTTCCCTGGCAAGTGATGCTAAAGAGTATTTATCACTAATAACTTCGCCCTGCTCGGTCATCTTGATTTGACCATCAACAGAACCCCACGGGAGCGCAATGAGTGCCTCATATGTCGGTCCACCACCACGGCCGACGGAGCCACCACGGCCATGGAATAAGCGAAGTTTGACGCCATGCTTAATGGCCACATCGCGGAGTCGACGCTGCGCGCGGTGAATCTCCCACTGGCTAGTTGCAATACCTGCATCTTTATTCGAATCTGAATATCCCAACATAACTTCTTGAACATCACCGCGAAGTTCAACGATTGAGCGATACGCAGGATTACTCAATAGTTTTTCGAGAATTTCACCAGCGGCACGGAGTTCAGCAACAGTTTCAAGAAGCGGGGCAAAACCGATTCGAGCCTTTTTATTCTTAAGGTTTACCAGACCTGCTTGCTGGGCAATTACGACGGCAGCGATTAAATCATCGGCCCCTTTAGTCATTGAAACTATATATGTTTCAATAGCTTGCGAACCGAAACGATCAATCAAATCTGCAATTGCAAAGAAGGTTTCAAGTGTGTTTCGCCCAGCCGAATCTAATTCTGTTACATCAAGATTTGCATCTTGGGCTAAAAATCTACTGAGGACATCAAATTTTTCCTCATGGTTCTTTTCGATATAACCAGAAACTCCACTTATTTGCTTTAAAACATGATGGTGTGCATCAGAATGTTCTCGGATATCCATAGTTGCATGTGTAATGCCAAAAGCTGCAACAGTACGAATCGTCCGCTCAAGTAATCCAGTAGCAATGAGCTCACCTTGATGGGCAAATAGCGAATCACGCATAAGCATGAGATCTTTAATTAACTCGGAAGTATCGGCATAGTCTCGGTGGGCAATGTGCGGAGCACCCTTTGCATGGCGATCTCGAGTTAATGCAAGGCGATGAACGATTGCAGTGGCCTTTAAACGATATGGCTCTTGCGCATTGAGGCGCAAAAAGCGTGGTTCAAACTCAGTTATATGCTTTAAATCCATTTCAACAGAGGCGGTTAATTCTGGGGTAGCGCCAATGATGCGAGTTGAAATAGAAAGCATCTGACGTAGCGCATCCATTGCCGCAATAGTCACTCGGATGGCATGACCCACTTGGAGCACCATCGCATCGGTAGTCACTTGAGAGTTCACATTTGGATTTCCGTCGCGGTCTCCACCGATCCAACTTCCAAAAGATAAAGGTCGGGCAGTAACTGGAACTACAACATTGATGCGCTTCATTTCGCGTGCAAAATCATTTAAAACCTCGGGGACGGTTTCGCGAAAGAGATCATCGAGGTAGTAGAGCGCATTCATCGCCTCATCAAGTGGCTCTGGTTGCCCCAGGCGAAGTTCATCTGTCTGCCACAATAAATCAATCGTTTCGGCTAAGCGATCTCGTTGCGAAGGATTACGCGAATCTTCTAGCAAATCTGCAACTCGTCCCATTTTACTGAGGACAGATCGACGCGCCGCCTCTGTTGGGTGAGCTGTAAAAACCGGTCGCACTGACATTTCATTAATCCACTCAGAAATCTCTTCACTAGAAAGTTCGTGCCCTGGCGTCTGTGCATTCAACGCCGCTTCAATTTTGTCGACGGCTCGTGCAAGCCACGACCCTCCCTCTGCACGGGCATCGGCCAACACACGTGCACGGTGAACTTGTTCAGCAATATTTGCTAAGTTGAAATACGAACTAAAGGCGCGAACTAACTGGACTGAATCTTCAAGTGATAACGATGCGAGAAGATCTACGCCATCACCCTCGCGCACCGCTTTGCGTACTTTCTCAACGAGTTCAAGAAGTTCAGGGCCTTCTTGGCGCACTAAAGTCTGGCCGAGTAAGTCTCCAAGCTTGCGGACATCGCTACGCAGAGCTGCATCATCTGCCGCGACCGCGCCGCCAAAACCACCCATACTCATTGGGCAATCCTCTCAGGTCGCCGTGGGTGTTGCGAACAAATTACAATGGCCTTACTTAGCCCCCTCCCTTTTGGGATCGGGGCCTAACGCCGTTTCAAGAGGAGGATGCTCAATGCGGGGATTAATCAATACGCTTCCCGTGACGGTTCAAGCATCTCATGTTGTAGCCCCATCATCGATGAATCCATTCTTACTCGCAGCGAGAGCAGCTAATTCACCAATCCTTGTTATTACAAGTTCTAGTCGCAGTGCCGAAGATTTGGTGAGTGAGCTTCGCGAATTACATAACAATGTGTTGGAGTTTCCTGCCTGGGAGACGCTGCCACATGAGCGATTGAGTCCACGAAGCGACACGGTAGCACGCCGAATAGCAACGCTCTACAGTCTAGAAAAACACCAGAGCATTAATCCCATTGTTGTTACACCAGTACGAGGTGCAATTCATCGCATAATAGGTGATCTTGGTAAGTCGCCGTTGATGAGTCTAGAGATTGGAAATGAACAGTCACTTGATTTGTTAGTTCGTCATTTAACAAATTGTGCATATACAAGAACTGACTTAGTCGAGCGCCGAGGCGAGTTTGCGGTTCGAGGTGGAATCGTTGACCTATTTCTTCCATTGAGTGCGCATCCAATTCGAATCGATTTTTTCGGAGATGAGATAGAGGACATAAGCTATTTCGAAGTCGCCGACCAGCGAACAATTGCGCCAGTTATTGGCAGAGTTGAGATTTATCCTTGCCGAGAACTCCTATTGACTCCCACGATTCGAGCCCGAGCAGCTGAGCTCAAAGAGAGCCTTCCAGGTGCGCGCGAGTTTTTAGAGAAAATTAGCGAAGGAATATTATTCGAAGGCATGGAGTCTTTGATTCCACTTCTGATTGATAACACGCAAACCCTACTTGCTCGCATGCCAGCTAACACGCAGATTATTTTTCTCGACTATGAGCGAATAAGGTCAAGGGCTGGAGATTTGCTTGCAACTAATGAAGAGTTCCTCAACGCTTCGTGGTCAAATGCAGCGCATGGTGCAGTAGCGCCGATTCATGATGGCTCAGGGACATACATGTCATGGATTGAATTAAAAGATGAGATTAGTTCCCTCAACTTCGCATCGGCATCCCTGGATCCCTTTGGAAGTGATCTTGCAGAGGATACGGAGTTTTTAGATTACCGAGCAATTGACCCCATGCGCGGTGATATTGAGCGAACCGTCGCTGCATTGCGCGAAGCCGTTGACGGTCATTTCACGGTTGTTTTTGCAACACATGGTCATGGAATGCTTGAACGGTATGCAGGAATTTTTCGAAACGCTGATTTACCAGTTCATGTTGTTGAAAAACTTGTGGCAACCCCAACAAAAGGCAGTATTCATTTAACAACATCGGTCATCGCCCATGGATTTGAAAGTCAGAGTGAACAAATCTTTTTCATGACTGAGCGAGATTTAACCGGCAGTAAAGGAAGTGTTAAAGATAACCAACGTTTACCCTCAAAACGAAAGGCCGCAATTGATCCCTTAGAGCTTCGTGCAGGCGACTTTGTAGTGCATGAGCAGCATGGAATCGGCCGTTATCTCGAGTTAGTTCAGCGAACGGTTGCAGGTGTAACTCGCGAATATCTCGTCATTGAATATGCATCGGCTAAACGGGGGCAACCAGGGGATCGAATCTTTGTTCCAACGGATGTGCTCGAGCAGGTGAGTAAATATGTGGGTGGTGAAGCACCAACCGTGCACCGAATCGGTAGCGGGGAATGGCAAAAGGCAAAGGGGCGAGCGCGCAAGGCCGTGCGCCAGATTGCAGGGGAGCTAATTCGTCTCTATGCCGCGCGTACAAGTTCACCAGGCTTTGCATTTTCCCCTGATACTCCATGGCAACGCGAATTAGAGGATTCATTTTCCTATATTGAAACACCTGATCAATTAGCGACGATAAATGATGTTAAGGCCGATATGGAGCGCCCTTATCCGATGGATCGAATTATCTGCGGTGATGTTGGATATGGTAAAACTGAAATCGCTATTCGTGCAGCATTTAAAGCAGTGCAAGATGGCAAGCAAGTTGCAGTACTAGTTCCAACAACCTTACTTGTACAACAGCACACAAAAACTTTTACCGAACGATATGCCGGCTTCCCTTTGAAAGTAGCGGGGCTATCTCGCTTTAACACCGCTAAAGAGAGTAAAGACGTGCTCGATGGATTGCTCAAGGGCTCGGTAGACGTCGTTATCGGGACTCATCGAATTCTTTCAAATGACGTTGTTTTCAAAGATTTAGGCTTAGTCGTTGTCGATGAAGAGCAACGCTTCGGTGTCGAGCAAAAAGAGGCGCTCAAGAAAATGCGCACAACTGTGGATGTTTTGGCGATGTCGGCAACTCCGATTCCACGCACATTAGAAATGGCGGTGACGGGTATTCGAGAGATGTCAACGATTACAACACCACCCGAAGAGCGTCACCCAATTTTGACATATGTGGGACCGGCTGAAGAGGGTCAAATAACTGCGGCAATTCACCGCGAACTTTTACGAGATGGTCAGATTTTCTATCTTCATAACCGCGTTGAAACTATTGATCAAGCGGCATCACGAATTCAAGAACTTGTACCAGAAGCTCGAATTCGAGTTGCACATGGGCAGATGAGTGAAGGCTCACTAGAAGATGTAATTCTGGGTTTTTGGAACAGGGACTTTGATGTTCTAGTCAGTACAACAATCGTTGAAAGTGGTCTAGATATTCAAAATGCTAACACTCTCATAGTCGAACGTGCAGATCGTTTCGGCCTATCACAACTTCACCAGTTGCGTGGCCGAGTCGGACGCGGTCGCGAACGAGCATATGCATATTTTCTCTATCCGCCAGATCAACCATTATCTGAATTAGCTCACGAACGCTTAACTACAATCGCAGCAAATACCGAATTAGGTTCTGGAATGCGCGTTGCATTAAAAGATCTTGAGATTCGCGGTGCTGGAAATCTATTAGGTGGCGAACAATCAGGACACATCGCCGATGTTGGCTTTGATCTATATATGAGAATGGTTGGTGAAGCCGTTAATGATTACAAAGCTGGGATTATTGAAACGGCGGAAAAGATAAGTGAGTGCAAAGTCGAGCTTCCAATCAATGCCCATTTATCAACTGAATATGTACCGGGCGAGCGCTTGCGTCTTGATTTATATAGACGCCTAGCCGATGTGAAGAATAACGAGGATGTTGAATCTATTCGAGCCGAACTTTTAGATCGCTTTGGGGAACTTCCAGAAGAGGCGCAGGCGCTATTAGGTGTTGCATCTTTGCGGGCACGGGCCAAAGCTGCCGCATTGACTGAGGTCGTAATTCAAGGAAAGTTCTTGCGCTTGGCACCCTTGACGTTGCCTGAGTCAAGGCAGCTACGCCTGTCACGTTTATATCCTGGCTCACTCTATAAATCGGCTACTAGAACGGTTTTAGTTGCACTTAACACCGGTAATTCATGGAATCCGTCAAAGAGCCAGCCTGAGATGGTGGATACTTCTCTCCTAGCCTGGGTCGTTGAGGCCGTCAACCAATTGAGCGAACCATCGAAAGCGAGTTCATAGTGAAGAAGATTCTTGCCGTATTAACCGTAGCCACAGCGCTTTTTCTAACTGGTTGCTCTCAAGTTGGCGCAGCGGCGACTCTTGGCGATACCAAGATTACCCAAGCGACGGTTCAATCAAGCATCGATGCAATCCTTGCCGCTCGCGTTGGAGTTGACACTTCGCAGATGCAGTTAGAAACTGGCGAAGCGCTAAATCGTGGACAACTGCGTTTCCACCTCTTCACCGCACTGCTTCGCGCAACGGGCGAAGAGCTAAAACTTACGGTCTCCAAAGCTGAAATCGATACACGTCGTCAAAGTATTATCGAACAAGTTGGCGGAGTTGAAGGTTTACCGGCGGCCTTAGTTGGAGCCGGTATCGCACCCAATGATTTAGATATTTATATTGAGGCGATGACCGTCTCAGACAAGATTAGTCAAGCACTTACAGCTAGTGGCGTCACACAAGAAGACCTTGGAACAGCAGTGCAAAAACTTGTTGTCGCTAAAGCAAAAGAACTCGGCGTAACGGTTAATCCTCGTTATGGCAAATGGGATGGCGAGGTCGCTGACGTTGTTGCAGTTGATTCTGCAAGCCCCGCAGTTTCTCCTGCGAAGAAATAAAGTAGCGTGATTGAGGGTTCACAACTTCAGCGCCTTGCTGAAGTTATGGACCAACTCCG
>JACSDF010000049.1 GCA_015660815.1 Actinomycetota bacterium
ATGCCAAATCATCGCTAGCGGAAGTTGCGGGTTGGCCTTCTTAATGAGGTCGGCGCTTTTGTAACTCTCAGATAATGGAAAAAGTGAATCGGCTTGGCCTTGACTGAGCAGCGTCGGTGCAGTAATCGTGGATACGAAGTTTCGTGGCGAGACTGATGCGAGCAAGGCGCGCTCTTGTGTGGACGGCGCACCGTTAAGTACTGCGTTTCGATATGCATCACACCATGCTTGAGTAAATGATCCACATTCGCCTAAGTAGGCGCTCTGTAACGACACTGCAGAGAAGAAAGTTCCAGTCCAAACCTTTTTAAATGGGCCAGCCTCAGTTGAACCTTCAATCGATTGTGGGAAAAGATTGCTCTGCAAATCGCTCCAAGTGATGTCGGCAATTACCGCATCGATTCGTGGATCAACACTTGCAGTCATCAGAGCATTTGCTCCGCCGTAAGAACTTCCCATAATGCCAACACGTGGATCTCCTGTTTTATCCTGACTGACATAACGGCTCTTTGCTAGAAAGGAAATAAGTTCGCTCGTATCTTTAACTTCATCACCAATTGCATTCATCGCGATCTCGCCGGTTGATTTCCCGAAACCTCGAGCGGTCCAAGCAAGAACTACATACCCCTGCTCGGTGAAATATTTGGCATCGGTGGCTACCGAATCCTTGCTGCCTCCGAAACCATGTGCAATTAAAATTGCTGGGGCAGGGGTTTTACTGGGCAGATACAGCGATGTATCAATTGATACACCAGGGGCCGTGGTAATAGATCGTGTAATAATCGATTCTGCATTCGCGCTGATGGGAATAAGTGCAAAGGTGAAGAGAGCGCAGGCTGCAATTATTCTAAAAAACTTCACTCCACTACGGTAGTTGGATTCTCAGAGTGCTGCACCTTGGGGTTTTCGGTATTCTTACATCTATGAAGCTTAAAGTTCTTTCGATAACTGCCGTGGCAGTGTTATTTGTATCTCTTTTGCCGCAGAGCGCTGGTGCAGCACCCACGCAAAAAATGAAGCGATACACAGTCACGATGACGAAAGCTCATCTTCCTACTGCACCAAATAATGGAACCGATGACTATCGCTGTTTCTTACTTAATCCTAAAGTCACCGAAGATTCAATCATTCGAGCAATCCAATTTATTCCAGAGAAAAAAAACTATGTACATCATGCAATCATCTTTCGGACCACTGATGCAGATCTTCCCGAAGCAATAGCAGCCGATAAAAATGGTAAAGGCTGGCCATGTTTTGGCGGGACTGGTCTTGGTGCTGGATTGTCATCCTTTATCTCATCACCGTGGCTTAGTTCATGGGCACCTGGTCGAGGTAAAGATGTATCTCCCCCTGGTTATGGAACTCCCTTTAAAAAAGGTGAGCGTTTTGTCCTACAAGTGCATTACAACTTACTTGCAGCATCTGGGGCGAAGTTAGAGACCGATAAATCCAAGATTGTGATGGAGGTCGTGCCAGCTAAGGGTGCAACTGTAAAGCAGTTGCATGTCGAACTCTTTCCGGCCCCAGTAGAACTTGCATGCCCTGCCGGTGTAACAGGTCTTCTCTGTGATCGTAGACAATCACTTATTGATTTGGCAGCACGCACAAGCACAACAAGTGCATTTGAATCTACCGGAATCAATTTCCTCTGCGGACAAGATCCCTTTAAGCCAGCCGCATCTCTGATCTCACGGTGCGACAAAGTAATGAATTCAAGTTTTAATGTCATCGCGGCGGCACCTCACATGCACTTACTTGGTCGAACACTGAAGTTAACCCTAAATCCTGGTCAATCCACCGAAAAGATAATTCTCGATGTCACCAACTATAACTTCGATGACCAATCTTCCACCGTCTTAAAAAATCCGATTGCAGTAAAGGCGGGAGAAACTATCCGCGTTGAATGTACATTTGATCCGACTTTAAGGCAGAAGATTCCTCAACTCAAAGCACTTGCACCACGTTATGTCACGTGGGGTGAAGGTTCATCTGATGAGATGTGCCTTGGAGTCATTGCCGCCACCAAGGAATAACTCACTTCCGTTAACTCTTAAAAATCTCCGTAGATTAATTGCCTCAATAAGTACTGATATTTGCTCTCCGTTTACTTTGCATTCAAGGTGTAGATGCAATTTGGTCTCTTTCCAACTTTAGGGTTGCCCAAAATACAAAGGAGAGTTGATGAGAAAATTCATTTTGGCGTCACTTGCTGCCGTAGCACTTGTGGTCCCACAGGCGGTATTTGCGGCCGATGCACCAGTTTTAGTTTCTACAGCAGTACTACCAGATGTAGCCCTTAAGTTAGCATCGAACTCGGCGATCGCTGATTCAGTAGCTAATGATCAGAGCGTGTTACTGGGTGGGCTCGGTTCGGATCTTTATCACATTCCAGGGGATCCAGCAGATATTTTTTATGCAATCACAGACCGCGGGCCAAACAATGACACAGTGCAGCCCGATAAATCTTCAGGAACAGGCTTTGTGGTTCCAACTTTCTCACCTCTCATTTTGAAGGTTCAGATTTCAGATTCCGAAGTAAAAATTCTTGAAACAATCGCGATTAAAACAAAGAGTGGAGTTGGCGCTACAGGATTGCCAAACATTAAAGGCTATGACGCGGTTCCAACAGATGTGAAGGGAATTACCGCAGATACCTTGTACAACTTATCTGGTCTAGATGCAGAGGGGATTGTTAAGACTGCAAATGGTGATTTTTGGATTGTAGATGAGTACGCCCCAAGTTTGGCTCAACTTTCATCAACTGGAGCTATCAAGGCTCGCTATGTTCCAGCTGGTTGGAAAGGCAATCCAACAAGTTTTAAGGCCGTGAAATCAATTCCTTCCCTTTACCTAACTCGCAAAGCGAACCGTGGTTTTGAAGCACTTGCACTGTCACCAGATGGACGGAATTTATTTATCGGACTACAGAGCCCGCTGTTAAATCCAACACGAGCAATTGGAGATGCAAGTCTTGCAACTCGTATCTTGCGCTTTGATCTTAGGTCAAAGACATTTACAGGTGAATTTGTATTCGGATTTGAAAAGGTTTCAATTGTTGATGCTAAGGCGACGAGAACCAGCGATTTGAAGCTATCTGCATTGGTGGCTTTGGATTCAAATACTCTTCTGGTGCAAGAGCGCACAGATAACTCTTTCTTGCTCTCGACAATCACAATCGATGATTCTGCAAATATCTTAGGAAGTAAGTGGGATTTACCCGCTACATCACCATCGCTTGAGTCATACACGGGTGTTGGCACCAATGCTGAAGTGGAAAAGTTGATTGCTGCAAGCAATAAGCAGGTAGTTTTCAACAGTACTTCAATTGCAACGATGCCGGGCAAAATTGAGGGCGTGGCAGTAATTGATGCCAACCACATCGTGGTCGTAAATGACAATGACTTTAACTTCGCCTACAACACAACTTCGGGTTTGGTTGAAATCGGTAAGTTGAAAACTTCATTCCTAACAATCAAACTGCCTGCTGCGCTTCCAACATATCCTGAAGCTGCTTCAGCCAAGTATGGAAAGAAGTGTTCGAAGGCTGGTCTAGTTGCCGGTGAGTTAACGTGCAAAGAAAGTTACAACGAACTCCGCTGGAGAAATTAATGTAGGAAAAGTAAAAAGCCCCGCAGATTAATTTCCGCGGGGCTTTTTACTTCCGTCAGTATTTGGAAGATTGGAGAGAAGCAACGCAGAAAAAACGATGACCTCGGCTTGTCACTGCCCTACTACGCTTAATCGCTGGGTTTATAGTCCTTGATTTGTAAATCCTTGTCTGGTCAGGCTGATTCCAAGGTAACTATTTGTCGGTCACTCTCCGTAAACTTTCTATCATGAGAGATACAGATTCCAACAAGTTCATTGCCTTCCTAGTCATTATTGCCACACCTTTTGCTTTAGGTGCTTTTCTACTGACCTGGGCTCCTTCTAACCAATATTCAAATGAAGATCCTGCTGGTGATGGTTATGTGCCACCGCGCAGTATTGAGAAGTTAGTTGATAGAACACAGGAGTCCACGGTGACCGTGTGGTGTGAACCAAAGGTAGGCATGGGAACACAAGGAACAGCTTTTGCAATAGAGCTTGAAACTGATGTCTCCAATGAATACTCAACAACACTGATTACGAATCATCATGTTATTAAGAATTGCATCAGTGTTGATGCAAAAGTCACGATTAATCTTCTCTTTGAAGATGAAGTCAAAGCAGTCATCGTTAAATGGGATGAAGAGAATGACATAGCGGTGTTGGCAACAGCTAAAAAGCTACCTGCACTTGCATTGTCAGATAATGCTCCTTGGCCGGGTTATTGGATTATGGCATTGGGCAGCGCTGATGGCTTTGAGGGATCTGTTTCCTTTGGGAATGTCTTAAACCTTACCTATAGCGATATTTTAATTACCAACAATGTTTCTCAGGGCAATAGCGGTGGTCCTTTGGTGGACAATGAGGGCGCTGTCGTAGGAATAGTGAGTTGGGGTAAAGACATCGAGCAGTACAACGGAGCTAAATCTCTTGATGCCTTCTGCGCAAAGATCTTGGAGTGTCAGTATGAGTTTGAACGTGAAAAGACGTGGTGGGATTACTCAGGTGAGTAGTCTTTAATCACAACCTCGCCCACCCCATTCGGAATCTCACTCTTAATCACGGGGTCGGGACAAGTGGATTTGCTCTCCATTAAATAACTGTTGATCAGGTAAACCTTTCAGGACATGGACTTTTGCTTCGCCATAAACCACCCAAAACTCATTGCCGCTTCGCTTAACAATTGCCGTCAGTTCATCTACACCAATGAGAATTGAATCATCGGGAACATGGAGTAAAAGCTTCGCCGCACTCTCTGGAATCCATTTAAAGAATTTGTTGAAATGCGGAATAACACGGATTTCCGGAAGCAAATTCAATCCAACCGTTGGCGAGCTTTTCAGTACTCGAAAGTTTGGAATATGCGAACTCAAGACCATCGCACCTGCGCTACAACCTGCAAGAGATGCGCCACTTTGCCAGTTACTAACGATTGCAGACCACACAGGTGTATCTAGCAATGTTGCTGCAAGATGGTGTGGGTCTCCCCCCGACATATACATAAGAGCACTGTTTTGAATAGCATCGATATGTTCTTGTTTAAATGCATCATCGCGGGTGTAGATAGGTAGATGAATTGATTGCACGCCGATGCGTTGAGCTTGAGCTTCGCCGAGCTCTTTCCAGTAAATAAGTCTTTCAGGGCTCTCACGTCCGGCGGCAGTTGGTATCTGAATATATGTAGGCGCTTTGCCTTGCGCCACTGCATCATCGATTAATGATTTTTCTAAGGCGGCCATCGCTGGCAAATATTCGCCTGAACCTACTAAGGCAAGTGAACCGTCCATGTCATAAGTCTAGTTTCAATTTCGTTCATTCCCCCATTGATATTAGGATTATGGGCATTGAATGTGGCAGATGCAAACAACGGCGGAAGCAAGGAGAGAGTATGGCGATTTGCCTCAATCCTAAGTGCCAAAAAACCGTTGCTGACGACAGTATTTTCTGCGCCTACTGCGGAGGTAAATCGATTTCAAAGCTTCAAAGTTTTGCTTCCATCGATCAAATTCCAGATGAAATTACGATTGAAAACTTTGAAAAAATTATTCACAGCACCCCTCCGGTTCAAGATCGAGTTGGAACCCCGATCACTGGAAAAGGCTCACTAAAGTCAAGAATCGCAGTCAGAATGCAGTACATCAAAAGAAAACTATTC
>JACSDF010000005.1 GCA_015660815.1 Actinomycetota bacterium
TGATGAGCTCCATCAAGTCTTTAACTTCGATTTACTCACCGCCCCATTTGACGCAGGATTCTTATTCGATGTAATTAACCGCTCAATCCAACTCAATGCGACGGTAGATGCATTACCAACGTGGGCGTTGAGCAACCACGACTCACCCCGTGTTGCCTCAAGGATTGGCGAAAATGAGTCTCGAGCACTGGCGTTATTTGTTTTTGCTCTTCCCGGTTCAGCTTATGTATTTGCAGGCCAAGAGTTAGGTCTACCCGATGGCGAACTTCGCGATAGCGATCGAGTGGATCCATCATTTATTAGAACAAATGGCGCTATAAAGGGACGTGATGGAGCACGGGTACCCCTACCTTGGAGTGGATCGCAACCGCCATTTGGTTTTACAACAGGTAAGCCTTGGCTACCCATGAGCCCATCATGGAAATCAATGACTGTTGAAAGTGAAATCGATGATGCGAAGAGCGTTCTCACTATGTACCGAAGCGCACTGACACTTCGGGCACTTCACTTAACGGGCACTGGTGATATTGCATGGCTCGAGTCGCCATTTCATGGGTCAATGAGAAGTGACCTTCTCATCTTTAAACGGGGTTCCATCACAGTAGCAATGAATCTCTCAACAAAGGCACAAGAAATTCAACTGCAAGGCGTTCCCATTATCATTAGTTCAGGTGAGTTAGAAAACCATGCAGGCAAAACGCTAATTCCTGCACTCTCATGTGTGTGGAGCCTCAACTAACTGACACAATACGGCAATGGAATCTACGCACATTTGGCTTGTCACTCTTGGAGCTCTCTCGGCAGTTATTATTTTTGATTTGATTTTAGCTATTTTACGCCGCAACACGGAGACCACCACAACCGAAGCCACAATCTGGACCGTCGTTTATGTCTCTTCTGCGATCATATTCGGTCTACTAATGCCAAATTGGACCTCCGATCCAAATGCACAAAAAGAATTTTTTGCTGGATGGTTGACCGAATATGCCCTTTCAGTCGATAACATATTTGTATTTGTCATAATCTTAAGCCGCCTAAAAGTTGAAAAGAAACGGCAGCAGCTAGTTTTGCTTCTCGGGATTCTCATTGCACTGGTTTTACGCGGTGGATTTATTGCTGCAGGCAGCGCCATCATTGGTCGATTCTCATCGGCATTTTTCATTTTCGGGGCTTTCCTTATTTACACCGCATATCGTCTACTTCTTGAAGATAAGGGTGAAGAGGAGTGGAAAGAGGATCGAGTTGTCACCTGGATGAGAAAGCGGGGTGCATCAACATTTTTAATCGCCCTAATTTCACTTGGATTTACCGATTTAGTATTTGCTCTCGATTCCATTCCAGCAATTTTTGGAATTACACGGGATCCATACATCGTTGTCTGCGCAAATATTTTCGCTCTAATGGGTCTACGCCAACTCTATTTCTTGCTCCAAAGCTTGCTCAGTCGACTCATTTATCTTTCTAAAGGTCTCTCATTCATTCTGGCCTTCATCGGAGTCAAAATGGTCATTGAAGCCTTCCATGGAATCGGAGTCCATGAAATTCTAAACATTGGGCTGCCTCACATCACTATCGAGGTCAGTCTGGGTGTAATTATGATGACGTTGGCCATTACTGCAGTGGCAAGTTTGACTGCAACTCGGCGCGATGGAAGTTCAGTTGTCTAAATTGCGTTATTTCTCTTTCTTAAAGTCTCTCGATCGTAATCTTTAGTTCGTTCGTGAATTTTTCGAATCTGCAATGCAAAGGCTTTCACCGCCGAATCAAATGCAGCCAAATCGTTAAACTCAGCTGCCTCTGACTTTATGAAAGGGCCTGCACCGTGTGAAGTTAAAATTACACGATGTGAGTTTTTCCCTTGGCGAGGGTTGGCTTCATGAAGAACCTCAACCTCTACGCGTTCAATAGTGATACTGAATCGCTCCATAGAGTTAAGTTTTTCTTCGACAATTTCCCTAAAGTCTTCGGCTAAATCTGCATTGCGTGTATGAATATGAATCTTCATGCTTAGAAGGGTAGTACGAAAACCACCATTGTCGCTAGAGCAGCGAGCAGAAAAGATTTCATAAACAACCTGAGTGAGGCTATACGATCTACACGTATGTTTAGAGGGTCACTAACCCGCGATATATCTCCCAATTTTCCTAAGTTGAAAGTGCCAGCTAATCCATAAGCTAGGCAAAACTTGCTGCGAACTTGAAAATAACCAATTGAGGCAACCATCAGTGGAAGAAATATTCCTAAACGCGCTCCTCGCGGTGCATTCACCGCCATTAAACCAACGAGAGAACTCAATGAAAAAAATAGACCAAAAAATCCGACTAACTTACGTTGACGAATCTCACTCCTACCGATATTGCATGTTCCGGGAATATATGTCGTGCTAGACATCTTCAAACTCTTCTTCATCGATCCAAGCATTAGCTGATGTGTCTTCTTGATTTTCAATCCAAGACAGAAATGATCCGACAGCACGAAAGGCCAATATAGCTACAGTAATCGCAGCAAATATCCTGCGGAAAAATTTGACCATGTGTTAAAAATACTCGCTATTGTGAAAAATTTCTTTATGTAGCGGCGAGCGCTTGGTTGATATCATCCCAAACATCATCAACATGCTCACATCCAACAGATAGTCGGATTAACTGCTCAGGAACTGACAGGCTCTCCATTGGCCACCGGCGGCGGCGTTCCCAGAGAGATTCGACTCCTCCAAGACTGGTTGCATGAGCTATTAATGCAGATGATTCACAGACTTTTTGTGTCTCTTCGGCCGTGCCATTAACTTCAAAGGAGATGATTGCTCCAAAGCCCGGATATCTAACACGAGATATCTTTGGGTGATCTTTCAACCTCTCGACAAGGATTTTTGCGCTTTCCTGTGATTTATTAAAACGCAATGGAAATGTCCGGAGCCCTCGAAGAGCCAACCATGTTTCAAAAGGCCCGGGAATTGAACCGTTAAAACTGCGCGAATCCTGCAGCCTTTTAAGAAGCGCTGGATCGTTTGTTGAGAGTGAGCCCATAAGTACATCGCTATGCCCAGATAAAAACTTAGTGACCGAATGCATAACAATGTCAGCGCCTAATGCCAACGGCCTTTGCACTAATGGTGTCGCAAAGGTGTTATCGACACCAACACCAATTCCAAGGTTTTTAGCCGCCGAAATGATTGTC
Source organism: Actinomycetota bacterium (assembly GCA_015660815.1). GTDB lineage: Bacteria > Actinomycetota > Actinomycetes > Nanopelagicales > Nanopelagicaceae > Planktophila. Next base: position 3,178 of record JACSDF010000005.1, read on the forward strand.
GCAAGATCGGCGACATCTAATCCTGGATTAGTCGGAGATTCGAGCCAGACAAGGGCCGCGCCTTTCATTGCATCGATCACAGATTGTGTGTCAACAACATCAACAAATCGAACTTCTAACCGACCACTTTCCTGAAAAGAGTTAAGAAGAGTCATGACGCCGCTGTATCCCTGATTAGATGCAACGACTGGTGCACCAATTGGCAAAATTGAAAATACGGCGCTAATTGCCGCCATTCCTGATGAAAAGACTAATGTCGAACCACCTTCAAGTGCGCCTATGGCATCTTCAAGCGCTTTCCATGTTTCATTTCCATAACGTCCGTAACCTATTTCTCCACCAGAGTGAAAAGTTGACGTTAGAACTACTGGTGGATTAAGTGCGGCATCAGGACCAACTTCTGGTCGGCCTGCGCTAATGGCAATTGTTTCGGGATGTTGATTCATATCCATAGCCTAAACCTTAGCCAAGATTGCCATTGCCGCATTATGTCCAGGCACGCCACTGACGCCACCGCCGCGAATTGCACCTGCGCCGCAGATAAAGATTCGAGAGTCATCTGTCTCTACTCCCCAACTGGGCTCAGTACCGTCCTCACGGAATGGAAAATGTAGATCTCTATGGAAAATATTTCCCCTAGGTAGGCTAATTTCGGATTCAATATCCAACGGCGTTTTGACTTCAATCCCAACTATTAAACTCTCAATAGGTTCAGCGAGATAGTGATTAAGTGATGCAAGAGCAGATTTGAGTGCAGTTTCTCGAACTACTTCATTATCTTCATCGAACAGAGAGGCTGGAGTGTGTAGTCCAAATAACGTCAAAGTCTGATACCCCAATTCTGCAAGCTCAGGGCTAAGAATTGAAGGATCGCTCAGAGTATGACAGTACATTTCAATCGGCATCATCGCCGGAATCGCACCCTGTTTTGCCTGCTCAAATACGCTCTCGCACTGTGAAAAAGATTCATTGGCATGAAAAGTTCCGGCAAAGGCTAATCGAGGATCTATACCTGATTTAAGTTCTGGTAAGCGTTTGAGTAAAATATTAATTTTCATCTGTGAGCCATCAAGGCTTTTTGGAGCTATTTTTTCCATTAGTTCTGCAAGTATCTGCGGTGCGGCATTTGATAATACGTATAGTGAGCGAATTTTCTGACCATCTGCCGTCGTTACCGTGGCACCTTCACTATCACTCTCAACATGTATAACGCGCTGGTTGAGTTCAATAACTACTCCGGCATCACGTACCACTCTTTCAAGCTCTGAAACTAACGCCCCCATGCCGCCTTTTGGAACTCTCCACTCTCCGGTGCCATTGCCTATCAGGTGATAAAGGAAACAAATATTGGCTTGCATCTCAAAAGCTGATGAAAACGTGCCGATAAGAGCATCTGTTAATACAACTCCACGAACTAAATCCTCTTTAAAGCGCTCTGTTATAACTTCGCCAATTGGTCTTTCAATCAAATAGTTCCACACTGATGGCTTTGCTATTAAGGCTTTTAACTCACTTCTTGTCATTAGTGGTTTAAGCAATGTTGGTGCAATGCTTTCGGCGAACTCTGCAATCTCACCATAAAACTTCTGCCAAGCTTTACCTTCATCTCCACTTGGATCCAAGAGCGTAAAAGAGGCCTGAGTTGCTTCATCCCATTGGCGTGAAACGAATAATCCCTGATTAACACCACGATTTTCATACGGCGTATAGCTAGAAACCGTGCGAGAAATACACTCAAAGTTAAGACCTAGATCAGAGATAATTGAATCCGGTAAAAGTGAGACCAGATATGAGTATCGTGAAATTCGAGCATCAAAGCCAGGAAATGCGCGAACACTGGTTGTTGCTCCGCCTATTTCCCCATTGGCCTCTAAAATTCTAACTTTCTTACCTGCTTGTGCCAGATATGCGGCCGCAACTAAGCCATTATGACCAGCTCCAATAATGGTTACATCGCAATCAATGGTTTTAATCAAAGCGTATGAAGAATCCGCTCTATCGCCTCTGTAATGATCTCCGGGCTCGTCGCAAAGTTAAGTCGGACATACTGAGGACACTGCGCTCCATATGAATGTCCTGGATTAAATGCTACGCGCCCCTTTTGGAGCAGGGTCGCACTTGGGTCATCACCAAGATTCAAGGTGCTCAAATCCAACCACGCAAGATAACCATTGTGGGGAATGTGATATTTAACTGATGGCAATTTGGCGGCAAGTAAGTCACGAATTAAATATCGATTGTGGTCTAGTTGCCGAATAACAGAATCGAGCCATATTCCACCGTCAGCAAAAGCTGCAGCAGAGGCGAAGGCGCCCAAAATCGAGGCTCGGAAATGAACGGCCATCGGGAGCTCGACCAATCTGGCATTGATTGCCTCATTCTGCGAAACAATGATTGCGCATTTGAGGCCAGCAATGTTCCAACCTTTTGAAGCCGCGGTCACCGTAATTCCGACTTCTCGTGCCGCATCACTCACGGCAAGAAATGGAGTGAAATCACTTGAGATATATGTCAACGGCGCATGGATCTCGTCGCTTATTACTAATACGTTATATTTCTTAGCCATTTCTGCAATACGAGTCAGTTCAGCTTTTGAGAAAATCCTGCCCAATGGGTTGTGTGGTGAGCACAATAAGTGCACTCTTAAACCATCGGCATAAATCTTCTCCATAGCAACTAAGTCAAGTTGCCAAGGATTGTCTATCCCATCATCAGAGCCGGTGCGTGTAAAGGGAAGATCTATTTTCTCAAGATGCGTCTCTTGTATCCAATTAAAGAAATTCTGGTAGACCGGTGAATTTATCAAAATCTTGTCGCCCGGTTTAGTAAACACGCGCAAAACTTCAACTACTGCGACACCCACATCGGCAGCAACCCTGACTTGTGAGGTATCAACCTCCCAGTTCCAACGTACCGCTGCAAACTGTGCAAAGCCCTGCCCAAGCTCTGGAACTGATCCTAAGTAGCCAAGATCTGACTTAGCGACCATCTCTTGAAGTACAGTGCGGATTGGATCGGCGATTGGAAAATCCATCTCTGCCACAGGTAAAGGTAGGACGTCTCGATCAAAACCTCGCCATTTTTCCGAATGATGAGTAAGAAGTTTTTCTAGTGGGGGGGCTTGAACATTGCTGTCAGACATCCCAGTAGGTTACCGCGATGCTCACATAATTGAAACTTGACTCTCTTAAACCTCTTCTGGGAGCAATCTGCGCGTAGTGTTTCGTACAACTAATGTGGTCGGAAGAACTAAAGAGGGTGGCAATACGTGCGGCTTTCGCAACCGTTCCATGATTGACCACGCTGCCATTTCACCCATCAACGTAACGGGTTGTTCAATAGTCGTTAGTTCAGAGAACTCGGCCATCTCATGACCATCAAAGCCTACAATTGAAATATCATCTGGAGATTTAAGACCGTGTCGGCGTAACGCTTGAAGTGCACCCATCGCCATCTCATCGGATTCACAAAAAATCGCGGTCGGCCTGTTTGGTCGTGCCAATAAATCATCCATTGCCCGAGATGCAGTGTGCATAGTGAAGTCACCATGCACTTCGCGAGACGGTAGCCATTCCAAACCATTCTCAGCTAACACTTGCATAAAGCCTCTGCGTCGATCTTGAGGGACGCTAAAGTTAAATGGGTCATCAGGTCTTCCAGACATTAAGCCTATTTTTTTATGCCCTTGATTGACTAGATGTTGCGTCGCAGTACGTGCGGCTGCAACATCATCAATTTTCACGCTCGCACATTGTGCATGATCCATTCCAACTAATGCGATAGGTATTCCAAGAGAAAGGATTGAGTCAAACTCTTCTTCTGTGGGAGGTAATGAGATAACAATCAATGCATCAACTCGACCCTTCAAAAGTTGATGTTGAAACAAGCGCTCTCTCCCCTTCATCGCACTGAAGTTATAGAGCAAGAGATCTAAACCTGCCTCTCGTAAAGCTTGTTCTGCTCCACTAATTACTTGAGAGAAATACCAGCGAGAAATATAAGGAGCCACAATACCCACGCTGTTAGTGCGTCCCGGGGGTGAGTCTGCACGCGTTAATGGATACTCCAATTTTTGGGCTGCGGCGATAATTTTTAGCCGAGTCGATTCATTAACATGCTGTAAGCCGCGAAGTGCCCGTGAAACAGTTGCAGTTGAGACTCCAGCTTCATCAGCAACTTCTTTTATTCCAGCCACAGAGACTCCAATGTACGGTTCAGACGTGCGCAAACCTACAAAACCGGTAAATACCTGCAAATGCCTGTAAAAGCCGCTGCAAGGAGTGTAAAAGTACGGCACAAAGGCCATACATGCAATCAAAGGGTTGATGGGAAGGTAGTTTCTACCCATGAGCCAACAAATTGAGACCCAGATCGATGTGACTTTAACCGAGCGAAACCGCGTTAGCGCCCTATTTCGAATTATCTTAGTTGTGCCTATGGCGATCTTTCTTGCATCATTTTCTCCATCGGATTACTCCTCAACAGATAACCCTAACTTTCTTGCCGTTGGCTTTTTAGCGATGCCGGTTGCGCTCGCAATTATCGTTCGACAAATCTATCCAAGCTACCTCTTGGCATTTAATGAAGCACTCTTATCCTTACAAACGAGAGTGGACGCTTATGTTCTATTACTCACCGATGAATATCCCTCTATCGAAAAAAACGACATAGTGAGCGTAGTTTTTCCACCAGTGGATGCGAAGCTTCTCAATCGATGGCTTCCCCTAGTTAAGTGGTTTTTAGCAATTCCCCTGTATGTAGTTGGACTTTTCTATATTTTATATTCTCTTTTCCTAACTATCTTTGCCTGGTTTAGTGTTATTTTCACCGGAAAATATCCGGAAAAATGTGCCGAGGTAGTCGTTGGAACTATTGCATATTGGAATCGTGTAGCAGGGTATGCATTGCTCTTAGTTACAGACGAATATCCAACTTTTTCTCTATAGACAATGGCGCTTCACTCGACCCAAAAAATGCGACGGATAGTCGCGGAGGTCAGTGAGTTAGATAAAAAGTTTGCTCCACTCATCGCACGACGCCCACTCTGCACGATTGGCAGAAACGCTCAAACTGAAACCAATTTTGAATCACTTGTTAGTTCAGTAATCTCACAACAGCTTGCTACGAAAGCCGCAGACACTATTCATGCTCGTTTAGTGCTTGCGTGCAAAGGTCAGATCACGCCTCGTAAATTAGTTAAGTTGGAAGATTCGAATCTACGAGCAATAGGCGTCTCCGGTGCAAAGGCTCGCACCATAAAGGGATTATCGGCAGCGGTTATAGATCGCACCATCCCAATCGAACGTATTGATGAGATACATGATGACCAAGAGATTTATGAGGCACTAACATCCCTCTGGGGTATTGGGCGTTGGACCGTAGAAATGTTTATGATGTTTCAATTAGGCCGGCTAGATATTTGGCCTACAGGAGATTTAGCTGTTCGCCGGGGGTGGGACATTGTTCATAAGAACAGCGAAGAAACGCTTGCTAAAGCGTTGGACTTACACGGTGAAAAGCTGCATCCATATCGAAGTGTTGTTGCGTGGTACTGCTATCAAGCTGTGCACGAATCACGCGGTTTAGATTACTAAATATCCTCGAGGAATAGCGAAACAGAATTTATACACCACCGCTCATCGCTTGGAACATCATAACCTTCTCCTTTGAATACATGACCTAAGTGAGATCCGCATGCAGCGCAACGCACTTCTGTTCGTACACGTGGGAAGAGAGAGCGATCTTCTATGAGTTCTACTGCATCATCACTTGAGGGCGCATAAAAGGATGGCCATCCGCATCCAGAATGAAACTTCGTTTCGCTTTTAAAAAGTTCCGCACTGCACGCTTTACACTTATAGACACCGATTTTATCTGTATCTGTATATTCACCGGTAAATGGTCGCTCAGTTGCAGCGTTGCGCAAAACATCATACGACAATGGATCCAGTCTGGATTTGAGCTCCGTTTCGTTAACTTTTACTGGATAGGCCTTCTCGCTCAAATCGAGATTCCAATCTTTGGATATGCAACTCCCGTGCTTGAATGACAGTCATAACCAAGTGGATTCTTTTTTAAATACTTTTGGTGATAATCCTCAGCCAGGAAATACTCAACTCCATCGGCGCTAATAATTTCTGTTGCTATCTCATCTAATCCGTTAGCTGTCAGCACTCCTTGGTACACATCACGCGAAGATACCGCGGTGACATACTGTTCGGGAGTTGTCGTAAATATAGAGCTGCGGTACTGGGTTCCGATGTCACCACCCTGTTGATTCAACGATGTTGGATCATGCATCGTCCAAAACTCTTCCAATAAACGTTGATAAGAAATCTTTGATTCATCAAAGCTTACTTTCACCATTTCGGCATGACCAGTAGTTCCGGTGCAGACTTCTTCATATGAGGGGTTCTTAACTATCCCACCCATGTATCCGACAGATGTTTCAGTAACTCCGGGCATCTGCCAGAAACGGCGCTCAGCACCCCAAAAACATCCAGTTCCGAAATATGCGATTGAACTCATAAGCGTAATTCTTACAGTTTCGCAACTAATGTGCACCCGCTGATAACCTTGAAGCACTCACCCCATGAGCCCCCGTAGCTCAGGGGATAGAGCACCGCCCTCCGGAGGCGGGTGCGCAGGTTCGATTCCTGTCGGGGGCACACGCGATATATATCACGATGTAATCGGAAATCTCTTTGCCTATCTCCTTGTTTAAAGGAGGAGAAGACGAGAGAATTATCCTCTTGCGCAGAGAATGTGGGCGTATTAACAAAGAAGTGATAGCGAATGAGGCCTCGCCAAAACGGGGCTAGAGGAGGCACGCAGATGGATTGGCGACATAAATCGGCCTGCCGCGATGAAGATCCAGAACTCTTCTTCCCAGTTGGAAATACGGGACCTGCAATCTCTCAAATTGAAGAGGCGAAAAAAGTCTGTAATCGATGCATCGTAAAGGATGCATGTTTGGCCTGGGCGCTTGAGAGCGGACAGGACGCTGGAGTGTGGGGTGGTTTATCTGAGGATGAGCGTCGAGCACTTAAACGTCGCGCAGCGCGCAATCGTGCCCGTCTGCAGGAGCAGCAGAACTCTTTCTAACTCTCATCCGCCCTTTACAGCGGAAAACGCAGTGAAGCAGTAGTGCCAGCATCCGTGGATGATAATCGTAAAACACCTTTGAGTTCATTCTCAGTGAGCGTACGAACAATTTGTAAACCTAAATGTGCAGAAGTTGCTAAATCAAATCCCTCAGGTAATCCAATTCCATCATCAACGATTGTGATTACGCACTCATTGCTATACCGCGCCAGATTAATGTATAAAGTCGATCCCTTTTCAGCTAACCCATGTTCTAGAGCATTGTGCATTAATTCAGTGATTACTAATGAGAGAGGAGTTGCAAGCCGTGACTCCAAAGAACCGAGTTCGCCATTTCGTTCAATTGAAAGTTCGCCCATTCGAGGGCTTAGCTCTAGCGCATGTGTGATTAAACTGGTCAATACCAGGTCAAAGGCTACGTCACTCTCACTACTGCTTGAAAGAGTTTCATGCACCAGAGCAATCGATGCGATTCGACGCACGGCCTCATTTAGGGCCGAGGCCGCTCCTGGATCTTCAATACGTCGTGCCTGAAGTCGTAAAAGCGCTGAAACAGTTTGAAGATTATTTTTGACTCGGTGATGAATTTCGCGGATTGTTGCATCCTTAGTAACTAGTTCACGATCACGACGCCGAAGTTCTGTGACATTCTGGAGCAACACAATAGCTCCAATACGATCATCACCGACAAGCAAGGGAAGCACAAGCAAATCGATTGTCGCACCTTGATTATCAATCTCCACACGACGCAAAACTTTGCCATTTAATCTGGTCTTGATTCCTTCCTCTTGTGCATCAGGGGAATTCTTGAAGACCGCCTCAGCTACATCTCCAAGTTTGTGGTTTTCAATCTCACTCTTCCAACCCATTCGGCTAAAAGCAGAGCGCGCATTTGGGCTTGCAAAAGAAATTACCCCATTTACATCAAGTCGAATTAAGCCATCGCCAACGCGGGGAACTGGCTCAAAGAGAGAGCCCGCATTTCGGTAGGGAAATGATCCCTCTGCAACCATTCGATAGAGCGAATGAGCAATCTCTCGGTAGTTAAGTTCAAGCGCCCCTGGTGATCTCATTAAATCAGAGTTTCGATGGCGAGAAATCACGGCAATAACCGCCCCATCGAAAAATACAGGCACGGTCTCTTCCTTAATCAATACTTCGCCAACTCTTTCAGGCTCAGATGTTCGAATAATTTCGCCGCTTGATAGCGCTTCGTCAATCTGACTCCTGCTACCCCATGTCACTTCATTCCCTATCACATCATCCATAAAAACAGTCGCTGCGGTAGTTGGGCGTATATGTGCGACAGCAACATGCCCGGTCGGCCATAATTTCACATCTTTGCGAATAGGAACCCAGAGGATGAGATCGGCAAAAGAGAGGTCTGAAAGAAGTTGCCAATCTGCAACCAACTCTCGAAGTCGATGAGCTTGATCGATTGTTATTGAACTTCGACCATGAATGAGAGTTTCAAATTGCTGCATCGTTATAACCAGTTTTGTAACTCTTGAGATATCTCCTGAGTTGCAAACCACAGTAATTCATCTTCGTCGGCATATGAGATTAAAGCACATTGAACTTGGTTCCATCTAAGTGGAGAATTTAACGTTAAGGATGCTTCCTGGCTTTCACCACCCTGAGAACTTTCAAGCTCTAGTGCTAAAACAATTCCTGGTGAAGTTTCAGATGTACGAAGGTCAAGCGCTGCCTCTCCGGCCTTCCATGAAAGGAGATATTCAAGCTCTTCCTCATCACACTCAAGATTCTCACTAACAAAAGACTCTGTAGGTGCAAAAACTATGGCTGCATCAAAACTGCCCGACTTCAAAAATTCTAAGAGATCGCTATGAAGTATTGGAAGATAAGCGCGCATGCACTAATAGTATTAGATATCAGTGCTCTATCTCACTGGCCATCTTGGCGATAGATTTTCGTAGGTTAGAGCGATCATTTGCCTCAATCAAGGTCGATTTCTGACTTTCTGCCAAATGTACTGCACGGGAATCTCGGGCTATGAACCGAACATTTAATGGTCGAAGTGGTGTTGTAATCGCTAAGAATCTAACCTCTTCATCTGTTCCTTTGCGCCCCGGCGAACGCATGTTGAGAGTAAAACTAAGTCCACTTCTAATTGAGGTTGTTTCGATCAATGCACTGACTTGCTCAAGTCGATGAAACCCTAGGACATCAGGGCGCGCAACAACCATTAGTTCATCTCCTAGATCGCATGTCCATGTTGTGACTGTCGATGTCCATCGACGGTCTGTCAACCGATTTGATAATCCAGATATCGATCCGAGATCGATAATAATTCTGTCAAATGAATCAGTCGCACTCTCCATAAGTGCTTGTACTGATGTCACTTGGTCTTGAGTTATTTCAGCGATCGAAAGCATAGGAGCTATGGTTCGCCACCCTGCCTCGCTCTTAACGTTTCGAAGTGCAAGCAATGCTGCAATGGATGGTGCACGGAAATTTGCATCAATGAGCAGCGTTGATTTTTCGAGAACACTTAGCTCCATTGCGATGTTGATGGCTAAGGTTGTACAGCCAGTATTACTGCCAGCAGAGCCGATAGCTAGAACGTGTGCTTTTCGCTTCTTATTCTGCATTTGTGTGCTTTGACGCAGCATGGGAGCACGGACAAATCCTCGAACTAGGCTAACTAAATCAGTATCGCTCTTTGGAAGTCTATGCATCTCCCCCAAGTAAGAATCTTCACTAGGTGTTTCAGAAAACCCCACGACCTGTTTCACTCGTAAGGTGATTGCATCAATGCGTTCCCGAGTTACTCCCGACAAATCTGGGGCGAAGATTAGCATGGCAGTCTCAGCACGCTCTGAATTATGGTGAATGAAATTCTCAAGAGAATCGATATCAATTGCCCGAAAAACAACGTTCCAACCTTGCGCAAAGAGAGTGCTGGCTATAAATCCCTCTGTCGTTGCGCTAGCGATAGCAGTAATCACCGTTGGAAGTTCGAGATCAGACATGAGAGCGAACTATAACTAAACGTCCGTGAGTGGTTGCAGTCAGTAACCGTAAAACTTGTGTCTCCTCAACAGAGACGGTCAAAGCGGCATCGGTACCAAAATTTTTACTACTTTGATCAAAGTTTAGGAGTATTACTCCACCTAAGATTAGAACTGGCTGCACGGGCAATTCTCCATTTTGACTATCGATTACCCAATAGATATCGAGTGCTTCACCAACTTGAATCCCTGCAGCAAGATCTACACTTCGAATGCTCACTGGGACCGCGCTTGCCGCCGGGAGATTACTAGTCGAATTCACATCTTGGTTATTTAGTATTTCGCCAGCTTCGATCTTCGTAACCACCACTAAACCTCGTGGATCGTCGATAGAACTTAAGTACAGCGAGGCGTTTGAACCCAAATCTAGACGTTCACGATGTATATCTCCGGACACAATCTGGTGTCCAGGAGCCATGCTTGCAGTTGCGACCCAGTAGTCACCGCCCCGTTGGGATAGGAAAGTGAGAGCGAATGCAGAAAGGAAGGATGCTCCGATCAAAGTGAGGGCCAAGGGGGTGCGAGACCTTGAGAAATCTTTTTTATGTGACATAGCGAGAACTCAATGCCATTCCCGTAATACCTATCTCACTTTATCCACACTCATCCATATGTATGAGTGAATCTCGACCTATTGGTTGAGGAGATTCCATGCGTAAAGGATGAATCTAGCTCCATGACTACCAACCCGAACTTCAACGAGTTACCCACATTCAATGCAATCACACTGACCGCCATTTCCAGTGATGAGAATGAAGATTGGCTACACCCTATCCTTGAAATTTTTCGGCCCCGCCCGCTTCCAGTGCTTCAAAAAACGAGCAAACTCTATCTAGTACCCAGCAGCTTCGATGATGAATTTGATCCTGATTTTGCGCCTGAACCAACCTCTTCTCAAGATCTGCCAGAGTTAAAGGAGTGGTGCACAAATTTCGCTCGGAATGTTCTCGAAATTTATGCTGGACGACGAGCACCTGGGCAGTTAACCAAAACTTTTCATCATCGAATCTTTAATGAATTGCTTAAAAATTCCGGCAGCGAAAAGGAAATAGGACACATTAGAAAAGTGCATATTGACGAACCACTAGATGGTGTCTGTGAAGCGACCGTTACTGTTCGATTCGGTAATCGCTTACGCGCGCTTACCTTCCGATTTGAAGGTGTTGACGGTCGCTGGCTCTGTACTGCCCTCTCACTGCTTTAAGCTGCGCCGTGACAACGCTTAAACTTCTTTCCAGATCCGCAAGGGCATGGTGCATTCCTAGAGACCTGGCCGGTGGTTTTAACTCCAGTTTCGTCGGCGGCCGTGTACTGCAAACCTGATGCCGGAAGGGGTTTTGCTTCAAGGCCGACCCCAGAGACCTCATTGCTTGAAGCTTCAACGGTGATTTCAATATTGAAAAGAAAACTGGCGATCTCTTCCTTGATTGCATCCATCATCGCGGAAAAAAGTTCATATCCCTCACGTTGATATTCAACCAATGGATCGCGTTGAGCCATTGCACGAAGCCCAATTCCCTCTTGAAGATAATCCATTTCATATAAGTGTTCGCGCCACTTTTTGTCTAGAACTGAAAGTAATACCTTACGCTCCAACTCGCGCATAACTTCGGCACCAAGATCTTCTTCACGTGAGGCATATGCTTTTTCGCAATCCTCAATGATTCGTGCAGTCAGATAATCTGCATCTAGAGCATCACGCGACCCAACCGAAGCGATTAAATCTTCAATGGTAAATGAGATTGGATAAATAGTCTTTAGTGCATTCCAGAGGGTATCTAAGTCCCATTCTTCGGCATAGCCATTTGACGTTGCAATCGTTACGTATGCCGTCAAAGTCTCATGAACAAAATCCGCTACCTGCGCTTTAATATCTTGTCCTTCAATCACTAACCGGCGCTCACCATATACAACTTGTCTCTGGCGATTCATAACATCGTCGTATTTCAAAACATTCTTTCGCATTTCAAAGTTCTGAGCTTCGACCTGAGTTTGAGCCGAACGAATTGCATTACTTACCATCTTGGATTCAATAGGTGCATCTTCAGGAATGCCAGCTGCGGTCAAAAATCGCTCAACCATTCCCGAGTTAAATCGACGCATGAGCTCATCCTGCAAAGAGAGATAGAAGCGAGACTCTCCCGGATCTCCTTGCCGACCTGAACGTCCGCGTAATTGATTGTCGATACGGCGAGATTCGTGACGTTCGGTTCCTAAAACATAGAGGCCGCCCAATGCAATTACATCTTCGTGGCCTTTAGTAACAGCGGCTTTCTGTCGTGCGATTTCAGATGGCCAAGCAGCTTCATACTCATCTGCATTTTCTACAGGAGAAATTCCGCGACGTTGAAGTTCGAAATCTGCCATGAACTCTGGGTTTCCACCAAGCATAATGTCAGTACCTCGACCGGCCATATTTGTCGCCACAGTAACTGCGCCTAAAGTTCCAGCGCGGGCAATTATCGCCGCTTCGCGTTCATGATGCTTAGCATTTAGCACTTCATGAGGTACACCTGATTTGCGGAGAAATGCCGAGAGCTCTTCTGATTTTTCAACACTGACGGTTCCAACCAACACTGGTTGTCCCTTACGATGTTTTTCGGCAATGTCAGCCGTGACTGCTGCAAATTTACCTTCTTCAGATTTATACACTAAATCAGCTTGATCAATTCGAATCATTTCACGATTAGTTGGAATAGGAACGACACCGAGTTTATAAATCTGATAGAACTCTGATGCCTCGGTCATCGCCGTACCGGTCATGCCAGATAATTTGGAATATAGGCGGAAATAGTTTTGTAAAGTGATCGTCGCTAAGGTCTGATTTTCATCCTTAATTTCAATTCGTTCTTTAGCCTCTAGCGCTTGGTGTAAGCCTTCACTGTAGCGACGCCCCGCCAACATGCGCCCAGTGTGCTCATCAACAATTAAGAGCTCACCATTCATCACAACATAGTCTTTATCGCGCTTAAATAATTCTTTAGCGCGCACAGCATTATTTAAGTAGCCAATCATTGGTGTATTCGCTGCTTCATAAAGATTACCAATTTGCAGCAATTCTTCAACTCTCGTAACACCTTCTTCTAGAATTCCAACAGTCTTCTTCTTTTCATCCACTTCATAGTGCACGTTTCGTTGCAATTTTCCAACATGATTTGCAAATTCGACGTACCACTTGGTCGCTTTATCTGCAGGTCCACTGATAATCAAAGGTGTCCGAGCTTCATCAATTAAAATTGAGTCGACCTCATCGACTACGGCAAAGAAGTGATCTCTCTGAACACACTCTTCGAGTGACCACGCCATATTGTCACGAAGATAATCGAAACCAAACTCATTATTAGTTCCATATGTAATATCGGCTAAGTACGCTTCGCGCCGCTCGGAAGGTGTCATATTGGCAAGAATTACGCCAACTTTTAATCCTAAGAAACGGTGGATACGGCCCATCCACTCACTATCGCGCTCGGCTAAATAATCGTTTGTTGTAACAACATGCACACCTCGACCGGCGAGGGCATTTAAATACGACGGTAACGTCGCTACGAGTGTCTTTCCTTCACCTGTGCGCATCTCAGCGATATTGCCCCTATGAAGCGCGGCACCACCCATTATCTGAACGTCGTAATGGCGTTGGCCTAGAGTCCTCTTGGCCGCCTCGCGAACAACTGCGAAGGCTTCAGGAAGTAACTCCTCAAGAGTTTCACCATCTGTGAAACGCTTCTGGAGTTCAGGAGTCTGCGCTCGAAGTTGCTCATCTGAGAGTGCGCTGATTCGTGCTTCATGTCCATTGACAAGATCGACAACTTTGCCGAGTTCACGAAGTAAGCGCCCTTCACCGGCACGCATAATTCTGTCAAAAAACGCTGGCATCACTGGCCCTTTCGCACAACATAGCTTGAATCAACTCTCCTATCGTAGAGGTTGAGCCACACAAGCGGTAACTGAGGCCAGCACATGTAGGCCTTGGAGCCTTAAGACCCTTGCCGCCTCAGTAAGGGTGGCCCCTGTCGTCACTACGTCATCTATCAGAATCAGATCACCCCGAGGAAATGCACCTCGTTTGAGAGTAAAAGCTCCCTGCATATTCTCGGCTCGGGCAGTTGCATCTAAGCCACTCTGATCAACAACCTTTCGGCACAGCTCAAGTGAATCTGAAACAGGAATGCCCAGCTGTCTGCCGATTTTGGATGTGATATCTACGACAAAACTTCGGCCCCTTCTTCGACGAGCAGATGGCGAAGAGGGAATAGGCACCAACCGAATGTTGTGATCATTAAAGCGCGCTAGTGACAATACATGAATTATTGAATCAATGACTAGCGTGTCCGCTCCTACGAGGCCATTCTCCTTAGCTGCCAGAATTATCTTGCTTGCTATTGGTGAATACATCACTCCAGAATGAACCTGAAGTTTTGCAATGTGGGTAGAGTAAAAATGCGGATGCCACTCGCGGCGACAGTTCGCACAAATGGGTATTCCAATTTCATTGCACCCGAAACATCGAGTAGGAAAAAGTAGCTGGCCAAACTCTTCAAAACGTCGCATTGACTAAGAGTATGAGTTGTCAACCAATCGAAAATTTATGTGTGGAAACTAACCATGAAAATCATCTGGCTGAAGTTTGATTAAGCGGGAATTGATATTTGCCGACGCCTGTCGCGGAAGAGTTAGGACAAAGTGTGCACCTTTTCCTGGACGGCCCCACGCTTCAAGTTCACCATTATGCAGACGCGCATCTTCAAGAGCAATTGAAAGGCCGAGCCCAGTGCCACCTCGGGTTCGAGCTCTAGAAGGATCGGCACGCCAGAATCGATCAAAAACTCTTATCAAGTTAGATTCATCTAAACCAATTCCAAAATCACGAACTCCAATAGCCACATCTTCTTCACTCGCAATAATGGTAATAGCAATTGGTTTCTCTTCGGCATGATCAATTGCATTAGAAAACAAGTTGCGTAAAATACGCTCAACGCGCCTAATATCGGCCTTTATGTTCACGGTCTCTGAAATTGAGTAAATTCGTAACTCTGTCAATCGTTCTTTAGCTACTAACGCCAAATCATCTGCACATCGTTGGGCGAGCAGCACGATATCAAAATCTACGACCTCAAGTACTGCGACCTCGGCATCAAAGCGACTGATTTCCAGTAAATCTTCCAGCAACCTCTCGAACCGATCAAGTTGAGCGATCATGAGTTGAGCACTGCGAGCTACTACGGGGTCGAAATTATCTCTTGCAGTGTTAATTACCTCTGATGCCATACGCAAAGTTGTGAGTGGAGTACGTAACTCATGCGAAACATCTGATACGAAACGCTGTTGCACTCGAGATAGGTTTTCTAATCTGGTAAATTGTTTTTCCAAAGACTCTGCCATCTCATTAAAGGCATCACCGAGCGTAGATATTTCATCTTGGGAGTGAACGTTCATGCGCTGTAAGAAATCACCGGCTGTAAATCTCGTTGCAATTTGAGCAGCCTCACGAACGGGACGTACAACTTGCCTGACCACAAGCCAAGTGATTAGAGCTATCAGAAGAACTAAAAAAAGCCCGGTTAAAAGAAGGTAGCGATAAATGAGATTTAAAGTTGTATTTTGACCTGCCAAGGAGAAAATCATGTACATCTCGTACTGCCCAGCGTTCGGAATCAAAACCTTTTGACCGAAGGCAAGACCTGGCACACTCTCGCCCCCCACATAGCGAATGGGAATATAGCTCCAAGCGATATCGTCAGTAGCGCGGACCTTTTTGCTTAGAGATTCAGTAATAGATACAGGATCGATTAAGTTCGAACTTATCTCATAATTTAGTTCTCTGGTATTTCCATAACTTTTCAAGAAGACTACATCGCGTGCATTTTCATTAGTAGTGAGCGAGGTTGCCGATGCAATTACATCATCAATAACTTTTCGAACGGCGGCATCTTTTTCGCCAATAGCTATAACTAGTCGATATTGGGCGCTGAAAATAGTTGACCTCGCCTCAACCGTCGCTGATTCTAGGTTCACTTCCCTTATTCCCTTTGATAACTGCGAATTAAGTGCTGAGCCCGCCACATAAATAACGCCTAGGGAGAGCAAGACTGTTGAGATGATGACTTTAAGTACAAGAGAATTACGAAATTTAGAGATGAAGCCATTCACTATTAGGAACCGCCCAAAACTCCAGCTTTGTATCCAACGCCACGTATGGTTATTACTATTTCTGGTCGCTCTGCATCATGTTCAATTTTTGCTCGTAATCTTTGCACATGCACATTTACCAAACGGGTATCGGATGAATGACGATAACCCCACACTTCACTGAGCAATGCATCGCGAGAAAATACTCGACCTGGCTCTTTTGCCAGCGCCACAAGCAGATCAAACTCAAGTCGAGTGAGTGCAATTTGTTTGCCGGCACGTAAAACTTGGTGGGCTGCAACGTCGATAGCTAAATCTCCGATAGTCAAAAGACCCAAAATATCGGTGTTTGTACGGCGCAGGCGAGTGCGAATTCGTGCAACTAGTTCTGAGGGATGCTTGAAGGGTTTAACCATGTAATCATCGGCACCGGCCTCAAGACCCCGCACAACATCGTAGGAATCTCCTTTGGCACTTAGCATGATTATCGGCACCATTGACTCAGCCCGAATTAATTTGCAGACTTCTATACCATCAAGACCTGGCAACATAACATCGAGAAGCACCAAATCCGGTGGATTGTTTCTGAAAACTTCGAGAACTTCATCGCCGCGACTTACTAAGTCAACATCGATTCCTGCTCCGGTTAGAACAATGCCGAGCATTTCTGATAGGTCTTGATCGTCATCGACGACCATAACCAAAACCATTAGCTACCGTGCTCCCAAGAGTTCAAGTACATATCCTGGGCCGGTGTAAGTACATCGATACGTCCACCCATACTTATGAGCTTCAAACTTGCAACTTCCTTATCGATATATGTTGGAACTTCGTGCACTCCTGGCTTTAAGTTCTTAGCCTCTCTTACCAAGTATTCGGCTGTGAGGGCTTGATCTGAGAATGACATATCCATAACTGAAGCTGGGTGTCCCTCTGCCGCTCCAAGGTTTACTAAACGGCCTTCTGCTAGCAGTAACAAGCGGCGACCATCAGCCAAAACGTACTCATCAGTCTGGTGACGCATTTTCGAGTTCTTTGTCTTTGAGTTCTGCTCTAGCCATGCAACGTCAATTTCAATATCAAAGTGACCAGAGTTGGCCATAATCGCGCCATCTTTCATAAATTGAAAATGCTCTTCGCGCAAGACATCGCGATTTCCAGTCACTGTAATAAAGACATCTCCAACCTTGGCAGCATCAATCATCGGCATGACACGGAAACCCTGCATCATGGCATCAAGGGCCTTAGTTGGATCGATTTCAGTAACAATGACATCAGCGCCCATTCCCTTTGCACGTTCTGCAACGCCTTTACCGCAATAACCAAAACCTGCGACAACCACAATGCGTCCAGCAAGTAAGAAGTTAGTTGAACGGAAAACAGCATCAAGTGTTGATTGACCGGTTCCGTAGCGGTTGTCGAACATGTGCTTGGTGTCAGTGTCGTTAACGGCAATCATTGGAAATTCAAGTGCCCCATCTTTTGCCATCTGGTTAAGACGGATTACACCAGTTGTAGTCTCTTCACAGCCACCTGCAATATTAGGAATTAACTCTTTTCGAGTTGTGTGGAGGGTATTTACAAGATCACATCCATCGTCAAAAACTTGGTGAGGAGCGATATCGAGGGCGGCATTGATGTGGACGTAGTAACCCTCTCGATCAACTGCATTTCGAGCAAAGACACTGATTCCATATTCATGGACAAGTGCTGCTGCAGTGTCATCTTGAGTTGATAATGGATTTGAAGCACAGAGTGCAATATCGGCGCCTCCTGCTTTTAGAACGCGCATGAGGTTTGCAGTTTCAGTTGTGACATGCATGCAAGCCGCGATTCTCACTCCAGCGAAAGGTTGTGACTTTTCAAAACGCTCACGGATCTGAGCTAGAACCGGCATATTGCGTTCTGCCCACTCGATGCGCTTTCGACCTTGAGATGCAAGAGATGCATCGGCGATGTCATGGCGTGGAAGAGTTGCTGTAATAGGTGAGTTCACGAAATGCTCCTTATAGACGAATCTGTAGGTGCTTAGGTTACCGCCTTGCTCCCTAAAGTGAGTAATGAGCCTTAGGTTAGCCGCGAATCAGCGTGAGAACTTCATCACGTAGTTTGCCCATAGCCCCTGCCGATTTAGCTTCGACATTTAAGCGCAACAATGGCTCGGTGTTGGACGGTCGAAGGTTGAACCACCATGTATCACCAATAACACTGAGGCCATCCAAGTGGTCAATCTCAACTCCAGATCTCTCTGAGAAAGTTTGTTCGACGCGCAACACAGCAAATTCTGCATCTGTTACCGTGGAGTTAATCTCCCCACTAGAAACATATCTCTGATATGGCGCCATGATTTTTGACATAGATTTTTTAGACTCCCCAAGGGCTGCAATTGCATGAAGCGCAGCGAGAGCACCAGAGTCGGCACGCCAAAACTCTTTAAAGTAAAAGTGGCCTGAATGCTCTCCTCCAAAAATAGCTCCACTTTCGGCCATCATCGCCTTAATATACGAGTGGCCCACACGACTGCGAAGGCCAATCCCACCGTTTTCTCTGATCACTTCTGGCACTGCACGTGATGAAATCAGGTTATAAATGATGGTTGAACCGGGATATTTTATGAGTTCACGGTGGGCTATCAAGGAAGTTAAATCTGATGGGTTAATTGCAATACCATTTTCATCAACTAAAAAACACCTGTCAGCATCGCCATCAAATGCTAAGCCCAAGTCAGCTTTGTGTTTTTTCACTGCTTTTTGCAAGTCACGTAAATTTCTCGGATCAATTGGATTAGCTTCGTGATTTGGAAAACTCCCGTCAAGTTCGAAAAATAATGGAATGACAGTGCAATTCAATCGTGCAAAAATTGCGGGGGCTGTATACCCAGCCATTCCATTTCCTGCGTCAATCACGATAGTTAGTGGCCGGAGTGAGTTCAAGTTAACCAGTGAAAGTAAGTGCTCTACATATTCATTAAGCATTTCTCGCTTTAATTCAGCACCGACTGAACGTATTTCGATTGGTGAGCCTTTACGTACAAAGTTTTCAATTGTTTGCAGACCTGATTCTTTACCTATTGGGCGGGCGTTACTAAAACACAACTTAATTCCATTGTATGCCGCTGGATTATGGCTTGCTGTAAACATAGCGCCCGGTAAACCTAATTTCCCTGAGGCGAAATACAACATGTCTGTTGAAGCAAGACCAATTCTCATTACATCCAACCCTGTTGAATTAACACCAGCCGAGAATGCTTGAGCCAATTCTGAGGAAGACGGGCGCATGTCTTCGGCAACGATTACTGTTGCCGGTTCGCGCTCCAGCTGTAGGAAGCGCGCAAAAGCTAAACCTGTTGCGAAAGAAAAATCAGGCGTCATCTCTGTATCTACGAGCCCGCGAATATCGTAAGCCTTAAATATATTTGGAATCTGACTCATTTCAAATTTTTTATGAAGGAACGGCGCGTAGGTGACCTCTACGGCCAATCTGAGTTTGCTTGCCCTCACTAATTGAATTGTCCAGCGAGTTAATAGGAACCATTGCAACTTCACGAACCGCATCGGCAATAGCCATAAGGTCATCTTCAGAAGGTCCGCGCTCTTCTCCGGTTAACTCTTGTTTTAACACACTCCAACCATGTGGAACTTTAAGTCTCTCCCCATGCAAAAGACATAAGTCATATGCATGCGGCTCGCTAAAAGTCGCAAGTGGACCAACTACAGCCATAGATTCAGCATAGATATAGGTCAAGGTCATAGTAGCCACCGCGCGACAACCAACGCGCGAGCAACCTCTTCCTAACTTTGCGTGAGAACTCATAAACATAAGATTAGTCGGAATGCTTGGTTTTTTTGGGATTGTCAAGGATTTAAAACGCGAATGTTTGATTGAGGAATTTCGACCTTGGTTAATAGACTTCCTGGAGTGATTGGCACATACCCATAACCATGAATAGATGCGACTAGTGCGCCGGCATAGGTTTCTCGACCCGCTTCAATTATTGTGATTGAACGCGCAGATTTAGGTACTCGCCACGTTGCGACATCGCTACCTTTGATACTAACAATGCTTGTCTTACCATTAACCAGAGCCACCTCGATCTTGACGGCGATTGAATCGGCTGCAAAAGCGATTGTAGGTGAGAGGCCAGTTACCGCCATTTTCATGGGAGTAAGCGCACTCGTTGGGGTACTCCAAACAAAATCGCTTCGCCCATTAGTAATGTACTTCGAGTAGACAGCAGCAACTATTGGTTCATCTGAAGTTATTCGAACTGCGAACGAGCTTGCAACAATCTTTGGCGACAAAACTAACTCGGTCACAACTCCAGCTGTAATGTTACGGGAATTAAAGCCTACTGGAACAAAATTTCCGTTTTCAGATATGAGTTCTAGTGTAAAATTTGCATCAACATCTGCAGGTGCAAGAATTCGCAAAATGTGAGCGGCAGAAGGTTTTTGTCCATTTTTCAAGATTTGATTCGGGATGGCAGGAATCACGAGAGTTTTAGCCGCCGAATTAACTGGATTAACAAAGTCGCCGCCAAGGGCCTTGAGGCCAGCTCCAAGTTCGTCAATCATAAATGCATTAATTCGCCCCGAACGAGGAACTACTTGCACTGTCAAAGATTTATCACCGGTTGCAAGAGAGTCCAATGAAACGATCTTTAAACTTTTAGCCGCTACATTAATTGAAACCAGCGGCTGTTTACCATTTTCAGAGTAAACATTTAGGTCAATAATTGCTGCGCTCAATCCACTATTGATTACAACTATGCTTCCTCGAGTTCTCACATCGGAACTTCCACCTACGAACCATTGTGAGGATATTGGACCTGTGCACAGCGCGCCACCCGCCCAACTGCCGCTGCGACTCTGCCAAACGACTGGCGTAGTTCCAAGTGCAGAAATTACCAATGAGTCTTTTATTACCGGATAGCGAAGTACTTTAAATGGAATCGTTTTTGTACTTTTAGCTGCAAGGTTCTGGAACGCAGTTTTACCTGAAGCAATTGAGATTTGTGACGATAATCCATTCAACGTTGGTGGACACACAACTTCTGGATATGTCTCGGAGAAAACGGAAGATTTAGTTGTTACGGTTAATAATGTCGCTAGAGTAAATGAAAGCGCTACAGCCACGAGCGCGACAAACGATCGTTTCATGCGAGCTCCTTCTCGGATATTTCGCGCTTTCTTCGTCCGGCTGGTGCGGCGGCAATAATTACGACAATCCAAGCAATTAATTGAAAGGAAAGCCATGCGCGCCTGATAGTGCCATCATGCAAGAGGGAGATTTCACCTGACTCCGTTGCAGTAAATACAGGTAAGCCAAGTTCGCTTACGCTGCGCTCCAAGCGGTATCCATTTTGCAGAACAAGCCATGAACGGTCATAACTCTCTGTGAGCAATACTTCTCCCCGGTGGGTAACTATTACTCGCGCCCCAATCTCACCAGCTTCAAGAAGTTCTCGCTCTCCGTCTTTTCCTACCAGCACAAGTCGACCGGTCACTCCCGCTACGCGCCAAACCACTCCTGCCGAAGTAGCAGAGGCACGAGTAAATCCACCGAGACCGTCAATTGTACGAATAATATTTCTATCAAAAGGGGTTTTTACAAATACATATTTGATTCCGAAATCTGCAAATACCTTACTGCTCGAAATTCCTGAGCCATCTAATAGCGCCTGTGCTGCGGCGGCTATCGCACTTACCTGAGGTGGCGCTACATCCGGCTCTCCCAGTGAAATATCTTTCCCGCGCGAAATATAATATTGAATACTCTTTGAACTTCCACTCTTTATCTCTCGCAGCACGAGTGTCTTTGTGTCTTTCTCAATACTTAAGAAAGCTGGCATTACAGTTGAAGTGCTATTTTGAAGAGGTGAGTTCGCTCCCACAGAGACAGACCAACCTAAAGTTAGTATTGAATACACAAGTGAGAAAAGAAGTAGTAACGCTGCCAATATATGACGAAAATGAAAATTACTTGTAATCAGAACTGATCTCAACCGATCAAGAATTACTACACCCGCCATACAAGCTGCGCCAGTTGCCCCAACTAAGAAAATACCTACCCAAACCCTTGAAGGCGCTGAATCTCCGTGTGAAGCTATTGAAAAAGATGAGAAGAAAATAGCGGCAGAAAGGAAACCAGTGCCGAATAAGGCAATAACTCTGGCCCTACTCGAAGAAAAAAGTGCAACACATAGAATTAGTGGCAAAGGGCTGATTAACCACCATGGCAGAGAACCGATTCCACCTGGGTTTCCGAGAATTACAAGATGAGCCTGGCCACCGGCAAGTGAAAGTCCAGGTTCGCTGAGGAATTTTGATGGTGCACCTAGTGCCTCGAATGAATATGGTGCGGTAAGGAGGAATGGCACCATTAGCAGCGTCACGCGCTTTTTAAGACGCTCCAGAAATAGTGGCCTATTTTTATCTCCAGCAAAGCTCTCATAATCCCCATACAGTGCAAACAAAGTTAAACCTAAGAGAATCACAAAAACTGAGAGTGTGAACGCAGTTAGCACTGCAACGACTAAAGATATTATGAAAATTCGACGCCAAGAATGTAACTCTATTTCTTTCCAGTGTATTAAAAGAATTGGAATTTGCGGCGCGATTATGAGGGCGACCACCGTAGCTAGGCGTCCAGAATTAACTGCCGCTATAGCGACGGGAGAAATAGCATAGATAAAACTGGCCGAGACACTAATCCACATGTTTTGTGTACTCTTTTTAAATAATCTAAGAGATGACCACATCATCAATATCGGTGCTACGAGAAAGAAAAGCGTTAAGAAAGCCGATGCCTTCCCAAAAAATATGGTCGCACACAATGCAAGGATGGCAATCCATGGCGGTGCGGCTTGAGACGTGCCCATTCCAACTTGATGCCAAGATTCAAAGTAGCTTTTCCATAAATCGCGTGCCCCGTCTGGTGACATGGGAAGCGCTCCACCAATGAGGGATCCGAGACGCATTCTAGATGCAACAAGGGTAATCAAGGTTAGAAAAATAAACCCTGCAACCTCCGGTTTTTTAAAGAGATTAATCCATTGCACGCTTTTAGTTGGTACGAGTAAATCTTCATCTTCAACTGAATCTAGTATTGATGTCGAAGCCACACCACTATCTGGAAGTAATCGAGAACGAATAGCCTCAAAGAAACGTGAAGTCGAAAGACGTAACTGCGACCATCGTGGTGGGATGTATCCAGAAACTATTCGGGAAGATACGAATCGCTTTGCTCTACGATCTTTGCGAGCTTTAACAATTAATGTTGGTTTAACAATAAGTGATGCCACTGCCAGTAACTCATCACTTGCATATCCCGGAAGTTTTACTAATAAATAACCGACCGAGCGCACCATCGCCGAGCTGAGAAGTTGAAAGGCAAGCCATGGAATCATCCACCAAGAGGAGTTTGCAAGAAGTACATATGCAGCATTGCGACGGTCAAGCAAGAGCGGACGATGTAAAAAAGCACCTTCTACATCAACGATTCGTCGCTCGCTTGCAGCTGCCTGAGCATGGAAAACAACTGCCGAAGTAGCTGCAATAACCGTGTGTCCAGCCACGCGAGCGCGCCAACCAAAATCGACATCGTCACGAAAGAGTCCTAAATTCTTATCAAAGCCACCGATCTCTTCAAAAATCTCTCGTCTGATTAATGCACCGGCTGTGCTAACTGAAAGAACATCGTGAATTCCATCGTGTTGTCCTTGGTCGTATTCAAGTGGCTCTAACCCAGTCCACCGAGCACCATTGCCCGCAATACTTACTCCTGCTTCGAGCAAGTGAGTGCGATCGTGCCAACCAAGTAGTTTTGGTCCCACCATTGCTACTTGCGGGCGGTCCTCAACTGCTTGAAGTAAGAATTCAAGTGCAGTTGGAGAAGGCGCACAGTCATCATGAATTAACCAAATCCATTCGATCGTTTCAGTTTGGACTGGCTTCAAAGATTCAACACCCATTGCTACTGCTTCACCAAAACCAGTTGTGCGGTCGGCATCAATTACAGGAATTCGTGCTGACTTAAGAAGTTGTTGCGTAGAATCTTTGGATGCAGTGTCAACCGCAACAATGTAATCGAGTGGTCGAGTCTGGGATGTAAGAGCGGCAACGCTTTCTGGCAACCACGCTTGTCCATCGTGTGAAACGATAATCGCGCTAACGCGATGCCGGCCTAGTGCGGCCTTTTCAGCCATGACATTGACCCTTGGAAAGCTGCGAGATTACGCAGAACGACGCTTTAAGCGTCGACGTTCGCGCTCTGATAATCCGCCCCAAATTCCAAAACGTTCATCATGAGCAAGTGCGTACTCGAGGCACTCTGATCTAACATCGCAGGAGAGACAGACACGTTTGGCTTCGCGAGTTGAGCCACCCTTTTCAGGGAAGAAGGCTTCGGGATCAGTTTGGGCGCAGAGCGAGCGCTCTTGCCAAGAGAGCTCAATATTCTCGCCACTCACCAAGGTAATTTTTGGTCCAGTTGTGGGGACAGGGGAGTTTGTGGCTTCAGGTCGGATCGGCATACCGATTCTCCTTAATAGCTTTTGTGTCTCATCCCTCGTGGAAAAGACTTACTTAAGAGTGAATTACACGCGTGTAAGTCGAATATGTCAAGCGAAAGTAGAGGGCAGATGCCGCAATTTCAATAAAAACTACTCTGGAATGGGCAGAATCTCATCCTTGGTCACAAAAGAGGCCTCAATGTGTGAATTTTGACTCACTACTGCACCGCTTGCGATGAATGAATTAATCACACGAGCTCCGGCACCGATGGTCACTCCACGATCAATAATCGAACCAGTTATGTGTGTTTGTGCTCCAATACGTGAATCAGCGCCAATACATGAAGCTCCATCAATGATTGCACTGGAGTCAACTTCTGCAGTAGCCATGATTAGTGAATGTTTATCATGGAAATCAATTTCAGCCATTGAAAATGCAGATGAGTGGCTTAACCCTTGTACTAAATCACGTGAACCTTGCAATAGGGCTTTTGGTGTACCAATATCTAACCAGTATGAATCATCTATAAAACCAAATACTTTTTTACCACTTGAAATGAGCTCTGGGAAAATTTCACGCTCGACACTAATCACTGTGTCCTTAGGAATTGCATTTACTATGCTGGGATTAAAGACATAGCAGCCGGCATTTATTGAGTGTGAAATCGGATTCTCCATTTTTTCTAGAAAAGCAGTAACTCGACCAGATTCATCAGTAGGAACGCAGCCATACGCCCGTGCATCTTCAACGGTCGTTAAATGAAGTGTTACATCTGCACCATGCTCTTCATGTTGGCGAATTTGCTCTTTCAAATTGTGTGAACTCAAAACATCACCATTAAAAACAACAATTGATTCTTGGGTGTTTAACAGCTGTGCAGCATTGGCAATTGCACCTCCAGTACCAAGCGGTACTTTTTCAACTGCATACAGCAGCTTCATTCCCCATGCAGATCCATCTCCAAAATATGGAGTGAAAAGTTCAGCTAAGTAAGCAGTTGCTAGGACTACGGTAGTAATACCAGCATCTCTTGCCATAGCTAGTTGATGTTCTGTCACTGGCAAACCTGCCACAGTTAGCATTGGTTTAGGAGTGTGCTTTGTTAGTGGCATCAACCGGGTACCAAAACCACCAACTAAGAGAATACCTACGGCCATATAACTATGCTTTCAATCGATGCGCAGCGGATTCAATGTGCTCATCCGTTGCAGTCATAGCTAATCGAATATGACGTGCCCCTGCAAGGCCATAAAAACTGCCCGGCGTGGCTAATATGCCTCGATGTGCAAGCCAATCAACGCTCTCCCAAGCATCTTCACCACGAGTACACCACAGATATAAACCTGAGTTGCTGAATTCGATGTGAAATCCAGCTGCCTCAAGTGCAGGACGCAAAACATCTCGTCGCGAGTTATAACGAGAACGCTGCTCGGCAACATGGTGATCATCACCGAGCGCAACAGTCATTGCTTTCTGTACAGGAAGCGGAACCATCATTCCTCCATGTTTACGAAGTTCACGGATTCGGGCGATAAGCACAGAGTCGCCAATCATGAAAGCGGCGCGATACCCTGCCATGGAAGAGCGCTTAGATAGCGAATGAACAGCAAGAATATTTCTATTATCACCGCCGCTTTGAGATAGGACGGAGTAAGAAGTTGCAGTGTGATCAAATTCAACATAACACTCATCTGAAACTAGAATTGAATTATTAGTGCGCGCCCATTGGATACAGGCTCTTATTTCTTCAACACTATGGGTTCGCCCCGTAGGATTAGATGGTGAGTTCATCCATGCCAAATCCGCAGAAGGCCATGTGGAGGCATCTATTTCAACTTCAATTGATTGTGCCTGCGCAATCAAGGCACCAACGTGATATGTCGGATAAGCAATTTTTGGAATAAGAACTTTTCGTGATTCTAGAATTGTTGGGAGCCATGCCACTAACTCTTTCGATCCAATGAGCGGTAGTACATCAAACTCACCGCTTGCACCCAGTCGATGCGTTGCCCATTCCTTAATCGCCACGCGTAGCTCGGGTGTTCCGGCAGTGACTGGATAACCAGGAGAGTTCGAAGCATCGCGAAATGATTTTTGAATAAATTCTGGGGTTGGATCTACCGGTGTTCCTTGAGATAAATCTATGATCCCATCTGGGTGTGAACGTGCGATATCCCCATATGGAGCCAGAGCATCCCAAGGAAAATCTGGGAGTTGTTCACGCAAGAAGAACTACTCGCTCTTTGGAGGCAGGGCAGTTACTTGTGCGTGATCACTATTGGTTGGACCCATCTTGGCCGCGCCTCCAGGAGATCCAATTTCAACAAAAAATTCGGTATTGACTTTGCCAAACTCACTCCATTGGGCTGGAACATCATCTTCATAATAAATCGCCTCTACCGGGCAGACTGGCTCGCATGCACCGCAGTCGACGCACTCATCAGGCTGGATGTACAACATACGTGAACCTTCATAGATGCAGTCCACAGGGCATTCAGCGATGCATGACTTATCTTTAACATCGACACACGGCTCGGCAATAATATATGTCACTCTGTAGCCTCCAGATTAAATGATAATGAACGTGGCTGATTGTAATCGAATAGCCCTATCTCGCGCGATATTGAAGCGAAGGCTTATCGTTGACCCATGGCGAGCCTGCTCGAACTCCGTTTCGAAGCCCTCATTGGTAGGCGCCTTACAATCCGACTCCACGACCCCGAGGGCGGTTTTCGGGACATTGTTGGAATTTTAGAGAGTACACACTCATTGCGAAATAAAGAAAATCTACTAATTGAGTTCTCTCATGATGAGATTTTTATTTGGCGTGAAGTTATTGCCAAACCCGCAACGGGCATCAAACCTTAATAAATTGAGTTAATTTGGCAATAAAATCGCAATAACTAAGACAAGGAAACCTATATTCATCAGCGCTATTCCAACGGCGCTGGATGCAATTAAATACTCATCGCTTGCACCGGGATAGCCTGCACGCAAGACAACAACAATCCAGATGAAACTTGCCATCACCTTTAGAGATCGTTTCCCCCACTTGCGTCCAATGCACCAAATCCCGGTGCCCGTAGCAGCAAGACTCAGCAATAAACCGAATGGTGGTAGAGAGGCATGAATAAAAATTGAGGCAGCACCTAAAGCCCCCCCAAAAAATATTGAGTAAAAAAACTTCACTACAAAGTTATTCCCGAAGTCAAATCGCATTCCCGACCATCACTATCAAATGGCGCTGATTTTTCGCCGCGCACAAGCGTGTAATACTCATGTCCCCAAATCTGCAAACCTAAGTTGTTTGAGAGCGCAAAGAATGGACCGTCCAATGCAATTTGTGTTGCGTGTGCTTTCATTGCCGCCATTTTTGCCTCAACAAAATCATTTCCATCAATCAATGTAGTTACAAATGAGTCGTCTTTTGCAAATGGAATGTCATCTACATTGTCGGTTCCGAAGAAATCAGAACCAACCGCCTTCATTGCCGCAATACCTGCTGCAATAACTGATTTAGGCATCGTATTCCAATAAATCTTTTGAATCTGCCATTGTGAAAGCTCGCTCGCTCGCATAGCCACGAGATGGGTCTTTATGTGATCCGGGTGACCGTACCCACCTATTTCATCATAAGTAATTAAAATATGTGGCTGGACTTCATCGATTATTGTTGCGAGTAGCTGCGCCGCCACATTTAAATCTGCTTGCCAGAAAACACTCGCCCCATTATTTGTTTCGCTCCCCATCATCCCGCTATCTCGAAAATTACCTAAAAATCGGTAATCACTCACACCAAGAGCAATCATGGCGTTAGCTAGCTCAATCTCACGGTGAGAGCCCAAGGTGTCATTGTGCGCACTTGCCAAATGCGATAAACCAGGGACAAGAACTTCTCCCTCTTCCCCTCGAGTACATGTCACTAGCGTGACTTGTGCGCCCCGAGCTGCATATAGCGCCATTGTCGCCCCATTATTAATCGTCTCATCATCAGGATGGGCGTGCACTAATAGAATTCGAAAACCTTCGTATGTATCTTTCATTAGTACACCGTACATGTTGTATCGATGTGTTGGGCCCAAGCAAGAATTCCACCTTCTACATGTGTGACATCCCTGAAGCCAGCGTTTTTAAGTATTGAGAGTGCAGTCGCAGAGCGTCCTCCCGAATGGCAATGCAAAATTATCTCTTTGTCCTTCGGTAGGCTTTTTAAGGCGCTGCCATCTATGAAATTCCCTAGAGGTATCAAAACGGATCCAGGGATTCTACGAATTTCAAACTCACTAGCTTCACGTACATCAATAAGTAAAAAATCATCACCTCTATCCATCTTTATTTTCAACTTCTCAACACTTA
This sequence comes from Actinomycetota bacterium, assembly GCA_015660815.1. Lineage (GTDB taxonomy): Bacteria > Actinomycetota > Actinomycetes > Nanopelagicales > Nanopelagicaceae > Planktophila. The sequence continues at coordinate 32,309 of JACSDF010000005.1, forward strand.
AGTGTGTAGCTCCAGCCGGTGAACAAAACTCTTCGTAATTTTTTAACAGCCCTTTCTGTGTCGGATTCTCCCCACATACAACACACTCTGGATCTTTCTTGATCTCAATTTTTCGAAAACTCATAGCCAATGCATCATAAATAATTAGTGCGCCAATGAGTGGCTCACCGATTCCAATGATGAGCTTTATTGCCTCTGTCGCTTGGATTGAAGCTATCGAGGCACACAAAACTCCTAAAACCCCTGCTTCGGCACAATTAGGAACATCCTGCGCCGGAGTTGGGTGAAGGCAGCGATAGCAGGGTCCATGCTCCGACCAAAATACACTTGCCTGCCCGTCAAAGCGAAGGACGGATCCCCACACATATGGCTTGCCTAAAAGTACACAAGCATCGTTAATTAAATAGCGAGTCGCAAAATTGTCTGTGCCGTCAATGATTAAGTCATAATCTTTAAAAATCTCCATCACATTTGTATTATCTAAGCGAACATCATGTGTAATCACATTGATGTACGGGTTTATTTCTGCAATCTTTCTCTTGGCACTCTTTGCTTTGCTCGTTCCAATATCACTCTGCCCGTGAATTATCTGTCGTTGTAGGTTTGACTCTTCGACTACATCGAAATCAACTATTCCGAGGGTTCCAATACCGGCTGCTGCTAAATACATCAAAACTGGGGAGCCTAAACCTCCTGCACCGACACACAGTACTTTCGCCGCCTTCACTCTTTGTTGGCCAATTATTGATATCTCTGGAACGAGAATATGGCGACTGTATCTTTGATCCTCTACGACGCTGAGTGCTGCGCCTTCATCAACTAGGGGTGAAAGTTTCATAGAACTCCAATCCTGCCTTAACTGCTCTATGGTCGCTACTAATTTTGAAGGTAAGTATTAGCATAAATCATCTAACTCCCTCTACGATTACGCCAATGACCACGGCAGATATATCCAATAAAGCCCGTTTACCTCGAGACGAGCGGCGTGCAATTCTGCTTAGAGCAGCCCTCGAAGTATTTACAGTCGCTGGATACCACTCGGCGGCAATGGATGAGATCGCCGAAAGGGCAAATGTAAGTAAGCCGGTCTTGTATCAACATTTTCCATCAAAACTCGATCTCTATCTTGCGGTTTTAGATTTACACATTGATTCACTTGTTTTCGAAATTCAAAAGGCGATTGCATCTACACCTGACAATGCCAACCGAGTGCATGCAACAGTTGATGCTTATTTTGCATTTATTGAGAGGGAGGGCGAAGCCTTTAGATTGCTCTTTGAAAGTGACATGAGTGTCGAGCCATCCGTGCGTGAGCGCCTCAATCGAATGACATATGACTGTGCTGCTGCAGCAAGTGCAGTAATCTCAATTGACACAGGTCTTCCGAAGGAGGCTTCTATGTTGCTTGGAGTGGGAATGATTGGATATGCCCAAGTCACTGCGCGCCATTGGTTGGATCGAGATAGCACTCTGACGAGAGAACAAGCAGTTGAGCTGGTTAACAACCTGATGTGGAGAGGAATTTCTGGTTTTCCACGCAATTAAAGGCCGATAGCATTGACCCTATGAACGTTAAGAAAAATGAAGTTGCTGTCAAATCAGAGGTCCGCATCGCTGTTACTCGCGTTGCCAGTGACTTAGTTTTCGAGAGTGCAATGACCCCAGCTGAAATAAAGAGTGCAGTGACGCAAGCTCTCACTTCTGGAGCCCCACTGACACTGAGTGACACTAAAGGTCACGAAATTATCGTTCCGGCCGACAAGATTGGTTTCGTCGAAGTAGGCGACCCATCACCGCGTCGTGTCGGCTTCGGCGCTGCCTAACGTGTCATTGACTTTCGCCCAGCTTCCACTTCGACCACAAACTATCGAGGCGTTGCACGCCCATGGCTTTATCGCACCTTTTGCAATTCAAGAGATGGTATTGCCTATTGCTCTTGGAGATGGTGACGTCATTGGTCAAGCTAAAACCGGTACAGGGAAAACTCTGGCATTTGGAATTCCCATTATCGAAAGAGTCATTGCGCCAGACGATATTGAGTGGGCAGATTTCGCACATAAGGGAATGCCACAGGTTTTAATTGTTGTTCCAACTCGCGAACTGTGTACCCAAGTCACTAAAGATATTGAAGAGTTAGCAAGCAACCGTGGAATTCGAACTCTCGCAGTGTATGGGGGCCGTGCCTTTGAACCACAAATCGAGGCGCTTAACACTGGAGTTGAAATTGTGGTTGGAACCCCAGGCCGTTTGTTAGATTTATCGCGCCAAGGTCAATTGAAATTAAAAGAAGTCTCACGACTTGTCCTTGATGAAGCCGATGAAATGCTCGATCTAGGCTTTCTCCCAGATGTAGAGAAGATTTTAGCAAATACACCTAAGCGCACACAGACTATGCTTTTTTCGGCCACAATGCCCGGAGATATCATCGCTCTTGCGCGACGTTTCATGAACCAACCTATTCATATTCGTACGCAAGACAGTGAAGATGAGGGCGCGGTCGTCAGCCGAATTGAACAACATGTGTTGCGTGCACATGCAATGGATAAAATTGAAATGCTTTCCCGTATTTTGCAGGCCGATGGGAGAGGACCAACCATTGTCTTTTGCCGGACAAAACGTACCTGCCAAAAAACCGCAGATGATCTCATCGAGCGTGGCTTCAGGGCTGCGACAATTCATGGTGATTTAGGTCAGAGTGCGCGAGAAAAAGCACTTGGTGATTTTAAAGCAGGAAAGTCGGATGTTCTCGTCGCGACGGATGTTGCAGCTCGTGGCATTGATATTGAGGGAATCACACATGTGATTAACTACCAATGTCCAGAGGATGAAAAAACATATGTCCACCGTATCGGCCGAACTGCTCGCGCAGGTGCCGATGGAATCGCAGTAACTTTTGTCGATTGGGACGAACTAGCTCGTTGGAAAATGATTAACCAAGTTCTTGAACTCGGTTTAGCCGAGCCTGAAGAGACCTACTCATCATCACCACACTTATTTGAAGTTCTTAATATTCCAACGGGATCGACAGGTCGAATGATTAAAGCCAAGCCAGTCGTCAGAGTTGAAAGTAAAGCAGCATCTGCCCCACGTGGAGATTCTGGCAGACGCAAAGTTGCAGCTCCACAAGAAAAAGTTGAACGTACTCGAACTAGGACTAAGAAGTTTAAAGAAAGCTAAACCTCAACAAATACTCGAATCGCGTCAACGAGCATTTGAACCGCGATTGCCGCCAGAAGTAGACCTGCAATCCGTGCCACCAAAGTGACTCCAGCCTCTTTAATCACCTTCAAAATCGTAGTTGAAGCCATTAAAGCCGCTGCGATAGCGATGTGAACTCCAACTACCGCGGCAATTAATCCAAAAACCTTTGGAGTTGTATCGGCGTTTTGCACAAAGATCATCGTGGCAACAATTGCACCTGGGCCGGCAAGAAGGGGTGTACCAAGTGGAACGAGTGCAATATTTGCATCGGAACTCTGACTCTTTCCTCCACCAGTTCCTCCAGTCAAGAGATCAAGAGAAATAAGCAATAACAAGAGCGCCCCGGCTGCTTGAAGGGATGCCATTGAAATATTTAAATAGCTCAGAATAAATCTTCCAAATAATGCAAAAAGGGTAATCACAGAGAATGAAACAGCTGCCGCCTTCATCGCAAGCATGCGGCGCTCTTTAGGATTTTTCTTGGAAACTAGAGCTAAGAAAATTGGTGTTGCACCTGGTGGATCCATAATTACAAAGAGAGTGACAAAGGACTGAATTGCAAATGTAATCGCACTTACTTGCACTACGTTCATGCTCTTACCACCCTTCGTCGATCTGCCAGTGACTCTAATTTTTCCCATTGCTCAGGTGATGTTTGATACTCCCCTAATGAATTTAGTTTACCGTTGCCGTGATAATCGCTGGCACCAGTTACGACTAACCCTAGTTCTTTGGCTATAACTCGTAACATCGCACGCTCATCTGGATTTTGATCGCGGTGGTCGACTTCAATGCCCTGCATTCCAGCGGTCGCCAACTCCTGAAAGTTCGATGCATCTAAAATTTGACCTCTGAGGGAGGCAAAAGGGTGGGCTATGACCGCAACACCTCCTGCACTACGAATCATGCGAACCGCCTCAACCGGTGTTGGAGCAGCATGCGAGACATAGAAAATTGAATCATTATTGAGCATCCCTTGAAATGCTTCATCTCGGGATTTAATAACTCCCTTGTTTACAAGTGCATCGGCTAAGTGTGGTCGCCCAAGGGTTGCTCCCATTGGTCGAGCCGCTTCCACGTCGGCCATTGAAATATCAATTCCAGCGGCTTGCATCTTTTCAATCATTTTACGCATGCGAGGTAAGCGACCATCTCGGGTTTCTTCAAGCATTACTTGCATCTCATGGTGCTCACCATCAAAGAGAAGACCCAACATATGAACACTAATTCCATCCTCAGTAAGACATGAGATCTCACTTCCAAGAGCAAGTGAAATCTCTCCACGTACCGTCTCAGTAGCCTCTATCCAACCGGCGGTCGTATCATGATCGGTGATTCCTAAAACCTTAATTCCAATGGAAATCGCTTTATTAACTAGTTCACGTGGAGAATCTGTCCCATCGCTATTGTTTGTGTGGGTATGTAAATCAATCATGGTGTTACCTCCACTTGTGCACTTCTAGTACGGGAAACAACTAAAACACAGCCAATTAGGATTAATGCGATTCCGGGCAAAATCCCTAAGGGTGGGCGTTGTGCTATCCACCACATGGCAAGAATTGAGCTAACTGGAACTTCAAAAAAAATTATGAGTGAAACTATTGCAGGCGATACACGTTTAAGTGCGGAATTAAACATTGTGTGTCCAAGAATTTGCGCACCTAAGATCAATCCAATAACAATCCACCATTCACGGGCTGTGAAATCAAAGAGCTCAACTCCCGAAAAGATTGCCATAGGTAGTGCGCTCATTGCACAGACAAAGTAGCAAATTGTCGTATACGTCGCGGTTTCAAGGGTTCTTTGCGCTCTTGAACCAGCAATCATGTATAAAGCGGCAAGGGCCGCTGAAATCAATGCTGACACATCGCCAAGAAATGATTTAAAAGAAATATTCAAATCCACTCCTGAAATCAGAAGGACACCAGAAAAACTCACGATCATTCCCAGCCAAGCTTTAGATGGAATGTGACCGCCCCCCATTTTTACAAACAGCGCTGCGAAGATTGGCTGTAGTGCAACGAGTGCGGTACCGGCGGCAACGGTTGTCCAGCGCATTGCTAGAAAGAATGCAACGAAGTGAAAGGCTAAAACAATTCCAGCAATGATTGACCACTTAACACCTTCACGATTAGCTCGGTGACGAATGGCGAAGGGGAGAGTCAATAGCGCTCCACCCAAATTTCTCCAAAAAATTAAGCTCACGATAGGCATAGCGCTCATAGCAATGAGCGGTCCAGATGTTCCAATTCCAATAATCCCAATACCTAAACGAATCAAATCAGGTTTAGCCGGAACTGCGGTATGGCTATCGCGGATGTGTTCGCTGTTTTGCAATTGTTCGCCCTTAGCCATGAGAGAAAGGTACCCTTAAGCCATGAGCAGCAATCTCTTAAAACGAGTATTTCTTGCCCGTCTTACAGGCACCGCGGTTTTTGATCCCAACGGTGATCCAGTCGGAAAGGTCAGGGATGCAGTTGCGACGCTTCGGACCAATAATCTTCCTCCGCGAATCTTAGGTCTTGTTGTTGAAGTTCCATTACGACGTCGTGTGTTTGTACCTATTACTCGAATCACTTCAATTGAAAGTGGAGCCGTAGTTATAACAGGGTTACTCAATATGCGTCGATATGAAACCCGTCCCGGAGAAGTTTTAGTTCTTGGAGACATGCTTGACCGTTCAATCACACTCATCGCATCGAGTGAAGCGGTCCTTGTGGAAGATATGGGTATGGAGCAAAACCAGACCGGTGATTGGTTAATCACGCGAGTCCATATCATGCGTCCAGGACGTGGACTTCGCCGCAAAGGTGCTACTTCGACGGTTGCTTGGGATGAAGTCATCGGCTTTGCTCATCCGGAACAAAACCAAGGAGCGGTTAATTTACTTTTAACTTTGGCAAATCTACGTGCTGCCGATTTGGCCACTGTATTGCAAGACTTACCTGCCAAGCGTCGTGTAGAAGTTGCAGGAGCGCTGGCAGATGATCGTTTAGCCGATGTATTAGAAGAAATGAATGAAGATGATCGTGTTTCACTCTTAGCCGAACTTGAAGGTGAGCGTGCGGCAGATGTTCTTGGGGAAATGGATCCAGATGATGCCGCAGATTTGCTCCGCGAAATCGGTCAAGAACGTGCCGAAGCTCTGCTAAAGCTAATGGAACCAGATGATGCAGAAGATGTTCTACGGCTAATGAACTATGAAGATTATTCTGCGGGCGGAATGATGACTACTGAACCGATTGTCATGAGTGCCGATTACTCAGTCGCCGATGCCCTCGCCTCCATTCGGCACCAAGAGATTTCACCTGCTTTGGCTTCACAGATTTTTATTGCCCGCCAACCATTGGAAACGCCAACGGGTCGTTTCATAGGTACGGTTCATTACCAACGCTTACTCAGAGAGCCACCTTCGACGTTGCTTGGATCCATTGTGGATACCGACTCTCGTGGTGTGAGGCCAGAGGCATCTCTGCATGAGGTTTCCTCACACCTGGCTAGTTATAACATGCTCTCTTTGCCGGTTGTAGATGCCAATGATCGACTACTTGGCGCAATTACAGTCGATGATGTGCTCGATCATTTACTTCCTGAAAACTGGCGAAATGATCATCGGGAAAAATCTCCAGTTTCTTATAAGGAGGGGTAAAGATGGCACGAAACTTTGGCCTAGATACTCCGCGTGAATCTCGACGTTCGCTGCGACCTAATTTTGATCCAGAGACTTTTGGGCGCCTTTCTGAGCGCTTTGCCCGATTCTTAGGCACAGCCCGATTCTTGGTCTACATGACAGTCTTTGTTTTTAGTTGGGTTGCTTGGAACTTCACTGCTCCTAGAGATTTACGCTTTGACGAGTATCCATTTATTTTCTTAACTTTAATTCTCTCGTTGCAAGCATCTTATGCCGCACCACTGATCCTGCTTGCACAAAATAGACAGGCTGATCGCGACAGAATTCAGCTCAATGAAGATCGAGCTCGAAACGATCGGAGTATTGCTGATGCCGAATATCTCACCCGTGAAATTGCTGCACTGAGAATTTCACTCGGTGAAGTTGCAACACGCGATTTCGTGAGAGGCGAATTATCTGATCTAAGTAAAGAATTGATTACGGAGCTACGTAGCGATTCCCAATCGAACTCCGAGTAAAGATTTACTTCGCTTGATCAATTTTTCAGCTATTTCATACAGTACTAATGCACTAGCAGAGTTCGGATCAGAGATAACTACTGGCACGCCTGCATCACCGCCCAAGCGAAGATCAACACTAAATGGAATTTTTCCGAGAAGCGCGACCTCACTGCCTACTAATTGAGATAAACGCTTTGCGGTTTCTTCTCCCCCGCCAGATCCGAAGAGTGAAATCAATGCGCCAGTGGCTGGATCAATGTACTCCGACATGTTTTCCACCACTCCAACTATGTGTTGATGAATCTGATGCGCAATTCTTCCAGCACGTTCAGCAACTTCGGCGGCGGCAACTTGAGGAGTGGTTACTACTAAAATCTCTGAGGTTGGGATTAACTGGCCTAGCGAGATCGCTAAATCACCTGTTCCAGGTGGAAGATCGATGAGCAAAAGATCTAAATCGCCCCAATAAGCATCCGAGAGAAGTTGTTCTAAAACTCTGTGCAAAAGCGGACCTCGATATGCAACGGCATCGCTACGTTCTGGTTTAAACATCTCCATGGAAACGCACTTCACCCCAAAAGATTCAAGTGGGATGAACATCTGGTCAATCGCAGTTGGGCGTTGACCCATCAACCCCATTAATCTGGGAATCGAGTGGCCATATACATCGGCATCTAAGATTCCAACACGCAGACCTTTCATGGCTGCGGCGGCGGCAAGATTAACTGTTACTGAAGATTTTCCAACGCCGCCTTTTCCCGAAGCGATACCAATTACTCGTGTCAACGATTCTGGTTGCGCAAATGGAATAAATTTTTCGCGTCCATTACGCATAATTTTCTTTACGTTATCCCGTTGGGTCTGTGACATAACTCCGAAAGTTAAATGTACGCTTTTAACTCCATCAATATTGGAGACTGCCGATGTTATATCTGTGCGCAGTCTGTCTTGCATCGGACAACCCGAGATGGTCAATAAAATCGAAACTGATACATTCCCATCCGACTCATTAACGTCCTCGACCATTCCAAGATCTGTAATAGATCGATGGAGCTCTGGATCTTGTACGGCCGTTAAAGCCTCTGCAATGCGCTCTAAAAGATTCATATAAGATCTGGATCGATTCGAGCCTCAGGACGTTTAGTCTTAGTCACTGGTTTCTCATCCATTAAATCGGCCAGCTGTTTTTTAACAAAAGTCTTTGGGTGCAAGTCTTTCGGTTGCAAATTTTCAAAACCAGGTCCTAAATTCTCTTTAAGTTCTGCTGTTGCTATCTGCGAAAGATTACGAAGTTTTTTCAACATCTTCGCCGCTTCGGCTGCAACTTTTGGCAGCCGTTCCGGGCCAACTAATATCATCGCCAAAATTGCAAGGCCCATGAGTTCTCCAGCACCGATATCAAAGAACATTCCTATAGCCTATCTAAGAATTAGCTTTTAGCCTGGGGCAGCTATTAAAGTTAAAGTGGCAGAAAACTCTTTTCCGCCACGAATATAGACGAGCGTTATCTCATCTCCAACCTTTTTTGCACGCACGGCAACGATTAACTCTGAGGCAGTATTGATCTCTCGATTTTCAAATCCAATGACGAGGTCTCCAGGTTTTAATCCAGCTAATTCTGCCGGTCCTCCAGCCAACAAACCTGATTTTGATTTAGCGATGAGGGCACCAAAACCAGTGAAATTCATATCAAGTGAAACGCCAAGTACCGGGTAAGTAGCTTTGCCAGTTTTTATCAGTTGGTCAGCAGTTGTTCGTGCCTGATTAATTGGTATCGCAAAACCTAAACCAATTGAGCCAGTCTGAGAAGTAGAACCCAAAGATGCGATCGCGGAGTTAACTCCAATAACGGCACCTGTTGAATCAACAAGTGGACCACCTGAGTTACCAGGGTTAATTGCAGCATCAGTTTGTAATGCATTTATAAATGAATTTTCTTCTGCCGATCCACCGGCGGTGACTGGTCGATCTTTAGCGCTAATAATTCCGAGAGTAACTGTTCCTGATAAGCCAAGCGGTGAACCAATTGCGATTACCGCATCTCCTACTTCAACTTTGTCACTATCGCCGAATTGCAGTGCAGGGAAGTTGGAACCTGAAATTTTCAAGACCGCTAAATCATAGGATGCATCTCGACCTACCACGCTTGCGTTATAAACATCACCATTACTTAATCTGACTCGCAATGTTCCACCATCTTCGGCTGCGGAAGCAATAACGTGATTGTTGGTTAAAATATAACCAGAGCTATCAATGACAAATCCCGAGCCAGTTCCGCCTCCACGACTCGATCGAGTCGTAATAGAAACAACTGACGGAAGCACTCGAGCTGCAATTCCAGCGACGGAATCAGGTGCGCGCTCGATGGTGCTAGTTGATGAAACAATGTTCGCACTTTGAAAAAAAGTTCCGCCCGAAGAATTGACTCCTAAGAAACCACCGAGACTTCCGGCAAGTAAAGCAATAAGAACGGTAAAACCTCGTGAACTCTTTTTAGGGGTTGGAACCTCCCACCAAGGAGATACGAATTCGCTCGTTTTTTTTCGGGGAAAGATCATGTGATTATTCTGCTATAACTTAGTGGCAACTAACAAACCATCTCCGACAGGAATCAAGGTACTCACCCAATGCTCTGTGTCATTTTTAATGATTTTCCCAGCATCGCGAAGAGAAACCGTCTTTGGATCACGTTGGGCTGGATCACAGACCTTTGAACCTCCAAAGAAATTATCAATTACGAGCGCACCACCGCTTCGTAAAATACGGTGAGATTCAGAGATAACAAAGGCTAAATCCTCGGAATTGTGTCGCAGAACAACGAGATCATATGCGCGATCAGTGAGCTTTGAGATGACATCAAGTACTGGATTAGTGATAAGTCGAACCCTTGTCTGTGCAATTTCTGCATCGCTAAAAGCTAACCTGGCGATTCGAGTGTGTTCCATCTCATCATCAATAGATGTCAAAGTTCCGCCAATTCTCATCCCGTCAAGTAACCATAAACTTCCAACGCCTGAGCCAGTACCCACTTCAACAATTGATTGCGCAGACAATGTATAGGCAAGATGGCGAAGATATGCACCAGCACCTGGAGTTACATCAACTGCACCTAGTTCAAGTCCCCTCGCCCGGGCTTGGGATTTAAAGTGATCTTCGGCAATAAAGTTTTCAGCGTAAGAGTGAGGATCTATTTTCACTAAAGGCCCATAATCCACGTCGTCAGCAAGCGAACACCGAAACCTGTGCCGCCCTTTGGATTTTCACCTGCATCAACTTCACTTCGCCCGGGACCGGCAATATCTAGATGCAGCCAGCGACGAGATCCTGCGAAATGCTCTAGAAACAGCGCTGCAGTCACTGAGCCAGCTGAGTAGTCAGCCTTACTTGCTGCATGATTAAAATCTGCGATATCACTTCTCAAAGAGTCCTTATAGTCATCAATGAGTGGCATTCTCCAAACACGATCACCTGAATCTAAACCGGCCTTAACAAAGGAGGAGGCAAGTAGATCATCCCGTGTATACATTGCAGCAAAGGTTCTACCGAGTCCAAGAGTTGCAGCCCCAGTAAGGGTAGCAATATCAATTAAATAATCGGGATTCAAATTTATATCTGCATAAGCCAAGCCATCTGCAAGAACAAGTCGACCTTCGGCATCGGTGTTAATTACCTCAACAGTTGTTCCGCCGTAGTGCTTAATAACATCACTGGGTCTTTGGGCGGTAGCCGAGATGGCGTTTTCGGCACACATCATTAGTGCAGTGACGTGAACATCAGGTTGCAAATCTTCAAGAGCGGTGAGAGTTGCAAGAATTGCCGCGGCCCCTGCCATATCTGACTTCATCGGTATCATTAAATCGTAAGGACGTTTTAGCGAAACACCGCCGGTATCAAAAGTAATCCCTTTTCCAACGAGAACTACATGAGGAAGTGGTTTCTTTGCTTTCTTTGTGTTTTTTGGCATATAAGTCACTTCGATAAAGCGCGGTCCTGAGACTTGTGAGGAATTACCAACTGCACGTAATCCACCGAACTCCTTTAACTCTCTACCGGCTAAGACACTGGTTTTTAATCCGTTGGATTGTGCGAATTCTTGCGCCTTTCTAGCCATCCACTCAGGAGTTTTAATATTAGAAGGCGTATGAACCAGATCACGAGCGCGCGTAATCGCCTTCGCAAAAGCATTAGCAGCATTTATTGTCTCCTTATCATCAGTTGCTACGAGAAATGTTGGAACATCAGCGGGCTTTCCGCTCTTTAAGCTCCACAAGTAGGCGGCCATCGTAAGTGAAATCGCATGCGCTTGGATATCGATTTTGTTTAAAGCACACGCCGAATAAACGGTGATTTTCTTCCCACGAACTTTTCGAGCGATTGCAGTTGCGCACGTTCTCAAAGAATTTGTTGAGCCGTCACCAGCAGAGATCAAGAAGATGCGCTCGGTTTGTGTGTTGGCTTCACTAACAGGAATCTCAAATATCTCACCCGCTTTACCAGTTGGTGAAAAAAATGAAAGCTCGTCTTGTAAATTTATTGCGAAATGCTTTTCAATATCCTGAATCAAACTCCCAGGAGCCTTAAACGAAAACTCATCTTCACGCTCACTCACATATGCCAGGGCTATTGCTTGTGCAGACGAAGCCGCAGATAACTCTATTGGTGCGCTGGTAAGTATCGAAGACATGCGTTAAAGGCTATCGCCTGCGACGCCTTTACTTCTTGACTAAAGAGACCGCGGCATGAAGTGCGGCGCTCAGATTATTAGCCTCTTCTGGGTTGAGCTCAACGACCAATCGACCGCCACCTTCCAGAGGAATACGCATGACGAGAGAGCGAGCCTCCTTTGTAACCTCCATTGGACCATCACCTGTACGGGGTTTCATGGCTGCCATGTGGAGACTCCTCTTAAAGATTGGTGGTGAACTGCAAGAGGAGAAGTATCTCGCACATGATGGGTTAGTGGGAAATCGCCCTAAGGGCTCGTTGCAACTGCCGCTAGAAGCCTATGAATCCGCTTAAATGCGCCTTCCCAGCGGCAATTACCGCATCAACAGCCCGTACCGGCACGGTTAAGAGCTCAGCAATTTCAATCGCTGACATAGAGCGCAGATAATGCATTGTCAGAATACAGCGCTCCTCCTCAGATAGGGATGCGAGCAGCTCGGCCAAAGTAGTGGGCTCGCTCATGGGGATAAGGTTACTAGTCAGGTGTTAAGAGTAAGCCGCTTAAGTTGTCAGTGGAATCAGCGAAATGTTCGTGCAAAACGCCCTAGTGAAATTCGCACACCTATATATAGGCCGGGGCACATTAAAAGAAATAGTGGACGAGGAGCTATGACCTCTTCCGACCAGTCAAAACGGGTTTGAGTAGCGTTAATTTCATGTAGTTCAAATTTACCCGTCCCTTTAATAATTGCGCCCGTATGTACAACATCGCACACAAATGGCGGAACCCACGAAGTTACTTCCATTGTGTCTAAGATGCCTATGGATTTTATTCCGGTAAAAGCGCTTATTTTTGTTCCAATTCCATCCTGAATTGTCGAAGTAACCCAGACCTTCGTCGCGATCATCCAATCGCCCTGTTTTTCCCAATCTGCCAGGGCATCCCACACTGATTGGATCGGTGCATCTATTACGAGAGAAATTGCTAGGTGGTTACTTCTCATTGCTTGCACGCTTTCAATGCCTCGTCGACAGTATTGGCCCACGTAATTAACTCACGCATTCCTGGCTTGATAAATCTCTCTTCCTCAAGATGGAGAATCAGTTCATGTAATGGTCCAAAAATTCCAAATGGGTCAAGAATTACAATCGGCTTATCATGAAATTTTAAATAGCGGCCAACCCATATTTCAAAGAACTCTTCAAGTGTGCCGGCTCCACCCGGTAAAGTAATAAAGGCATCGGATATATCTGTAATCATCGCCTTACGCTCACCCATCGTTGTGACAATATGTAATTCATCATTCTCATGATCAGCAAACTCAATTTCAACTAGCGCTTGTGGAATTACGCCGACAGTGCGACCTTTCACTGCACGCGCACCCCGAGAAACTGCACCCATCATTGAAATATGGCCGCCTCCCGTTACGAGTTCCCACGATAAAGAGCCAATGCCTTCTCCTAGTTGATAGGCCAAATCCACATATTTTGGATCGATGCTTGGCGATGAGGAACAAAATACTGCGATACGCATATGAGAAAGGATAGGGGTTAGGCTTAGCCCATGAACACCATTGCATCTGGCCACGCAATTACGACAATGTCGCATGGAAAGCTTTTGGATGCATGGTTTCCAGCTCCAACACTCGCCCCACTCAATCCAGATGTGCCGAGCGAACTACATGCCTTAGTCGGCAACGATGATGCACGTGAAGTCAGCCGTGAAATCGCAAGCCTTGAAATTAATCTCTCAGTACCACCAGCCTCGGCACTTGATGTCTATCTTCGCTTACATCTTCTCTCTCATCGTTTGGTCAAACCACATGGTCTAAGTCTTGATGGAATCTTTGGTCTTCTCAATAACGTAGTGTGGACTTCGGCTGGTCCGTGTGCGGTTGAGGGCTTTGAACTCACTCGCGCCCGTCTTGGCGCAAAGAATGGGCATGTAACCATCTTTTCTATCGATAAGTTCCCAAGAATGGTGGACTATGTAGTTCCAAGTGGAGTGCGCATCGCAGATGCCGATCGGGTTCGATTAGGTGCACACCTAGCAGTCGGAACAACCGTAATGCACGAGGGATTCGTTAACTTTAATGCCGGAACTTTAGGTACATCAATGGTTGAAGGAAGAATTTCAGCTGGCGTAGTCGTTGGCGATGGCAGCGATGTTGGCGGTGGAGCTTCAATAATGGGCACTTTGAGTGGTGGCGGAAAAGAAGTTGTATCGATTGGAGAGAAAACTCTCCTTGGCGCAAACTCGGGTTGTGGAATTTCACTCGGTGACAACTGCATCATTGAGGCTGGCACATACATCACTGCTTCTTCAAAATTGCGATTGCCTGATGGGCAGATTGTTAAAGCCGCCGTATTATCCGGTTCGAATAATTTATTATTCCGGCGTAACTCTTTAGATGGTGCATTAGAAGTGGTAAGTCGAACTGGTACTTGGGGTGGCCTTAACTCAATTCTGCACGCCAACTAAGTCGCAGTAAGCCGACGGGATTTTAGTTCGACTCCGAAAAGTTTCTCCACGAAGTGTAAATTGAAGACCAGAACTTGACGTCGCTCGGATCTGACCAATTGTTCCACTTTCATTTCTAGTCAGGATTTCTAGCTGAACGACATCTGGAAGCAAGAATGCTCTGGCAACTACAGCTTGTGAGAGTGTGCGATCCCACGTAACAAATCGCGGATTTAAGGTGATGTCTAAGCTACCTGGATCATCTACTATTTGTGTAAAGGCTCTTGTACTCCCCCATGCATTTACCGACAATTCCGTTTTCCCGCCTGAGGATGAGAAATAGTAAGCGGCAATTGGAAGGCTTGCTTGAGTAACTACTAACCCTGCCGTTTCCGTGACAACGCTTTTCCAGATTGCTCCAAATTTAAGTTCAATCTCCTTTGCATATCCCAAAAACTTTTGATCTGAAATCTCTCCGTATAAATCACAATCACAATTCGCTCGATAAATTCCAGCTTTACTCAAAGCATATGATCGCGATGCCACTGCCTGTGCCTGCAGGGCAGCGATTGGCCAAAAGGAAGGCATCTCACTAACACCCCATAGATACTCATCTGAAAGACGGACAGCATTAGTTAGTTCTAACCTAAATCCAAGGGTCTTGTCTTTAACCGCCTTCACGACCATTTGGCCATATCGATATTTCCTAGTTGCACCAAGTTGAGTGACAGATATAAGCGCGTCGACCCCTTCCAAATATCTCGTCCCGCTCCATCGAATAGTAAAGCTCCGATTCTTAGCAAAAGCATTTGATTTCTTATCGATAAGAACATTAGGCACAACGCTGGAGCCGAGAATTGAAAGATTCAGCGAAGCTCCGGCTGAAAATACGGCAATTGGAACAGCGTCTACCTGGCTACCAATATCGCCACTAAATAGTTGAACTATTGCGCCAGGTGTTTTTGTGGATATTTTCGTACTGCTCAAGAGATGTCCAATATTGACTCTTAAAATCTTTAAATCATCAAGAGGCTCGACTAATACATCTTTATAAAAATATTGCAGAATTTCCGTTGAACTTTTCCCTGCCAAAGCCATGGACCGAGCACCCATTTGTGACATACCAACGCCGTGGCCATACCCTGATCCGCGAAAAGTAAATTCTGCAGGAAGTTCTTGAGCTGATGCCGGAGTGGTGAAGGCGGTAAGAAATATAATTGAAACGAGGAATGACTTAGACATCCTCATCGAGGGCTGCGCTCTTTCCGACCTGTAAAAACTCTTGATAGGCACTGATGGTCTCATTTGGCTTGCCGCGTTGTACTAGCTTTCCTTTGTGCATCCAGACCACGTCATTGCAGACTTCTCGTAGCGTTGCCATTGCATGGCTTACCAAAATAAGAGCTCGATCATCACTTCTCAACTCTTTCATGCGATTGAGTGATTTCTCTTTGAATTTTGCATCCCCAGTACTGAGCGCCTCGTCAACTATTAAAATGTCTGGTCGCACTGTTACCGCCACTGAAAATGCCAATCTAGAAAACATTCCAGATGAGTATGTGCGCATGGGGGCATCAATTGCCTCTCCTAGCTCAGAGAACTCTGCAATCTCTTGAAAGTGATCTTCAATCTCCTCACGAGACATTCCCGCAGCAAGCCCACCAAGAAATACATTATCGCGCCCTGACATCGACGGGTTAAAACCGACACCTAAGGCCAGTAGCGTGCTGACACTTCCAAAGACCTCTATTCGTCCCTTTGTGGGTGGAATAATTCCTGCGATGACGCGCATCATTGAAGACTTTCCTGCGCCGTTAGTTCCGATAATTCCTAAAACTTGTCCATACTCAACATCAAGGTTTACATCATCGAGTGCCTGAATAATACGTACATGTTTACTACCGCGACCTAATGATTTGGCGCGCGCCTTTAGAGTAGGGCGTTTATCAATTGAAGTTTTATAGGTCAGTCCTAGACCGCGAACTGAAACAGCGATCTCATTTGTAGCGTGCGAGTTAGAGGCGGACAGCAAATTCGCGCTCCCTTGATAAGAAAAAATAAGTTCCAATGAAAAATACTCCTGCGGCCCATGCTAAACCCGCAAGTAAACTTGAGCCTTGAGGTGCTTGCCCATGAACTAAAGTGCGAGACCAACTATCAAGAATTGGAAAGAGTGGGTTAAATGCCTCTATCGCCAAAAGTTCTGGCTTGAGGGCAGATGCTTCATAGAGAATCGGCGAGAGATATAAAAGTGTTCGCGTCATATATGGCAAAAAGCTAGATATATCTCGAAAATAGACATTTATACATGAAATCGTGATTGCCAAACCAAGAGCTAGAAAAATTGTAATTAATAGAATCGGAAAGGCCCAAAGCATTTCCCAAGTAAAAGGCAAACCTAGAACCGTTCGAATGATGAAAAATACCAAGAGAGTTGGAACGAACTTAGCAATTGCAATTACAACCGCTGAAACTGGCAGCATAATTCGTGGAAATGCCGTGTTTAGTATGAGCCGTTGGCCCGCCGTTATTGATTTAACTCCACCAGTAAGCGAGTTGGCCACTAAGTAGAAAAGGAAGAGTGTGGCCGTCAAGTGGGCATATCGGGTTTCATCTGAAGAGCCCTGAATAATGATAATCAGAAAGAAATACACCGCGGAAAGTAGGAGCGGGTTTAAAACTAGCCACAACTGACCAAAAAATGAATCAAAGTGTTGCTCACGAAGTTCAGAGCGCGAATACTCTGCAATAAATCTTCGGCGGGACCAGAGCGATTTCCAGTATCGAATGAGTGGGGGCAGACCGGCCCGAAAAGGCTCATATACCTGCATAGGTTCACTCATGGAGGTAAGGCTACCTTACGGTGCAAGAGACTTTGGTGAGGTCAGAAAACCTGTTCCCCAGCTTAGGTGCATAGTTAGAAGAATCAGCGGCAGCGAAAGAATTTCACCTAAAGATTTTCCTATGACTAGCGACGCCAAAAGAATAAAGAGAGCATAAACGAGGATAGGCAGTAGGAAAATCGTTGAAACTAAAATACTTAGAATCATTGAAAGCGTGGTGACAAGTACAGTAAAAGGTGGCGCTAAATATCTGTAATTAATCGTGCCCTCGTGACGACGAGAAACAACGCGGCGCCAACGTCCATATTCAAAGTACTGGCGAGCAAGCGCACTAACAGTTGATCTAGGTCGATATGTGACTACTAGCCGTGGATCAAAGTGGATTAACCCACCCTTTGCACGCAATCGGAAATTTAGCTCCCAATCTTGTGCTCTAGTGAAACGCTCATCAAAACCACCGATAGCAATGAGAGCCTCTTTTCTAAATGCCCCTAGATACACCGTATCAACTGAACCAGCAACACCTCCTGTATGAAATCGAGATGCACCGACACCTAATGGACTCCGCATAGCGCGGGCAACCGAGCGCTCAAATAAATTATTTCCAACTGCTGCCATAACACCGCCAACATTTACTGCACCGCTCTGTTCAAGAATCTCGAGCGCTAAAGTTAAATAATTATGTGGAATCTCTGAGTGGCCATCAATGCGCACAATATTTGAGTACTGAGAGCGTGCGATTGCAAGGTTTAATCCAGCTGCCGTGCGGCCAGAAGGGTTTTCCACGATAACCACACGTTTATCCAGATATGCAATTTCACGTGCAATTTCCATAGTCGAATCATGTGATGGCCCGATAGCCAGAATCACTTCGATCGGCCCTTGAAAATCCTGAGCCAAAATCGAGCTCACAGAATGCTTTAAGTAAGAGGCTTCGTTGCGAACCGGAAGAATTACCGATATTTCACGCCTCGGTGAGCCATATAACTCATTTGCTGATGTCGTCATAACCCCACCACCGTATCGCTGAAGTAGTCTTCGCCTGTGAAAGCGACGCGACCAATACGGATTATTACATCACTCTCGCTGGCCGTTGTCGTAATTTCCGCCATTTCCTGGTTGGGGTTGGGACAGATCAGTGGGGCCATTAACCGTGTCGACGTTTTTGGCACCCTTGAAAAGCGCCCAGAAAAACCAACCACTGCACTTAATTACCTTTTAGTTGGTTCAGATACTCGCGAAGGACTCACCAAGGAACAGTCACGACTTCTACGTGTTGGAACAACTAAATCTGCCGCTGGCGCACGTTCGGACACGATGCTCCTTGTTCACATTAGTAAAGCACGCGATAAGGCAACTATTATTTCAATTCCGCGCGATTCGCTTGTAACTATTCCAGAACACCCATCATCGCTCTATAAAGATCGAATAATTCCTGCCGCTAACGGCAAGATTAACTCCGCATTTGCATGGGGTGGCGCTCCGCTTTTAATTCAAACAATTGAAAATGAAACTGGAGTGAGAATCGACCACTATCTTGAGATCGGTTTTGCAGGGTTCGCGGGGATGGTCGATTCACTCGGAGGTATCGAGGTCTGCTCAAAGAGAGATATCGATGATCCAAAAAGTCACTTAGTCTTGAGTGCGGGAGTTCATACGTTAAACGGAGTTGAGGCATTGAAATATGTTCGAACCCGTGACTTTGATGGCATGGGTGATCTTGGACGAATGCAACGTCAACAACAATTCATGAGTGCGATTCTAAGAAAGCTTACTAGTACTGGTGTTTTACTCAATCCCGTAAAATTAGTTAGTTTCTTTAATGCCGCAATTGCAACGGTTAAAACTGATTCCCAACTAAATAGTAGTGATTTACTAACTTTGGCTAAGCAACTCAAAAACCTTTCGGCAAGTAAAGTGCGCACACTCACGATTCCGTTGGGCAATGCAAATGCGCGCGTAGATGGAGTTGGTTCTGTAGTGATTTGGGACAAGGAACTTGCACCAGATCTCTTCAATCGAATGCGGTTAGATTTACCGCTGATTGACGAAGTCACGCCTTCACCATCGGCTTCATCAAGTGCAACTCCTAAGCCTATTCTGGTCGATAAATTTAAAACTCGTACCGCCGCTGAAAATCCATGCGGGGCACTAAAGTAAGGTCATGAGCACTAATTTAACTCTCTCCGTTATCGGTTGCGGCTACTTGGGAGCCACACATGCTGCTTGCATGTCTTCGCTTGGTTTCAATGTCATCGGCGTCGATACGGATCCAGAAAAAGTTGAAATGCTCTCACGTGGCGAGCTCCCTTTCTATGAACCGGGACTCGATACATTATTAGCCCAAGAGATCAAGACCGGCCGTTTAAATTTTACAACTGATTTTTCAGCCGTTGCTGGAGCTGATGTCCACTTTGTTTGTGTTGGAACTCCTCAAAGTAAGGATGGATTGGCTGCAGATTTAACGTATGTTAAATCTGCAGTTGCTGAAATCGCGCCATTTTTAAAAGAAGGTGCACTTGTTGTAGGTAAATCCACGGTTCCTGTCGGCACTGCGCAGGCTCTTCTCGAGCTACTAGTTAAAATCGCGCCCCAAGCCGACCTGGCTTGGAACCCAGAGTTTTTACGTGAAGGTTTTGCAGTTGAGGATACGTTAACTCCAAATCGACTTGTTGTAGGAGTTGCAAATGATCGTGCAGAGCAGATACTGAAAGATGTTTATCAACCAATAATCGATCTTGGAACACCATGGATTCGAGCCGATCTTCCTACGGCAGAGTTAGTTAAAGTCGCAGCAAATTCCTTCCTTGCAACAAAAATCTCTTTCATTAATGCAATGGCAGAAGTCTGCGAAGCAGCAGGTGGAGATGTAACTATCCTTGCAAAAGCCATTGGTTACGATCCGCGTATCGGAAACCGTTTCTTGCAAGCTGGTATTGGTTTCGGCGGAGGTTGCTTACCTAAAGATATTCGCGCATTTATGGCGCGCGCCGAAGAGCTCGGTGCTAAACAGGCACTTGAATTCTTACGTGAGATCGATGCAATCAACTTGCGCGCACGTCAACGTGTAATCGATGTTGTTCGAAATGATCTGTCAGAGGATTTAACTCAATATAAAATCGCGGTTTTAGGTGCGACTTTTAAGCCAGATAGTGACGATGTGCGCGATTCTCCAGCGTTAGATATCGCAGTACAGCTCCATGCTGCAGGTGCACATGTAGTAATTCACGATCCTAAAGGCATTGAACCGGCCCGAAAGCGTTTCCCAAATCTTACATTTGGCCATGACGTGCTCGAGTGTATAAAAGGTTCAGACTTAATCCTTCACCTAACAGAGTGGAAAGAGTATCGAGAGTTAGATCCAAAAATTATCGGGGATTTAGTAAAGAGCAAAATCATAATTGATGGTCGAAATGCCCTAGATCGTGAACTCTGGCGCAATGCTGGATGGAAGTTCCATGCTTTAGGACGCACAGATTAACGAGAAGGAAACCATCGATGCCCTCCTAGCAATGAAGGTGTGGGCGGTAGTTGGATTGGGCAATAATCCTGAACGAGCAGCTTTCGGTGTTTCTAAATTGTTGCTGGACAAAGGCCATCAAGTTATACCCGTGTATCCGCGGGCAGAAGTTGTTCATGGCCAAACGGGTTATAAAACTTTAAGTGAAATACCTTTTCAAGTCGACGTGGTTGATTGCTTTGTAAATTCAGCATTGGTTGGAAAAGTTGTCGATGATGCAATTGCAATTGGTGCAAAGGCTGTTTGGCTTCAATTGGATGTAATCGACGAAGCGGCAATCGCACGGGCCAAGTCAGCAGGTTTGCTAACTGTCATGAATCGTTGTCCAGCAATTGAATATGCAGCGCGTTAGTTAAAACCCAGTCTTTTGATTTCGACGAGATATTAAATTTGCACCTTTGGCTTTGGCTTCGGCATTTAAATCAATTAAACCTTGACTCACTTTCGCCGAGATCATGGGGTCTGAAATTCCTAATATACGTGCAGCAAGAAGTGCGGCATTTTTTGCATTACCAACTCCAACGCTGGCTACGGGAACGCCGGCAGGCATTTGAACGATTGAGAGAAGTGAATCCATCCCGTCTAAGTTTTTAAGGGCAATCGGTACACCTATAACTGGCAGGGTTGTAAGTGATGCGACCATGCCTGGTAAGTGCGCTGCGCCACCGGCACCGGCAATGATTACCTTAAATCCCTTTGCTGCCGCCTTTTGTGCAAACTCCACCATTTCAAGGGGCATGCGATGAGCAGAGATAACATCGGTTTCAAAAGAAATCCCCAATGTTTCTAATACTTTAGCGGCATCTTCCATGATGGGCCAATCAGAGTCTGAACCCATGATTATCGCAACATCACTCATTAATTTCTCCACTCATGTAATCAAGGGCATGCTGAACTTCGTGTGTTAATTCTATGACGTTACTACCCAAAAGAACTACATGGCCAATTTTACGACCTGGGCGGACATCCTTTTTATAATGATGAAACTTCAGCCCTGGGCATCGTGCCATAAGGTGAAGATACGGTCTATACATATCACTCTTGTCCGATCCCAGAATGTTTCCCATTACTGCAAAGGGGGCCGACATCGAAGGATCACCTAACGGCAAATCTAAAACTGCACGTAAATGTTGTTCGAACTGTGAGGTGACCGATCCCTCAATCGTCCAGTGTGCTGAGTTATGCGGACGCATTGCGAGTTCATTGATAAATAACTCATCACCCTTAACAAACATTTCTACTGCCATTACTCCTACAACACCTACTTCTTGAGCAATCTCTAAAGCCAATTTTTGGGCTTTCGTACTCAGTTCATCACTCATCTGCGGCGCAGGTGTAACCGTTAATGTACAGATTCCATTAACTTGTACGGTTTGCGTGGGCGCCCATGTAGTTGCCTGCCCATGTGGTGAACGGGCAACCATTACGGCAATTTCATAATCAAACTCTATTAATTCTTCAATTAAGACCTTGCCGAGCTTTGCAATTACTGCGCTCAATTCACTTTCCGAATCTATTTTCCAGACTCCCCGTCCGTCATATCCGCCAGAAATCGCTTTGGCAATTAGGGGAAACTCACTTATCCCGGATGCGCTTGTTACAACCCTAGATTTAGGTGCTGGAAATTGGGTTAATTTATTTCGCATCTCCGCTTTATCCTGTGAATAAATGAATGCGCTTGAACTTGGCCTGACTACAACACCATTGGCTTCAAGGGTTTTTATTACGCTCAATGGGACTAACTCATGCTCAAAAGTTACAACATCACACTTCTTAGCAAACTCAAGAACGCTAGCCATATCTGCATAATCTCCAATGACATGTTGTGCCACTTGAGCTCCACTGTCATTTGAATCGGCCGCGAATAGGAGAAGATGAACTCCAAGGGCAGTGGCTGGGCTAACGCTCATTCGGGCGAGTTGCCCTGCGCCAATTATCCCGACTGTAGGAAAAGAATCACTCACTGGATTATCGTAGATGAATTATGTCGCCGGCTTGGACATGCCGCCCAGATTCTAAAACTAACTCTCCCCTGTGCGAAATGGAAACCGCCAAACCATTCTCACTATCTCCATGTGGATACTCCACTCGAACTTCACGCCCAATAGTCGCGCTCAATTTTAAGTAGTCGGCAGAAACCTCATCATTGCCTGCATCCCACGCCAGAAATTTTTTCTCAAAGTTATTGAGAAATTCAACTAGTAATTGATTGCGAGTCACATCACGTGCTCCCTCAATTAACAAGGAAGTAGCAGTTGGTACCGGAAGCTGATGAATCTGCATCCCAACATTTATGCCAACTCCAATTACGATTCCATCATCTGTGGCCTCAGCAATTATGCCTGCAACTTTTTTCTCATGTATGAGGACATCATTGGGCCACTTTAACTTTGCTCCAAAATCGGAAAGCACTTGCGCAAGGCTTGTTCCAACTATCAAAGGGATATAACCCCAATCATCAAGAATGCGTTGTGGTTGTATGTACATAGAAAATAAAAGCGCAGTTCCCTGTGGCGCTTGAAAACTGCGCATTAGGCGGCCGCGCCCAGCGCTTTGATAATCAGCAACAATTACATCTCCCGCAGCCGCAGTTCCTGCTCGGGCCAATGTAGCAAGGTCGCTCTGAGTTGATCCAGTGTGAGCAACCACGATTACTCGCCAGTATTGCCCAACGGCAGCATTGATAATTGAGGTATCTAATGGCGCGCTTAGCATTTCTGTCTCCACGCCTAGTACCGTAGGGGTATGAGCCGTGATCTGCATACAACTGCTGGAAAAATCGAAGATTTACGTGCGCGAGTCGAGGAAGCAGTTCATGCCGGCTCGGCGCGTGCAGTTGAGAAGCAACATGCCAAGGGTAAAAACACTGCCCGCGAGCGCATTGAGATGCTCGTCGACCACGAGTCATTTACTGAAATCGATGAGTTTGCACGTCACCGTTCAACGCAGTTTGGAATGGAGAAGAATCGACCATATGGTGACGGCGTAGTTATTGGCACGGCAACTGTAGATGGCCGCCCTATTGCGCTGTACTCACAGGATTTCACAATTATGGGGGGCTCACTCGGTGAAGTCCATGCAGAAAAAATCGTAAAGATTGCAGCCTTTGCATTAAAGAGTGGAATCCCCCTTATTGGAATTAATGACTCGGGTGGTGCGCGAATTCAAGAAGGTGTTGCATCACTATCTGGCTATGGAAAAATCTTTCGACTCAACACTCGCTCTTCAGGTGTAATCCCGCAGATATCGCTAATTCTTGGCCCCTGCGCTGGCGGCTCGGCATATTCACCTGCCCTAACTGACTTCACTGTCATGGTTAATGAAACCTCACACATGTTTATTACCGGACCTGATGTCATAAAGACGGTCACCGGTGAAGAAGTAAATATGGAAGAGCTCGGTGGAGCACGTACACACAACACCAAAACCGGTAACTCTCACTACCTCGCCGAAAACGAGGCCGACGCTATCGATTATGTAAAAGCACTACTTTCTTATCTGCCCTCGAATAATATGGATAGTGCACCACATCTTCCACCAACTGAATCGTTAGATAAAAAACCTTCAGATTTCGCGCTCGATTCGTTGATTCCCGATAATACTAATCAACCATATGACATGAAGCTTTTAATTCAAGCACTCGTTGATGAGGCTGAATTTCTCGAAGTCCACGCACTTTATGCGCCTAATATAATCGTTGGGTTTGCTCGCATCGAAGGTGAATCAATTGGAATTATTGCTAACCAACCTTCCCAATTAGCAGGCACGCTGGACATTAACTCAAGTGAAAAGGCTGCGCGCTTCTTGCGTTTCTGCGATGCTTTTAATATTCCCATTCTCACCCTTGTTGATGTCCCGGGGTTTTTACCAGGAACAGAGCAAGAGTGGGATGGAATCATTCGCCGTGGCGCAAAACTGCTCTATGCCTACGCCGAGGCATCCGTTCCGCTCGTCACGCTGATAACTCGCAAGGCTTACGGTGGAGCTTTTATCGTCATGGGTTCAAAATATCTTGGCAGTGACATTAACTTTGCCTGGCCTAGTGCAGAAATTGCCGTTATGGGCGCACAAGGTGCGGTAAATATTCTCTATCGAAAAGAACTGGCCGACTCTAAAGATCCTGTAGGTAAGCGAGCGGAGTTGGTCAATGATTACAACGAATCGCTAGCTAATCCATACCTAGCAGCAGAGCGTGGCACAATCGATACTGTAATTGAACCAAATCAATCACGTGCCTACATCACAAAAGCCTTTAGGACTTTGAAAACCAAGCGAGATACTTTGCCGGCGCGCAAACATGGAAATATTCCACTGTAATGAAGTACGAAATCGTTAAGGGAGAGCCCACTGTCGATGAGGCAACCGCAATCGAAATTGCAATGTCTCACCATAAGCGTGAAGAGTTAGAGCCCGTCATTCGAAAGAGTGCATTTGGAGCTCCACAGTTACGGACGCCTTTGAATAAAAATTTCCGATACGGGAGAGTTAATTAAATCCTCCATGCCAAAGATCATCCTTGCTTCAGCATCTACTTCGCGTCGGCGTCTATTGGAATCAGCGGGTTTGAAACCCCTTATTATGATCAGCCACGTTGATGAAGAGAGTGAATTTATTAATGCACTCTCTCCGAGTGATATGGTAATTACTCTAGCAATTACTAAAGCCCACACAATTCGTGAGCAAATTGATTTCCCAGCAATTATTATCGGTTGCGATTCAACCTTTGAATTCGATGGAAAATCTCTTGGCAAACCCGGCACTCCTGAAATCGCTAGAGAACGCGCAAAACGCGTTCAAGGTAACTCAGGACTCTTACATACCGGTCACTGCATAATCGATACAACTAAGGATCGTGAGATTTCTAGCATTGTTACGACCAAAGTAACTTTTGACACAATGAGTGATGATGAAATCAATGACTACGTCGAAAGTGGTGAACCACTTCATGTTGCCGGCGGTTTTACTCTCGATGGTTTCAGTTCACCGTTTATTCCTTCCATCGAAGGTGATTACACAAATGTAGTAGGAATCTCGATGCCATTTCTTCGAAGAGCATTCCTCCAACTCGGATACTCATGGCCTGATGTTAAGGTGATGCAATGAAGCGCGTATTAGTAGCCAACCGAGGTGAAATCGCGGTTCGAGTGATTCGTGCGTGTAAAGATCATGGCCTTGAAAGCGTTGCCGTTTATTCAGATGAAGATCGCACTGCGATTCATACTGGAATGGCAGACGCGGCCTTTTCCCTTGCCGGAACAACAGCAACTCAAACTTATTTAAATATTGAGAAATTAATTGCCGTCGCACTTACTTCTGGTTCTGATGCCGTCCATCCTGGTTATGGATTCCTATCTGAGAATGCGCAGTTTGCCCAAGCCGTTATTGATGCTGGCTTAATTTGGATTGGGCCTCCACCAGTTGCAATTCGCGCATTGGGTGACAAAGTCTCTGCGCGCAAAATCGCGGCAAAGGCCGGAGCTCCTTTAGTTGCAGGTACTCAAGATCCCGTTGCCGGGCATGAAGAAGTTACTGCTTTTGCTAAAGAACATGGTCTTCCAGTTGCTATTAAGGCAGCCCATGGTGGTGGTGGACGGGGTTTGAAAGTTGCGCGAACCATGGAGGAAATTCCAGAGTTATTTGATTCCGCAGTTCGCGAAGCCATCAGTGGATTTGGTCGGGGTGAGTGTTTTGTAGAGCGCTATTTAGATAAGCCTCGACATGTTGAAACTCAGGTTCTCGTTGATAAACATGGACATGCCGTGGTGATTAGTACCCGCGATTGCTCGCTACAGCGCCGCCATCAAAAATTAGTAGAAGAGGCACCTGCACCATTTTTAACCGATGCACAAAATAAAGAGTTGTACCGCGCTAGCAAAGCAATCATGAAGGAGGCTGGCTATATCGGCGCGGGTACATGCGAATTTCTAGTTGGCCTTGACGGCACAATTTCATTTCTTGAAGTGAATACACGTCTACAGGTTGAGCATCCCGTCAGTGAAGAAGTCACTGGAATAGATTTAGTACGAGAACAATTTAGAATTGCGATGGGTGAATCATTGGGCTTTGATGATCCAATTATTCGAGGCCATTCAATTGAGTTTCGTATCAATGGCGAAGATCCAGGCCGCTCATTTTTGCCAGCCCCTGGGCGAATTACTAAATGGACCACGCCGAATGGACCCGGAGTGCGCGTGGATGCGGGTTTTAAGAGCGGTGACACAATCGGCGGAAACTTTGACTCACTTCTTGCCAAATTAATTGTTACTGGTGCAACTCGCATGCAAGCAATTGAACGTGCACGTCGAGCTTTGGCAGAGTTCACAATCGATGGTTTAGCAACGGCCTTGCCGTTTCACCGTGCAATAGTTGAAGATCCTGCATTTATTGAAGAGTTCAAGATCTACACCAGTTATATTGAAAACGAGTTTGTTAATGATATTCCCGCATTCACCGCAACTGTTGAGCCGTTGCAAACGCACATGGCCCCTGAACATTTGGTGACTGAGGTAAATGGAAAGCGCTTTGAAATTCTCGTACATGCCCCCAAACCTGTTGTTAAGCGACATCGAGCCAAGGCAGGCATGTCAGGCGGCTCAAGTGGTTCAGGACTTTCCAGTCCAATGCAGGGCACGGTTGTAAAGATCGCCGTTGAAGTTGGTGCCACGGTTGCAGCAGGTGATTTGATCATTGTTCTTGAAGCGATGAAGATGGAGCAACCTCTTATGGCCCATAAATCGGGAGTTATCGCTAACCTCACGGCCGTAATCGGAGCAACGGTTTCAAGTGGCACCACACTCTGTGAGATTATTGACGCATGACTTCGAGCGAACTCCTTTATAGCGATCCAATGGCTGCAGCGAACGCAGCTGCCCAAGAAATTATTGAACGCACAGGCGTTTCCGCTCACAATGTTGCGCTCATCATGGGCTCCGGTTGGGTCAGCGCAGTCGATGCCTTGGGCTCCCCATCCTTTGAATGTAATGCCGAAGAGTTAACTGGTTTTTTACCTCCAACGGTTGAAGGACATTCTGGAAAAGTTCGTTCGTATGAAATCGAAGCTGGGGGAAAGAAACTTCGTGCCCTTGTTTTTCTGGGACGCACACATTTATATGAAGGCAAAGGCGTTGAACCCGTAGTTCATAGCGTCCGCACCGCGGTTAAGGCAGGTTGCACAATAATCATTCTGACAAATGCATGCGGTGGAATTAATACAAAGTACAGAGTTGGACAGCCCGTTTTGATTCGTGATCACATTTCATTAACTGCGGTTTCACCTCTATCGGGTGCGGTTTTTGTAGATCTCACCGACCTTTACAGCAAGCGAATCCGTGAAATTGTGAAGCGTGAGGATGCAACTCTCGATGAAGGTGTCTATGTTCATTGGCGCGGCCCAACATATGAAACACCTGCGGAAATTCACATGATGCGGACGATGGGCGGGGATTTAGTTGGAATGTCTAACTGGTAACCAATGCCGCTGCCGGTGTCACTGGCGAAAAACTCAACCACGAAGAGGTTATTGCCGCTGGCAAAGCGGCCGCTGATCGCATGGGCGCTCTTCTCAAAGGCGTAATCCCGAAGTTATTCTAAGAACATGGAGCTACGAGAAGAAGTAGAAGCGTGGATTGCCGACGATCCTGATCCAACGACCGCTGCCATGGTGCAGGGTTGGCTCGATACCAACAATGAAGTAGAACTTCGAAGCTCGTTTTCAGGTTTTCTACAGTTTGGTACTGCAGGTCTTCGTGGCCCAGTCCGACCTGGCCCATCGGGCATGAACCGCGCTGTTGTTGGTCGTACTGCCGCGGCAATTGCTGCATATATGAAAGAGCGTCAACTAACGTCGGTAGTAATTGGACGCGATGCGCGTCACGGATCCGAGGATTTCACGCAGGAGACTGCACAGATTATGAGTGGTGCCGGCATGAAAGTTTTTGTGCTTCCACGCCCACTTCCGACTCCGGTTTTAGCATTTGCAACTAATGAATTGAAGTGCGACGTCGGAATCATGGTCACTGCAAGCCACAACCCCCCACAAGATAATGGATACAAAGTTTATTTAGGCGGTACGGTTGATGGAATTCATTATCGAGGATCTCAAATTGTTTCTCCTACTGATGAATCGATTGCCGCTCACATAGATGCCATAACTTCCTTAGCTAGCCAGCCACGCGGCCATGTATGGAGCATCGTCGATGAAGAGATCATAAGTAAGTACATCAGTATCACCGCGGCGATTGCGAACAGACCTGGTGATCTAAAGATTGTCTACACCGCAATGCATGGTGTTGGAACGGAAACTTTGTTACATGTATTTCAGAAGGCCGGTTTTCCATCTCCAATTTTAGTTGATGCCCAAGCACAACCTGATCCAGATTTTCCTACTGTGGCATTTCCTAATCCAGAAGAGCCCGGCGCCATTGATTTAGCTCTGGAAACCGCACGGGCATGTGAGGCGGATTTAGTTATTGCAAATGACCCCGATGCCGATAGGTGTGCTGCCGCAGTTAATGACCCAATTTCAGGTTGGCGAATGCTACGTGGAGATGAGTTAGGCGCTATTTTTGGCGAAACTATTGGGCGTAAGACGGAAAAGGGAATTCTTGCAAATTCAATTGTTTCTTCAACTATTCTGAGCAAAATTGCAGCTCATTACAACTTAGAGTTCAAACAGACTCTTACTGGATTTAAATGGTTAGCAAAGATTGATGGACTTACATTTGGATACGAAGAGGCACTTGGATATGCAGTAGATGCCATCACCGTCAATGATAAAGATGGCATTTCAGCGGCGATAAAATTAGCCCAGATCGCTAATGATTTGGCGCGCGAGAATAAAACTTTGCTAAATTTATTGGATGAGATTTGGTCCAGACATGGTTTCCATGCAACAGAACAGATTTCAATTCGATTAACTGATCTATCTCAAGTTGGCCGAATTATGGGTCAATTGCGCTTAAATCCCCCATCGGCCATCGCTGGCTATCTCGTAACCTCGATCGATGATTTAGCCCAGCCTATCGATGATTTACCACCGACTGATGGATTACGCATTTGGTTAGATGGCGCTATCCGAATAATCATTCGCCCAAGCGGAACTGAAGCAAAGATGAAGTGTTACATTGAGGTCATTGCAGAAGATTTGGCACGTGCAAAGATTGTTTTAGATCGTTTACGAGCGCCATTAAAGGAATTACTATCGTGAGTTTTTACGGATTAGTAGATGGTAGTGATTCATCACTCAAGAAGTATCTGGGAGGACTCTCCGGCGTTGACCAAGTCGGCGCTGATGCGCGTGCATCAATGTTGGCAACCCGAAGTATAAAAACAACCTCAAAACGCTGGGCGATTGATACCGCAATATCTATGGTGGATTTAACAACGCTCGAAGGTGCCGATACTCCAGGCAAAGTACAAGCTTTGTGCACTAAGGCGGTACGCCCAGATCCTACTGATTCAACCGTGCCCAGCGTTGGTGCGGTGTGCGTGTACAACGACATGGTCGGAATAGCACGCAAACACCTTGATTTGATTGGCGGCTCACATGTTGGAGTAGCTGCCGTGTCTACAGCATTCCCATCGGGCCGAGCTTCTATGCCAGTAAAAATTCAGGATACTCAGGATGCGTTGGATGCCGGAGCATCTGAGATAGATATGGTGATCGATCGTGGGGCATTTCTAAGTGGTGACTACATCACTGTCTTTAACGAGATTGTACAAATTCGCGAACTCTGTGGCGAACGCGCGCATCTGAAGGTTATCTTTGAAACTGGCGAACTCGTCACCTATGACAATGTAAGAAAAGCATCTTTCCTTGCGATGGCCGCCGGCGCTGATTTCATTAAAACATCTACAGGTAAAGTCGCACCTGCAGCAACGGCGCCAGTCGTTTTAGTCATGCTTGAAGCTGTACGCGATTTTTACTCCATGACACAAACACGAATCGGAGTAAAACCTGCGGGAGGCATCAGAAATACTAAAGATGCAATCAAGCAGTTGGTTCTAGTTAATGAGACGGCAGGACCAGAGTGGCTAACACCATCGCTTTTTCGTATCGGTGCTAGCGCCCTGCTCAATGATTTACTCATGCAACGCATGAAAATGGATGATGGCTACTACGCTAGCCCTGCCTACGTAACGATCGATTAATGGAGAGCCCGATGAAATTTGACTATGCGCCCGCACCTGAATCGCGCTCCATTGTCTCGATTAAACCCAAATATGGCCACTTTATCGGTGGAAAGTTCGTTGCAGGTCGCAAGCACTTCCCGACTATTAATCCGGCAACTGAAGAAGTCCTCAGCCAGATTGCTCTAGCCGGTGTGGCCGAAGTCGATGCTGCGGTTAAGGCAGCACGCAAGGCATACACGACAACGTGGTCAAAGATGAGTGGGCGAGAGCGAGGCAAGTACTTATTTCGTATCGCTCGGATTATGCAGGAGCGCTCTCGTGAGTTTGCAGTCCTTGAAACTTTAGATAATGGGAAACCAATCCGTGAATCGCGTGATGTAGATGTTCCACTAGCCGCGGCACACTTTTTCTACCACGCTGGTTGGGCCGATAAATTAGAGTTCGCAGGTCTTGGAACTTCAACTAAGCCACATGGTGTTGCAGGACAAATTATTCCTTGGAACTTTCCATTATTAATGCTCGCGTGGAAAGTTGCACCCGCACTTGCCGCTGGCAACACAGTCGTTCTAAAACCTGCCGAAAATACTTCTCTTACCGCACTTTTATTTGCTGAAGTTTGCCAGCAGGCAGAGCTTCCTGCAGGTGTGGTAAATATCGTCACTGGCAATGGATCAACTGGCGCACTAATTGTTAACCATCCTGGAATCGATAAAATTGCATTTACGGGATCAACTGAGGTTGGCAAGATTATTGCCCGCGCAGTTGCCCCAACTCAAAAGAGTGTAACGCTCGAACTGGGTGGAAAAGCGGCAAACATAATTTTTGAAGATGCCGCAATCGACGAGGCAATCGAAGGCATCGTCAATGGAGTTTTCTTCAATCAAGGCCACGTCTGTTGCGCAGGGTCTCGACTAATCTTGCAAGAGAGCGTCGCCGACGAAGTAATTGAAAAACTTAAGCGGCGCATGTCCATGATTCGAGTTGGTGATCCAATGGATAAAAATACTGATTTAGGTGCAATCAATAGTAAAGAACAACTCCTTAAAATTCGTGAACTATCGGCAACAGGTGATGATGAAGGTGCGCAGCGCTGGAGTGCTCCATGTGATTTACCGAAAAAAGGTTTTTGGTTTGCGCCAACGATTTTTACTGGAGTTACACAGTCACACCGCATCGCGCGGGAGGAGATTTTTGGGCCAGTGCTCTCAGTTCTTACTTTTAGAACTCCTCAAGAGGGCATAGATAAGGCTAATAACACGCCTTTTGGCCTATCTGCTGGAGTTTGGAGCGAGAAGGGCTCTCGGATTTTGTGGGCGAGTCAACAACTTCGTGCGGGTGTGATCTGGTCAAATACATTTAATAAGTTTGATCCAACATCTCCTTTTGGTGGTTACAAAGAGTCTGGCTGGGGTCGTGAAGGTGGACGACATGGCTTGAGTGCATATTTAAAGGGGGTTGGCCATGAGTAATCGCATCGATGTCAAAAAGACGTATAAGTTATTCATAAATGGTGCATTTCCACGCACTGAATCTGGCCGTACATATGAAATCAAAAATGCGAAAGGCGTATTTATCGCAAATCCATGTCTAGCTTCTCGAAAAGATTTAAAAGATGCTGTAGTAGCAGCGCGTGCCGCTCATTCTGGTTGGAATAAAGCTTCTGCTTTCAACAAAGGACAGATTCTCTATCGCATCGCGGAGATGCTAGAAGGTAGGCGCACTCAGTTTGTGCAAGAGATTGTTTTAGTTACTGGCGTCACTAAAGTCAAGGCTGAGAAGGAGGTCACAGAATCTGTAGATCGTTTAGTCTGGTATGCAGGCTGGAGCGATAAACTTTCATCACTTTCAGGTGCCCTAAATCCAGTTGCGGGTCCTTACTATAACTTTACGGTGCCGGAGAGCATGGGCGTTATTGCCGCCATCGCACCTGAATCCCCCTCTTTACTCGGACTCATAGATGCGATTGCACCTGTAATCGTCGGCGGAAATACTGTGATTGTTTTAGCTAGCACTAAAGCCCCACTCTCTGCGATGAGTTTTGCCGAAGTAATTGCTACGAGTGATGTTCCTGCTGGGGTCATAAATGTATTAACGGGCAAGAAGGATGAGATTGCACCGTGGATGGCATCACATATGGATATCGATGGAATGGATATCTCAGGTCTCGGAGCTAAATCACATGGAGCTGTTCGAATCGCGGGGGCTGAAAACTTAAAGCGGATCTACAGTTTTAATTCCGCCGATCCTGGTCGAATCCTTGCTTTCTTAGAACACAAGACCGTCTGGCACCCGATAGGGCTCTAAGACCAGTCTTTATCAATGGTTTTTAGCCACAGTTGGCGCACGCCTTCAACATCTAAGTCCATTACTACTCGAACTTTTGCCGAATCTACAAGACTGAGAGGCTCGAGATCTTTTAGAAATGCATCACGACGATCACAAATCGTCTGACCCCGAGCCGGACCAGATGATGTATCTACAACGACATCAAACATCTCGGTAGTAAATAGTTCAGGGTGAATTGCTGCGGCGACAGCGCCAAAATCTCCCAAAGTAATTGGGGAGATATGCAATCGCTCGATGAAAGCTTCTATCAGGGAACCGGCAAACTGAGCCGCTGGAGCTATTGAGTTTTTTAACCGCACTGCTTCTGCACTAGTGATTCCTGGACGCATAAACACATCAAGACCATACATTGTGATTGGAACTCCACTTTGAAAGACAATTGCCGCTGCTTCAGGATCATGCCAAATGTTAAACTCTGCAGCCGCTGTAGCGTTGCCTGCCGATGCCGATCCACCCATCAAAACAATACGGTGAATCTTCTTTGCGCTCTCAGGGAATGCACGTAAAAAGAGTGCGATATTGGTGAGGGGTGCAAGCGGTATCAAAGTTACTGGATCTTTAGAAGTCTCAATTAAATCGCGCAGTAACTCAACGGCTGATCGAGGATCTACTCGGCGATTCGATGGAGCAATTCCAAGATCACCCATTCCGTCAGCGCCATGAACATACTCAGCATACTGAGATACTCCAAGCAATGGCCGAACTGCTCCACGTGCAACTGGGATATCACCAGCGCCCGCGGCATCTAAAACCTTTAATGTATTTGCGACAACCTGGTCAACATTTGTATTGCCATCAACGCAGGTAATACCTAAGAGATTTACCTCCGGGTGAAGCGCAGCAAATAGCACCGCGTAGGCGTCGTCGACGCCAGTATCGACATCGAGAATCAACGAAGTTTTATTCATAAGGGGTAGCCTAGCGCTATGAGTAAAGCAGTAGTCGCAGTCGTTGGAAGTGCCATGATGGATTTAACTGCCTACGCCCACACTTTACCTGAGGCTGGACAGACTCTCGTTGGTGAACTCTTTACTACTGGATTTGGTGGAAAAGGGGCCAATCAAGCCGTTATTGCCGCGCATTGCGGAGCTGAAGTTCACTTCATCGGCAAACTTGGCCGAGATCTTTTTGGCGACTCGATTGCAACAAACTTTTCAACGGTAGGCATTAACTCTTTCTTTGTCGAGCGGACAGATACTCCAACCGGCATTGCGCATATATGGGTAGATGGTAATGGCGAGAATAGAATCATTATTATCCCGGGGGCTAATCATGAAATTGAGAGCACAAAAGCAGTTGACGCAATAAATGGCATTGATAATTTATCCGTGGTTATTGCCCAGTGCGAGATAAAACAGGAAGTTACGGTAGCTGTCTTTAGCGCCGCCAAGACTCGCGGATGTATAACTATTTTGAATCCTGCGCCGTATCAAGCCCTTTCGCCGGAGTTACTCGAACTGTGCGACTGGATAATTCCAAATGAAACAGAGTTTCGGGAGCTACATGGGCAGCTTCCATCGAGTGATGAGATCCTCAAAACATTTAGACCTGGTAAGAATTCAGTAGTAACTCTTGGCTCTCTAGGTGCGGCATTAATTAATGCAGATGGTTCAATTATCCGAACTACGGCACCAACCGTTGATGTAATAGATACAACCGGTGCTGGAGATGCTTTTGTCGGAACATTTGCTTATGCCCTAGCAAGTCGCATGAGTTCGGAAGATGCACTCACACTCGGAATCAAAGTTGCATCCTTGAGTGTTACGAAAAAGGGCGCCCAATCTTCATATCCAACTCAAGCAGAAATCTCAACCCTCTCGTAACCTCGTAAGACAAAGGTTGGCCTGCGCACTGGCTCACTTGCAAGTGACATATCAGGATATTTCTCCCACAGTGCGGGTAATGAAATTCCCATTTCCAAGCGAGCAAGTGGAGCCCCTAAACAAAAATGAATTCCGGCACCAAAACCGATGTGTGGATTTGAATCACGCGTTACATCCATCTCATCAGCGTTTTCAAAAACCGTGCTATCTCTATTAGCAGAACCAATCAAAGCGGCAATCTTTTGACCCGCTTTAATTGCAACTCCACCGAGTTCAGTATCTTTCGTTGCCGTACGCTCAAAAAGCTGCAGAGGTGCATCAAAGCGCATGAACTCCTCTAGAGCCATCTCTGTAAGTGCCCTGGGGTCATTGCGAAGAAGAGCGCTTTGATCAGGTCGACGCAGAACTTCAACCATTCCATTACCAAATGCATTAACACTTGCCTCATGGCCAGCATTGAGTAACAACACTGCGGTCGCGACAAGTTCGTGCATATTTAACTTCTCACCGTTCTCTTCAACCATTGCTAAATCGGTTATTAGATCGGTACCTGGATTCCTTTTTCGCTCCTCCGCAAGTGTCCGTACATAATCGGCAAATTCACCTGCGGCAACTTTAGCTTCACTTTGGTATTGGAGAGATGGATTAACTTCATACATTTTAACGATCGCTTGTGACCATGGGCGCAGTAAGTGCTCTTCAGATTCTGGAAAGCCCAAAAGGTCGGCGATAATTTTAACTGGAAGAGGTTCGGCATAATCGGCGATGAGATCGAAATTCTCACCGCGCTTAACTTTCACATCAATTGCATCTAAGAGCTCATTGGTGATTCGCTCGATTGCCGGACGCATCCCCTCAATCTTGTTTCGATTAAAGGCTTTAGCCACTAAGGCGCGAAGGCGAGTGTGCTTAGGTGGCTCACTATCTAGAATCGAATCTGAGTGGAGCCAGTTAAACGTCTCCCACTCGAACTCAGGTTGCTTATCTACAAAAATACGTCCTAAAGATTTGTTGCGAAAGACCTCATTTGCATCACGATGGCAAGCCGCTAAAAATATTCCCAAGCCCTCATGCCACACTGGTTTACCTACTTTTCGTAACTCCTTTAACCCAGCATATGGATCTGCAATAAATGCCGGGTCATTAAAATCGACCATTACTCCGATGCTATTTTCTGATATCCAGGCTTAATGATTCCCTCAATAATCTTCAAACGCTCAGGATAGGGAATAAAAGCGCTCTTCATTGCATTAATCGTTACTCGCTGAAGTTCTGTGAAATCCCAACCAAAGGCTTTCACTGCCTCACCCATCTCAAAGGACATTGAAGTCTGGCTCATTAAGCGGTTATCGGTATTTAACGTAATGCGAAAACGAAGCTTCGCTAAAGCTCCAATAGGGTGCTCGGCGTAGCTTTTAGCCGCCCCAGTTTGAAGATTTGATGTCGGGCACAGTTCAAGCGGAATCCGCCGATCTCGAACATAGGATGCGAGCTGACCTAAAACCGGTTCTGGCCCTGAGAAATCAATATCGTCAATAATTCGAACGCCATGTCCTAAGCGTTCAGCACCACAGAGTTGAATCGCCTCCCAAATCGACGGCAGGCCATAAGCCTCGCCTGCGTGAATAGTGAAGTGCGCATTCTCCTTGCGCAGATAATCAAAGGTTTCCTTTTGATCACTAGGTGGAAAACCATCTTCGGGGCCGGCGATATCAAAACCAACGACGCCAAGGTGGCGATACTTAACAACTAACTCTGCAACTTCTTGTGAATGTTTGTTCTGTCGCATCCCACACAACAATGAGTAGACGGCAATCTCGTGACCTTCAGCCTTTGCCTCAGCCATTCCCTGCTTATATCCCTCAAGGGTTGCTTCAACTACATCGGCCATAGTTAGGCCTTTTTCAGTAAATAACTCAGGAGCACCTCGGACTTCGGCATAGACAACGCCATCGCGGGCAAGATCGAGAGCACATTCGCGCGCAACACGGATAATATCTTCGCGGCGTTGCATAACGGCTATGGTGTGAGAAAAAGTTTCCAGATATCTAACGAGTGAACCTGAGTCACAAGATTCGCGAAACCACGTAGCCAGCTCATCGGCATCTTGCGTTGGCAATAATGTGTAACCAATTTCAGCAGCAATATCAATAATCGTCTGTGGGCGTAGTCCGCCATCTAAGTGATCGTGTAACATAACTTTGGGAATGCGTTTAATTTGTTCTGCACTAGGCGCGCTATTCATTGCCATTCTAAATTAAACCCCTTAATCAGTAATTCGCTCAATTATAAGTGGCAATCTATCTACTTTCCCACTTAAAGGTAAATCACCGATTTTCACTGAGTTAGTCAGTGATTCTTGTGCCCGTGCAAAGGCCGCAGGAGTATCGGTATGCAAAGTAAATAAAGGTGCACCCGCGGTGATTGGTTCACCGGGTTTAGCGTGAATTTCTATTCCAGCTCCAGCTTGTACCGCCTCACCTTGGCGCGATCGTCCAGCCCCTAATCTCCAAGCAGCTAAGCCAACTTTCATCGCATCCATACTTAAAAGCGTTCCAGAGTTTTCAGCAGTAATTGTGAGCTTTTCTTTAGCTACAGGAAGTTTTGCATCGGGATCGCCGCCCTGCGCGCTAATCATCTGACGCCACACATCCATCGCTTTACCATTTTTAAGAGCAGCGGCAGGATCAGCGCCTTTAATCCCCGCAAGCTCTAACATCTCTTGCGCAAGAATGACGGTCAACTCAACGATATCTGCTGGACCACCACCTGCTAAAACTTCAATCGATTCTCGCACTTCTAAGGCATTTCCAGCTGTCAGACCAAGTGGAACATCCATTGCCGTAACAATGGCTAAAGTCTTAACACCTGCGCGTTTGCCAAGTCCAACCATTACATGGGCTAACTCTGCCGCTTTCTTTGGATCGCTCATAAAAGCGCCGCCGCCGGTTTTAACATCAAGTACGAGTGCGTCGGTTCCTTCTGCAATCTTCTTACTCATAATCGATGATGCAATGAGTGGAATTGCTTCAACCGTTGCTGTGACATCGCGCAAGGCATAAAGTTTTTTATCGGCCGGGGCTAATCCGGCACCTGCTGCACAGATAACTGCGCCACAATCCTGCAAAACTTTTAACATTTCAGCATTAGTTAGCGATGCACGCCATCCAGGAATTGATTCCAACTTATCTAACGTGCCGCCCGTATGTCCGAGTCCACGACCAGATAACTGTGGAACTGCTGCTCCACACGCTGCAACTAAAGGAGCCAATGGCAAAGTGATTTTATCGCCGACTCCACCAGTTGAATGTTTATCTACTGTTGGGCGAGATAAGGCCGACCAGTTCATTCGCTCGCCGCTATTTATCATGGCATCGGTCCAGCGTGAAATTTCACGCAAATCCATCCCGTTGAGCAGAATTGCCATTAAGAGTGCAGACATTTGTTCATCTGCAACAGCACCTCGCGTATACGCGTCGATAATCCAATCAATCTGCGGATCACTGAGTGCATGGTGATCACGTTTTGCCGCGATTACTTCAGCAGCTGAAAATGCTTCTACTTGCGACACTTATCGCTCGTTGCGATCTAAATCATCTGGACCAAAGGCCCACGGCAGCATCGCCGCCATTGTCTGTGGTCCGTCATCGGTCATTAAAAGCGCATTAGATCCACCATGCTCAAAAAGTAATTGGCGACATCGCCCGCACGGCGCTAGTGAGTTACCTTGGCCATCAACGCATGAGATTGCAATGAGACGACCGCCGCCGGTGGCAATCAAATTTGATACAAGACCACATTCAGCACATAGACCTAATCCATAGCTCGCATTTTCAACGTTACATCCACTGACTATTCGCCCGTCGCTAACGAGGGCAGCAACTCCAACTGGAAACTTTGAATACGGTGCATAAGCAGTTTTCATCGCGGCAACGGCGGCGAGATGAAGCTGGTCCCAATTAATCTCACTCATCGCATACCACCGCGACGATATGGAATACCGTCTGCGGCAGGCGTTCGAAGCCGTTGAGATGCCACCGCCATAACCATGAGCGTCGTTATATATGGAGTCATCGTTACGAGCTGACCTGGTAGCTGATCTACTGCAATGTAGTACCACAGAGAAAGTGCGGCGAATACGAGTGTAATTGCAGCCTTTAACAACTTAGCTTTTCGGAGATCACGAATAACAAGTACCAATAAAATTAGAACAACTAACAAAATTAGCGCATGAATTGATTCTGAGTCTCGCAGTTGAAGGGCATCGGCAAAACCAAATAGACCGGCGCCCATTAAAATTCCACCCGGACGATAATTGCCAAATATAAGTGCGGCCAGACCAATATATCCACGACCTGCGACTTGATTTTCCTGATAATGGTTAGCAGCAACGAGGGCTAAGAAGGCACCTCCCAAACCTGCAAGACCACCAGAGATTAAAACACCTGCGTATTTCATCTTATAAACATTTACGCCCAATGACTCTGCAGCAGTGGGTGCCTCTCCGGCGCTACGAAGTCGTAAACCAAAGGCGGTCTTCCAAAGAATGAAGAAAGATAGGGGAACTATCGCCACCGCGATCATCGTTACATAGGAGAGATCGCCAGTTAAACCACGGAGAATTGCGGCCAGATCTGAGATGAAGAACCATTGTTTTTCGGCGAGATCACGCAGTAAATCCGGGCTCTGCCAACCAAAGTAGTTTCCGCCTGATAAGACTGGAAGCCCATTTGTCCCGATTGAGCCAGAATCTGGAGATTGTGAAGGCCCGAGCCAAGCGCCACTCTTATAAAAAATTGTTGATATATATCGAACTAAACCTGCTGCAATAATTGTGATGGCCACACCAGAGACAACATGATCGACGCCAAATGAGATTGTTGCAATTGCATGTAAGAGTGCACCTACGGTTCCAAAGCAGACCCCCGCAAAGAGACCAACCCATGGGCCGTGATCTGCTCCTATCATTCCACCAGCCCACGCGCCCATAATCATCATTCCCTCAAGGCCGATATTGACCACGCCTGAACGCTCTGAAAATAAGCCGCCAAGACCAGCCAAGGCAATGGGAACTGAGAGAAGAAGCGCGGCCGATGCCGTACCAACACTTGTTAACTCTGAAGCGCCAGTGAGGACACGAATTATTGACAGAGTTAAAACCAAAAGCAGTGCATAGCGCAATGTCTTTAAGAGTTTAGCGTTCATGCTTGCACCGCCTTTGCAAGTTCATTACTTTGCAGCGTTATCTTGTATCGACGAACAACTTCATAAGCAATAACCGATGACAAGAGAATTGACCCCTGCATAATTACATAGGTTTCAGGTGCAATATCGATAAGTTCGAGTGATCTGGAGCTGACTTCAAGAAAACCAAAGAGGAGTGCACTGATCGCCATTCCAACCGCGCTGTTTCGGCCAAGAAGAGCCACAGCGATTGCAGTAAATCCAATTCCGGTTCGAAAGCCCATATTAAAAGCGTGTGTATCACCTAAAACGGCGGGCAAACCAGCGAGTCCACCAACAGCTCCAGATAATGCCAATGCAAGAAGTGTCATTCGCTTAGAGTTAACGCCGCTCACACGCGCGGCTATTGGATTAGCCCCAGATGCACGAAGTTCGAAACCAAAACGCGTACGGTTAATGACAAACCAAAAAGTAAAACCAAGAGCTACGGCGAAAACAAGCATTCCATAAACTCCACTACCAGGTTGATCCTCAACGCCTAATTTATTTAAGAGAGGCATTAAATTCGGAAATTGGCCAGATGCTGGGATCGCTTTGGTCGACAAGTTGTTCGATGCCGTTGTCAGGTCTGCAAAGTGATTTGCAAGTAAGTATGAAGATAATCCACCAGCTAATAAGTTCAACATGATTGTTGAAACAACTTCACTAACCCCACGTTTAACTTTTAAATACCCGGCAATCGAAGCCCAGAGACCACCAACAGTCATGGCAATCACCATGATCGCAACTACGTGAATTACCGGTGGGAGAACAAACATGGCTCCAAAGTAGGCACCGAACATCGCACCTAAGCGAAGTTGGCCCTCTAACCCAATGTTAAATAGGCCGGCTCGAAATGTAATTGCTACCGCTACGGCTGCGATGTAATACGGCGTCGCAACATTGAGCATCTGCATGAGAGATCCTGAAGTAGTTCCGAACTCCCACATAGTTGAGTAAGCATCCATCGGGGATTTCTTAGTTGCAAGAACTGCCAAGGAAGAGATGATGATTGAAACGACCGCAGCCGCTAGCGGGGCAGCTAATGCGAGCAAAAATGTAGAAAGCTTAAATTTTTTCATGCTGCCCCCGTCATAGCTGAGCCGAGTTGCTCCGGCGTCGTTTTTGCTGGATCGAGTTCGGCAGTTATGACCCCACGCAACATAACCAGTAGTCGATCAGACATGCCAATGAGCTCCTCTAGGTCGGCTGATATTAAAACAATCGCCATTCCCTTTTCGCGAGCTTGACGAAGCTCTTCCCAGATTGCACCTTGAGCTCCAACATCGACACCACGCGTTGGGTGAGATGCAACAAGCAAAGCTGGTGCCTTACTCATCTCACGGCCCACAATGAATTTCTGTTGGTTGCCACCAGAAAGAGCAGTTGCGAGAGTCTGTGGCCCAGGTGCACGCACATCAAACTCTTGCATGATTCGTGCTGTGTCAGCGATAGTCGCCTTTTTATCTAAGAGAAATCCACGCATAACAGGTGCTGAGCGTTGGTGCCCCAAAATTCGGTTCTCCCATAATGGTGAGTCCATCATGAGGGCTTGACGCTGTCGATCCTCAGGAATAAACCCGATCCCTAAATCATGACGATTAGCAACGCTTAACTCATCAATTGATTGGCCACTAAATGAGATAGAGCCTGTGTAGTCACGCAGACCAAGAATTGCTTCTACAAGTTCGGCTTGACCATTACCTTCAACACCGGCGATGCCTACGACTTCACCAGCATGCAATTCAAACGAGATCTGTGAAATTAAATCACGGCTTCCAGTCGATGTTGCAATTGTTACATTGTTGAGGGCAAGCGTGATTTGCTCTCGACGAGTAACACCTTGCGTAGTTGGTTGCGGAAGCTCGCTTCCAACCATGAGCTCTGCAAGTTGGCGAGCAGTAACATCCTTCGATTTAACTTCGGCGACGGTAGATCCTGCTCTGATAACAGTCACATCGTCGGCAACACGAAGTACCTCATCTAACTTGTGGGAGATAAAGATAATCGCCATACCTTCGGCGCGAAGACCTGCAAGGGCGTTGAACAAATCATCAACCTCTTGAGGAACCAGAACTGCAGTTGGCTCGTCGAAAATTAAAATTCTTGCACCGCGGTAAAGAACCTTCAAAATCTCAACGCGCTGGCGTTGACCAACTCCCAACTCTTCAACGAGAATATCGGGATCAATTTCAAGTCCGTATTGCGCGGCCATAGCCACAATTTTTGCGCGTGCCGCAACAAAATCAATCGTTATTCCTTTTTTTGGCTCTGAACCAAGAATTATATTTTCAAGAACTGTGAAGTTATCGGCCAACATAAAGTGCTGATGCACCATACCGATACTCGCCTCTATTGCATCATTTGGATTTTTAAAATGAACAGCGCTTCCATTCACTAAAATTTCGCCACTATCTGGACGTTGCATTCCATACAAAATCTTCATGACCGTCGATTTACCGGCTCCATTTTCGCCGACTAAAGCATGTACTGTACCAGTGTCGACGCTCATCGAGACATCTTTATTAGCTATAACACCCGGAAAGCGTTTGGTGATGTGCCGAAGTTCAACTGCAACTGACACGTTTTACTCTCCTTTGAACAGTTTTAACTGTGAAAAAACGTTTGGCCCAACAAGGAGATTTAACTCCATTGTTGGGCCAAACGCCACTATCTCTAACTCTTATTTCTGTCAGCCTTATCTCGTAAGAGAATTAAGGCTTTGTTGGAACCTTAACCTTGCCTGACTTGATTGCTGCTGCAGCCTTGTCAATTGCCGCCTTGTACTTATTGATGTATCCACCTGAGTACGAGACGCCAACGCCATTAAGTGCGAGATTATATTGACGGCCATAGATACCCATTTTGGCATCTAGAACATCGTTAACTGATGAACCTGCAACAGAAGTTGCAATTACATCGTAGACAGCACGATCAACGCGCTTGATCATTGATGTAAGCATGTTCTTCTTTTGTGCAGCAGAAGCTGAAAGGTACTGATCAGAGTCAACTCCGATAGTCCAAACTTTCTTACCTGCTTTACCTGATTCTTCTGCCGCAGCAAAGTTACCTGCACCAGAACCGCCAGCAGCAGAGTAGATAACATCTGTGCCCTTATCAATCATTCCCTTAGCAATAACCTTTGCCTTAGCTGGGTCATTAAAACCAGAGAAATCAGGGAACTCAGTTACATACTTAACATCGACCATTGCACTCTTCTTAGTTGCCTTAACTCCTGCAACGAATCCTGCTTCGAACTTCTGAAGTAGTGGAATACGAACTCCACCGATGTAACCGATCTTTCCTGACTTTGATGCAAGTGCTGCAGCAACGCCAGCAAGATATGAACCCTGCTCTTCAGCGAATACAAGACTTGCAACGTTGAGAAGATCTACAGATGCATCGTCAATGATTCCGAACTGTATATCTGGATAGTCGGATGCAACGGCTTTAATTGGCCCTGCATAAAGAAATCCAACTGCAATGATTGGGTTGTATCCAGCAGCTGCTAGCAAGCGGAGCTTGTCTTCGCGCTCTGAATCTGAACCAGTAGTGACTGTTACTTCTTTCGCAGTAACGCCAAACTTCTTCTTTGCGGCATCAAGTCCAGCTGCTGCTGAATCGTTGAATGACTTATCGCCACGTCCGCCGATATCGTAAGCAAGGCCTACTTTTACCTTTGATGCTGCTGTTGCCGATGGTGCAACAAATGCAGTAACTGCAAGAGTTGTTGCAGCTACGACTGCTACAAGACGAAATATCTTCTTCAATTTTCCTCCAAGGGGTCTTCTATGCGGCCTCGAAAGGTGTCATAGAAGGTTGATGTGTAATGGTGAGCCTAGTAGTTGCGCATGAATAAACTCAAGGCGCATCACCTGGAATTTGCATCACATAGATAACGATTTGGAACCCTCAACCTAGCCTTGACAGTATTAAGCGACGGTACCGAGGTTTTTATAGGCCTTTTCGAGGGTTTCTGTCGCTACGGTGCGTGCCTTAGCCGCCCCCACATGCAAGAGATCAACCAAATGATTTTCATCCTCTAGAAGTTCTAGGGCTTTTGCGCGAATTGGGCGAAGATATTCAACAACAACATCGGCAACAGCTATTTTAAAATCACCATAACCCTTTCCCTCAAACTCACTTTCAAGGGCAGTGATAGTTTGGCCAGAAAGAGCGCTATGAATCGCGAGGAGATTGCTGATTCCTGGTTTTTCCTTCTCATCAAATTTTACTTCGCGTCCAGCATCTGTGGCTGCGCTCTTAATTTTCTTCATATTTGATTCAGGTGTATCCATAATTTCAAGAACTCCAGCTGATGAGCCTGATGATTTACTCATCTTTGAAAATGGATCCTGTAGATCTTGAATCTTTGCAGCGCTCTTCAAAATAAAGTTCTCTGGAATTGTAAATGTCTGACCAAAGCGAGTATTAAAACGTCCTGCTAAGTCGCGTGTTAACTCAATGTGTTGACGCTGATCTTCTCCAACGGGTACCAGATTTGCTTGGTAGAGCAAAATGTC
Source organism: Actinomycetota bacterium (assembly GCA_015660815.1). Taxonomy (GTDB): domain Bacteria; phylum Actinomycetota; class Actinomycetes; order Nanopelagicales; family Nanopelagicaceae; genus Planktophila. Next base: position 77,176 of record JACSDF010000005.1, read on the forward strand.
GGCAGCTTGCAACATTGGATACGTAAATAAACCTACGCGGGCTGATTCTGCTCCGCCTTTTGCTGACTTATCTTTGAACTGCGTCATGCGACTTGCTTCACCAAAACCTGCCAAGCACTCCATCAACCAACCTAGTTGATTATGGTGTGGAACTTGTGACTGCACAAAGAGCGTTGAAGTTTCAGGAGATATTCCAAGTGCAATTAACTGCGCTGCAGATGACAAGGTACGTTTTCTCAGAAGCGTTGGCTCAATTTCACCCGATAAGGCATGTAAATCTACAATGCAGTAAAACCCATCGTGTCCATCTTGAAGCTCAACCCACTGCTTAAGTGCACCTAAGTAGTTGCCTAGATGAAAGGAATCACTTGTGGGTTGGATCCCTGAGAAAACTCGCTTCATGATCATGGAGTGATTCTTTCACACATCACGTAGTGCGGGATATTAATAGTTGGCCAGCGCGCTTGCCCTCCATGGAAAGCACTGTAATTCGCAGGCCATTGAGGTTCACGACATCATGCTCTTTTGGAATTCTCCCTAAATAATGCATCACAAATCCACTGGCAGTTTCATATGGGCCATCTGGGATTTCAAGTTGGACCTGCTCGATTAAATCCTCAATCGAAATCAAGCCATCAACCTCAAAATCACCTGTCCGTGGTTCCACAAAGAGATCCGCATCTACTTCATCATATTCATCTCGAATGTCACCGATTAAACACTCAACTAAATCTTCCAATGTAACTATGCCATCAGTGCCACCGTACTCATCCAAGACGATTGCAAGGTGCTGGCCTTGCAGACGCATCTCAGTCAATGCAGGTAGGACTCCTTTGGTGCCCGGCATATACATAATCGAGCGAACGAGTTCAACAATTTTGGTGGATTTACTTGCGAGTGATGTATCCAATAAATCGCGTACGTGAATGAAGCCAACGACCTCGTCCGATGAGCCACGAACAACCGGATACCGTGAGTGAGCTTTATCGACGGCCAATTCAATAGCTTTGCCAACAGAGAGAGATGCATCCATAAAATCAACTTCCGTGCGCGGAACCATGACCTCATGAATCTGTCGCTCAGATGCGTTAAAAACCTCTTCAACAATGTCACGCTCTTCAGCGGTTAATGCAGCATGCCCTGCTACTAAATCAAGGAGTTCTTCTTCGCTCATCGCACTTCGTTGCTCTTTAGGATCGATTCCAAATATGCGTACGACAAAGTCGGTTGAGTGAGAGAGTAACCAGATTACTGGGCGGAAAATCTTTGCGATTACATCGATAAATCCAGCCGATGCCAACGAAACCTCTTCAGAGCGAAAGAGTGCAAGGCGCTTAGGCACGAGCTCCCCAAAGACAAGTGAAAAATATGCGATTACTAACGTCACGCCAATAATAGAGAGAGTGGTGCTCAGGCCATTGGAAAGACCTCGGTCTTCTAGCCAAGGGATTACGTATGAGCCGAGTCTTTCAGCACCGAAGGCGGCCGATAGGAATCCACTGACGGTCACGCCGACTTGGGCGGCAGCTAAGAAGCGGTTGGGGTTTTCTGTTAATTTCGCAACGCGAGCGCCACGTTTTCCACGCACGGCAATTTGGCGAATCTGGCTATCTCGGAGCGAGATGAGGGCGATCTCGGCAGCCACAAAGAGAGAGGCCGTCAGAATCAGAGCCGCGACAATTGCAATATCGCCTAGCAAAGCGCCCAACGAGTGAGATTCCATTATGTGGGAAAGTATAGGCCACGCCCTATGACCTTTCATTTGACCCTCTTTGCGCGTACTCTTTCCAGCGTTGGCCAACCGGCCATCACCTTCATCCTCGGACCGTCGGGCACGTACCTGCCCGGAGAAGGAGAGAAATCTCATGGCATCAGTCGTTTTCGAAGCGGCATCACGTATCTATCCAGGCACCACTTCACCTGCAGTTGATAAATTGAATCTCACTGTCAATGACGGTGAGTTTTTGGTTTTAGTTGGCCCATCAGGCTGCGGAAAATCAACGTCACTTCGCATGTTGGCAGGGTTAGAAGAAGTCGACGCTGGAAGAATTTTAATCGGCGATCGTGACGTAACAAATGTTGCACCAAAGGATCGCGATATCGCGATGGTCTTTCAGTCATATGCACTGTACCCACATATGACCGTTGCAGAGAATATGGGCTTCGCATTAAAGATTGCAGGCACACCAAAAGAAGAGCGCGAACGTCGTGTGCTAGAAGCGGCAAAGCTGCTCGATCTTGAGCCATACCTAGAGCGCAAGCCAAAAGCATTATCAGGTGGACAGCGTCAACGTGTTGCAATGGGTCGTGCAATAGTTCGCGAACCACAGGTCTTCCTTATGGATGAGCCTCTATCAAACCTTGATGCGAAATTGCGCGTAGCAACTCGTACGCAGATCGCCGCATTACAGCGTCGCCTTGGAATCACAACTGTTTATGTAACCCACGATCAAGTTGAAGCTATGACAATGGGCGATCGCGTTGCAGTTCTTAAAGATGGTTTGCTTCAGCAAGTAGATACACCACGCAATCTTTACGATAATCCAACAAATGCTTTCGTTGCTGGATTTATTGGCTCACCTGCCATGAACCTACTTAACGCTCCAATCGTTAATGGAAAGGCGATGCTTGGAAATCTCGGGATTGCAGTTCCAGCATCTGCAGGTAGCGAAGTAACCGTTGGAGTTCGCCCAGAGGGCTTTACTCCCGCCAGCGATGGCTTCCATGTACTCGTTGAGGTTGTTGAAGAGCTTGGCTCAGATGCCTTTGTGTATGGAAAGCCAGCCGATTCAAATGTGAAGTTTGCCAATGCAGGCGATGAAGGCGCGCAGATTATTGTGCGTTGGGATCCAAAGAATCCTCCAAAGGCGGGCGAAACAATCGCCGTTACCGCTAATCCATCTGTAGTGCACTTGTTTAGTTCAGTTACTGGAGAGCGTATTTAATCTCTACATTAAAAACCCGCGGACCATATCGGTTCGCGGGTTTTTTAATCTCGATTAATACTTAATGCGCTCCCATCCTGGACGAGCTTTACGGTTTCCGGCAACGCCACGACCATCGCGAGTGCGATAAACAATTGATGGACGGAACAAATATCCAACTGGTGCACTCAATGAGTGCACTAACCGAGTAAAGGGCCAGATAATAAAGAGCAACATTCCAATGACGGCATGAACTCTAAATGCAATGGGACTAGCCATAATGAGCTCCCCATTTGGACTAAGTGTGAGAATGGATCGAACCCATGGAGCGACAGTTTCACGATAGTTATGTTCTTCACCTATAACTCCGGCACTCGATAATGTCGCAGCACTTCCAGCCAACAACGTTGCAACAAGAAATACGTACATTGTCTTATCGTTTTTAGTCGTTTGTGCAAAGACCATCGCAGTTGTCCGACGTCGATAAATCAAAAGAGAGATTCCAACAAGTGTCGCGATCCCGGCAGCACCGCCCATAGTGACTGCACCAAAGTGGTAAGCCTCATGGCTTAAACCAAGGGAGTCGGTGAGGGACTGAGGAACAAGCAGACCAACGACATGACCACCGATTACTGCGAAAAGACCTAAGTGAAATAACGGTCCTGCAATACTCAACAACTTACCCTCATATATTTGGGATGAACGCGTTGTCCAATTGAATTTGTCATATTTAAACCGCCAGACTAAACCGATTACAAAAGATGAAATTGCGATATATGGCAGCACGGACCACAAGAGAATATTTGTAGAACTCATCGGGAAACTCCTTCTAAAGAGAAATCTTTACGGGGCGAAAACGGCTCTAATGCAACGGCGACTGCGCCGCTTAGACCAACAAACTCCTTTGGTGGTCCAGTAATTGCCAACGCTTTAGCTCGGGCCTCAATCTCCGGAGTCATTTCCGGCAATGATTCAACGACGGCATCTAATACACCGGCATAGATGGAAGCGTTTTTATGCAAGGCATCCCTAACAAGGAGAATCGGTGCTTGGTGTTCACCAAGAAGTAAATCTCCCTCTTGAGGGTTTTCCAATGCTGCAAACTCAAGCACGACCGCTAAGTGATCCGGCAACTCTTCGGGGCTAAGTACAAGACCACAGCGTTTGTAGATTTCTATGAAGTAGACCAGAGCCATTCCACGGTTTCGAGTATCTCCATGCGTCCACGACGTTAGAAAAAGTGAACACTTTCTGCGCATGTCAAAGATTTCGACGTAATGCTCTTGCAGTTTATTAAGTGGCATTTCAGAGGCGGTTTTTAGAAAGGTAAGTAAAGGGTTGCGAAGTTTTGGTTCTAATCTATTAGCTAGTTTTACCAGTTCGTCGTATCGATCGATGAAGGCCTGCTCTGGATAAACAAGGCACTGTGCAGCGATAGCGCGGGCGATCTCCTTGCTCACTTTGTCTGCCTATCTTTCATGATGTGAAAGTTTTCAATCGTGACAGGAACTGGATTACCTGATGCCTGACCAAAGGGCCCTGAGTTAGGTCCAAGGTCAACGCCATCGAGTGAGCAACCTGAACTCTGTCCCATATTTTCTAAATCCTTAGCTTGCTCGGCGTGGGCTGCAGGGATGACATAGCGTTCTTCATACTTTGCAATTGCAAGTAATCTATACATCTCATAAATAGACTCTTGGTCCATTCCAACGGCTTCAGGAATCTCAGGTCGCGGTTCGCGCCCCAAATTGATATCGCGCATATATGAACGCATCGCCGAGAGTTTACGAAGTGTGGATTCAACCAATTCGGTATCTCCTGCAGTAAATAGTTCGGCTAAATAGGCAAGAGGAATACGCAGTGCATTGATTGCACCAAATAGGTTGCCAGCATCTTCACCATCATGGCCCGTTTCAGTAAGCACGTCCACAATTGGAGAAAGTGGAGGTACATACCAAACCATTGGCATCGTGCGATATTCGGGGTGCAGAGGCAGCGCAATTTTGTACACCTTTGCTAATTTATAGACAGGTGAGTTTTGAGCCGCTACCAACCAATCCTCTGGAATTCCTTCGGCACGGGCTGCGGCAAGAACCTCTTGATCATGTGGATCTAACATGAGATCGAGTTGTGCTTGATATAGATCTTTTTCATTTTCAGTTGCTGCAGCCTCAGCAACGCGATCAGCGTCGTAGAGAAAGAGACCTAAATAGCGAAGTCGACCGACGCAAGTTTCAGAGCAGACTGTTGGAAGGCCAATCTCTAAACGTGGATAACAGAGGGTACATTTTTCAGCTTTACCTGTTTTATGGTTGAAGTAAACCTTCTTATATGGACAGGCTGAAACACACATTCGCCAACCACGACATTGTTGTTGATCTACTAAAACGATTCCATCTTCGGCGCGCTTATACATTGCACCTGATGGACATGCGGCTACACAGGCGGGGTTTAGGCAGTGTTCACAGATGCGCGGCAGATAAAACATAAATGTCTGCTCGAAGGCTAACTTCACTTTAGTTGTAACATCTTCGGCGAGTTTTTTTAGGATTGGATCCTTTTCAATATTTTCAGGTCCTCCACCTAAATCATCATCCCAGTTAGCCGACCATTCAATTTTCATTGGTTTGCCAGTGATGAGTGATTTTGGGCGAGCAACGGGTGTCTGTTGTCCAAGGGGTGCGGTAATTAAATTGTCATACTCGTATGTCCAAGGCTCGTAGTAATCCTTGATATTGAGCATACGAGGATTTGAAAAGATTGAAATTAGGCGACGAGCACGACTGCCCGCTTTCAAGCGAAGTCGTCCGCGCGAAGTGCGCACCCAACCACCTTTGGCCTTAGCTTGATCCTCATAACCACGTGGATAACCTTGACCAGGACGGGTTTCAACGTTGTTAAACCATGCGTACTCAAGTCCGGTGCGATTAGTCCACGCTTGCTTGCACGTTACAGAACATGTGTGACACCCGATGCATTTATCGAGATTCATCACCATGCCCATTTGGGCCATGACTTTCATTAGTACTCCACATCTTGTGAACGTCGTCGGATTACAGTTATTTCATCGCGTTGATTGCCAGTTGGTCCAAGGTAGTTAAATGCGAATGTGAGTTGGGCATAACCACCAATGAGGTGCGAAGGTTTAATCATCAAACGTGTAAGCGAGTTATGAATTCCTCCACGCTTACCAGAAGTTTCTGCCAAAGGAACATCTACAACCCGATCCTTAGCGTGATACATAAAAACCGTGCCAGCTGGCATTCGGTGCGAAACACAGGCACGTGCAACCACTACACCATTACGGTTATATGCCTCAATCCACTCGTTATCTTTTACGCCGATTGTTTCGGCATCTTCGACACTCATCCATATCTCTTGGCCACCACGTGAGAGTGAGAGCATAAAAAGGTTGTCTTGGTATTCAGAGTGAATCGACCATTTAGAGTGTGGTGTTAAGTATCGAACCGTTACCTCTTTTTCGATACCGTCGCCTTGATTTCCAAAAATGCGATGCATATTTAACGGCGGCCTAAAGATTGGCATCTGCTCGCCGAGTTCGCTTATCCAATCGTGATCGATAAAGAAATGCTGTCGACCGGTCAGAGTATGCCAAGGTTTTAATCGGTCAATATTGATTGCAAATGCGGTATAACGTCGACCGCCATGTTCAGAGCCTGACCATTCAGGACTTGTAATAACCGGCACTGGTCTGGCCTGTGTGTCTGCAAATGTAATCCGCTTACCCTCATTATCAAGAGCTAAATCAGTGAGCTGTTGACCAGTGCGTTTTTCTAACGCTCTAAATCCCGCAACTGCAATTCGTCCATTAGTCGTACCTGATAGCGCCAGAATTGTTTCGCAGGCATCTACGTCGCGAGCAAGCGATGGTCGGCCTTCGGCAACTCCATGAGAGATAACGCCATTTTTGTGGCGCAATAATTCGATCTCAGGCAGAACGCTTACTGGAACACCCTTTGTATTAGTACCCAGTTGATCAAGTAATGGGCCAAGAGCTCCCATTTTTTCACCTAGCTGCGTGTAGTTGCGTTTTACAACAACCAACTTTGGCATTGTTACGCCTGGAATCGGTTCTACATTTCCATCTTTCCAGTCCTCAACAATTCCGCTTGGATTGGCCATTGCATCTGGAGTGTCATGTAGAAGTGGAACAACGACGATATCTTCACGCTCGGCCAGATGCCCCTTTGACGCTTCGGCCACTTTGCGTCCCAGCATCTGGAAGATGTCGTAATCGGTCTTGGTTTCCCATGGTGGGTTAATTGCTGGTGTGAAAGCGTGAACAAAGGGATGCATGTCAGTGCTTGATAGATCATGCTTTTCATACCACGTAGCTGCTGGCAACAAAATATCCCCGAATAGGCCGGTGCTTGTCATTCTAAAATCGATGGAGACTAGTAAATCTAACTTTCCTTCTGGTGCATTCTCTTGCCACTTCACGTCCCGTGGTCTGGCATCAGGTCCGTTTTCTTCGGCACGTACCGAATTGTCAGTACCCAACAAATGCTTAAGGAAGTACTCATTTCCTTTGCTTGAAGAGCCGAGAATATTTGCACGCCATACAGTTAATACACGCGGCCAGTTTTCTGGCGCATCGGGATCCTCAATTGCAAACTTTAGATTTCCATTTTTTAATTCGTTGACAACGTGAGCCGAAGGCTCAACCCCTAATGCGCGAGCTTCATCAACTAAATCTAGTGAGTTGCGATTAAGAGATGGATAAGAAGGCATCCAACCCATTCGTGCTGATTTGGCCATGACATCAATGGCACTCATATTCTCGAAGCGATTTTCACCAAGGGGTGTCGCAAGGAGCTCAGACTTTAATCCGTCGTAGCGCCATTGATCCGTTGATACATACCAAAAAGCAGTGCCAATCATCTGGCGTGGAGGCCGTGCCCAGTCAGCGCCAAAAGCTAACTGCGCCCATCCTGTTACCGGTCGGCATTTTTCTTGGCCAACATAATGCGCCCATCCCCCACCATTGACGCCTTGGCAGCCCGTTAAAGTAACAAGGGCTAAGAAAGTTCGATACATAGTGTCGGAGTGGAACCAGTGATTGGTACCGGCACCGAGGAGAATCATTGAGCGACCCTCGGACTCATCGGCATTTTGTGCAAACTCGCGCGCTATACGAATCGCTTGAGCTGCTGGAACATTTGTAATCTCCTCTTGCCATGCAGGCGTGTATGGAGATGTATCGGTGTAATCAGTTGGCCAATCACCTTCAAGACCTTCGCGACTAACACCATATTGAGCGAGCATTAAATCAAAGACTGTTGTAACTTTCTTATCGCCAATTTGAATCGTTGGAACCCCGCGATGAAGTACTCCACCACTCTCTGATTCTTTCTGTCCCATATCAAAACGAGGAAGCAGAATTGGTGCCGCCGAAGCTTCGCTACGTCCATAGACAGTAAGTAGCGGATCTATGCCCTCAAGATCTAAATTCCATTTACCCATCGAATCATCGTTATAACGATGGCCTAAAGAACCATTGGGGATATATGTTTGACCGTTAGCCGAATCGAGCACAACGGTCTTGAACTTTGAACCATCAGATATGTCACCCAAATCGGAGGCAACAAGGAATTTGTCAGGTACCCATGCACCATCTTTTTCACGTAGTGAGACTAGATATGGAAGATCCGTGAATTTTTTTACATACTCAGTAAATCGTGGGGTTTGTTTTTCAACAAAAAACTCCTTCAAAATAACATGTCCCATTGCCATACCGAGTGCGCCATCGGTACCTGGATGTGGTGCAACCCATTCATCGGCAAACTTTGTGTTATCGGCGTAATCGGGACTAATAGCTATTACTTTTTGACCCCGGTATCTGGCCTCAGTCATGAAGTGGGCATCAGGGGTACGAGTTACCGGAACATTCGAGCCCCACATAATTAAATACGAGGAGTTAAACCAGTCGGCAGATTCCGGAACATCGGTTTGGTCGCCAAATACTTGTGGAGATGCAACGGGAAGGTCTGCATACCAATCATAAAAGGAGAGCATCGAGCCACCCATGAGTGAGATAAAACGTGCACCTGCTGCATGGGATGCCATAGACATAGCTGGGATTGGCGAAAAACCAAAGACGCGATCAGGGCCATACTTCTTAATTGTGTGTACGTGCGCAGCTGCAATGATTTCAGAAATTTCTGCCCATTGCGCACGAACTAATCCGCCTTTACCGCGCGCTTTTTGATACTTCGTGCGACGAATTGGATCATCCATAATGTCGGCCCATGCCAACACTGGATCACCTAAGCGCGATTTAGCTTCGCGATACATTTCCAGTAGTAAGCCTCGAATATAAGGAAAACGAATTCGAGTTGGTGAATAGGTATACCAAGAAAACGCCGCACCGCGTGGACAGCCACGGGGTTCG
>JACSDF010000050.1 GCA_015660815.1 Actinomycetota bacterium
GCCAAGATCGAAGAGGCCGAAATCAAACTCTTCAACAACAGTTCCATTCGCATCTCTTACGTCGAACGTTTCGATGTTAGGTCTGGCACCACCTTCCATCGCGTCCTTAATCAACTCCAGCCAATGGTCGTCGGGCCGGAAATGGCCATGCTTGTGAAGCTAAGTAGTTTATGTCGTTGCAGTAAACACCGGCCTCTTCAAAGACTTCACGCGATACACACTCTTCAAAAGATTCGCCGGGTTCAACAAAACCTGCAAAAGTTGAAAAACGTTTTTCTGGCCAGATTGGTTGGTGTCCGAGCAAGATACGATCTTCGGAATCTTTAACAAGGACAATTACTGCAGGATCGGTTCGCGGATAGTGTTGCGAAGAATCTGCTACACACACACGTACGCTTCCACCTAAATCACTAACTGTTGCGCTTCCGCATCGCGAGCAACATGGATGCTTTGCGTGCCAATTTCCCAAACCCACCGCATGCATTGCAAGAGTTAAATCAACCTCACTCAAACTTAAACGCTTGACCTCCATCGCGCGCCAAACCCAAGAAATAGCGTTCACCGATTTCAAAATCGGTCGATTGAGAGTCCACGTCTTCGGCAGTTAGAAATCTAAGTTGGCCGTCATTAGCTCCAATATGACCTTCAATCAGGGGCAGAATCTGCGCAGATTGCCACAGCAGGGCTAATTTCGCCGAATCGAGTCGTAGGTCGCTCGATCGATCGATTGGTGAGAGTGATTGGTTACGTGCGCTCATGGAGGAGTCAGACTACTAGCATCGCCCCATGCGCATAACATCATGGAATCTCCTTCACGGGCTGGCGATGCCTCCGGATGAAGAGGCCGACGCCGCAGCTTTATTAAGCGCCCAAATCGACCGCTTGAAAAGCGATGTGATTGGACTACAAGAAGTCGACTACTTCTTGTCGCGCTCTGGAAACCATAATCAAGTGGGCGATGTTGCGGCCATGATGAGTACCCCGTACTGGGCGTTTGCACCATCGCTTATAGGTTCGCCAGATGAAGACGGGCGTAAACTGAATGAAAGCAATGAGAAAGTTGTTACGGATAAAACCGAAGGTGCATTACCCGGATATGGAATCGGAATGGTTTCCAAAGTTCCGGTGGTGTCATGGCATCGATTAGATTTGAAAGGCTCGCCAATTGGTGTGCCCATGACTTTCCCCGTTGATGGAAAGATGAGACGTTTTTACGTCCGTGATCACCCGCGCAGTGCTTTAGGCGCAGTTTTAGATAATGGCTGGCTAGTAATTAATACGCACTTATCCTTCGTACCTTTTTTTAGTCTCTTTCAGCTGATCAAAATAAAACGCTGGGCCAACACTTTAGGTATTACTGAAAAATCTAAGATAATTATTATGGGCGACTTAAATATTCCTTTTGCAATTTTCGTGCGCGGATTCAAATGGAAATCCCTTGCTGCTCAACGAACTTTTCCAAGCTGGTATCCAAAAGTTCAGATTGACTATTTTCTATCCCAGAAACTTCATCCGGCCGACGTACGACATATTCAATATCCTCACTCAGGAATGAGTGATCATTTGCCATTGCAGATTGAGGTCGACGTTAACTAATCCAGTTGTTAGTTATTGTGCTTCGATCGATTGTATAAGGGCAATCAATGCAGATTCATCTAATAAATCAGCTGGTCGGTGAGTAACTGAAGTAGGTACATAGTGAAAGGCCGCGCTCACTGTCGAGATGTCGGCACCCGATAGTTTGGCCCACGCTAAGCGATACATCGCAAGTTGAACTGCCGCCGAAGCATCCAGCTTTGTGGATCCAGTCTTCCAATCCACCACCTCAAAGCCAGTAGGAGTTGCATAAACGGCATCGATGCGACCGCGGATTAATACGCCTGCAATAGTGGTTTCAAAAGGAACTTCGACGCGCACGGGAGTCCGATGAGCAAATTCGCTAGTTAGCCAAGCCTTCTTTAAATCCTCCAACTTAGAATCTTCATCGAGTGGATCTAAGTAATCTAAATACTCATCCCCAAATAATGTATCGGCATCGGTGAACTGGCGCTCCACCCATAAGTGAAATGCAGTCCCACGCCGTGAGTATTGATCCTGACCGCGTGGCATTGGTCGGCGAATATTTAGCGCCAGCTCTTGTGGATCTTTATGAAGGGCCACCAACGTCGATGTTGAAAGCCTTGGTGGAAGTGGAACGTGTATTAATCCATGTGAGCGTTGCTGGATTTCGGTGATGAGAGCCTGGGCATCGTTAATCCACGAATCAATTTCAGGGTTACTGGTTTCTCCAAGAGTGTGAGCCGAACTTGCATTGACTAATTCAATGGACGAGTTAAAGGCAGTTCGCCGATCACCCAGTGGATCAGAAGGCCACATAGCAGTAATTGGATTTTCAATACTTGGATTCTCAGCACCAACTTCGGGTGCTGGCGCATCAGAGAGCATAAGCCCTCCGAGTGCACTCGCGGCTCCGGCGATCAGATAGAAAATCTCACTTGGTTCGACAGGTCTGCTGCCATCTCGCCAACGCGATGTCGTGCAGATCAAATGCGATTTAGCGCGAGTAACGGCAACGTAGGCAAGGCGCATCTCTTCACGCATCTTAATATTTTCAACGCAACGCGTACCAAACTCTTTTATCACTTTTGCCGCATCACTATTTTTAGTAATCCCTTCCAATGAAAACTTAGGAAGATCATCTTTATCTCCACGCAAAGGAAAAGGAATGTGTTTCTCGTTCTTCAACCAGTTATCGGGATCACTTGAATTATTTCCAGGGAAAGTTCCTTCTGCCAAACCTGGAACCGCGACAACATCCCATTCAGCACCTTTTGCCATGTGTATGGTCAAAATCTGGACTACATCACTTCGAACTTCAGGGGCACCTGCCTTTAGCCCGCCTTCGGCATCTGCGGCAACATCTAACCAATCTAAGAAGGCAGTGACCGCGCCACCACTTCGTTCAAATTTTGCCGCTTCATCTAAGAAGCGATCTAAGTGTCTGCGACCAGTCTGTGAACCATCGCGCAGAGTTATCTCACTTTCAAGCGTTAAATAGTTTTCAATCTCACTAATTAAATCGCTTATCTGTCCACCTGCGCGAGAGCGTAATCGGCGTAGGTCACCAGCAAAAGCCACCAAACGTTGAAATCCGATTTCGCTAAAACCACTCTTTTTAGCATCATGTATCTCATCTAACGCATCGATAATCGAACCAGCGAATTGATCATCGGCCTCTAACTGATCAGGGTTACCGGCGGCTATCTTATTAATTAAGTTTTTCGAGTCTGAGTGCAACTCCTTTGCACGATTCCGAGAGAATGAACCGAGAGCCGCAATATCGCGCGGACCTAAGTTAATGCGCGGGCCAGTTAAATGTCGCATCAATGACGAACCTGAATCAGGATTTGTAATTATTTTGAGCATAGATACGACATCTGCAACCTCGGGAACATGGATTAATCCCCCGATGCCTATAACTTCAACAGGTAAATCTAGATTGCGAAGTGCGCTTTCAATCGCCATAATTTGCGCCCGTTTTCGAACTAAGACTGCAGCCTTTGTACCTGATGTTGGGCTCCAATTCTCATTAATGTATTCAGCCACAGCAGCGGCTTCAGCATCGATGGTTTCAAAGATTCCATAAGCGATTTCACCTTTGCCAGCGTTAGGTCTTGCCTCTAACGCAACGACGCTTTGACCGCCTGCGGACTTGATCTCATCACTGATGCGATTAGCTGCAGCTAAAATCATTACATCATTTCTAAATGTTGTGGGCAGCGTAAATTGTGCTGCGCCGAATTGATCAGCATTCTTAGAAAAATACTTAGTAAATGATGCCATCGTGCCGGCCGATGCTCCGCGCCAGGTATAAATAGCCTGTGCTGGGTCACCCACAGCCATTACTGGATGTCCGCCTCCAAATAGTGATGAAAGCATGCGTACCTGAGACTGCGAGGTATCTTGGTATTCATCGAGTAGAACGATTTTGAATTTTCCACGTTCTAATGCGCCAACATCGGGGAAGTCTTCCGCGATATTCGCGGCTAAAGACATCTGATCATCGAATGAGAACTCACCTGCCGTTTTTCGTCGTTCCATAAAAACTTCCACCATAGGCAAGAGTGATTTACGCTGGAGCATGGCGCGTTCGACGGCTCGGACTTCCTCATTGCGCGCACCTGCTAGTGGTGCCAACTTCCGCAAAATCTCTTCACCAATCGCCGCAATACATTCGGACTTGACTTGATGTTCAAGCATTAACTTTGAAAGTCCCAATAGATCCTTTATAACTGTACTCACAGCGCTTTGATTTCGATATGTCTCATCCGACCAGTTGCGAACAACATCGGATGCGATCTGCCAAATTGCGGCTTCACCCAAAGGTTCTGCATCGGCGTCGATTCCATATCTGATTGCATGTTCGCTTAATAGTTTGCCGGCGTAGGAGTGATATGTTGTCACCGAAGTTGCCGACGATGTAATGTGTTTGAACTCAGGCAGCGATGCAAGTTGGCGAAGTCGTTTGCGTATTCGTACTGATAGTTCTCCGGCAGCTTTTCGCGTGAAAGTTAAACCTAAAATCTGATCGGGTTTTACAAAACCATTAGCAACTAAGTAGAGAACGCGGTTGCTCATAGTCTCGGTTTTGCCAGATCCGGCACCTGCAATGACAACAGCTGGCTCTAGGTCGCTACTAATGATCGCCGATTGAAACTTCGTGATTGGGGCTATCGTGGCACCGAACTTAGGATGTGCTTGAAGTTTGGCAATGATTTCCTCTGGTGAGAATTGCGCATCCAGGCTCATGAAATCACCGTCCGACCATCGATTTGGACTGGGCAGGATTTACGCACTGGGCAGCCTTTACAGCGCTTATTAATTGTTGCAAAGAAGGTGGCAGCGCCCATGCCTTCACCGATTTCATTGAGTTTATTTTTAACTTCATCGACATCGATTCCATGCTGAGATCGAATCGTTGCCCCCGCTGTGCTTGTACCTAAATAAACAAGCTCAGCACCAGCGCTGACAGTGCCTTGAGTAAATCCACCTTCAGCGATTCCGAGTTGATAACTGGCTAACTGAAGATTCGCTTTAGCATCTTTAACACTAATTGCACTGCCGCCTGTTTTGAAATCAACGATAAATAATGAACCATCGGCTTCGACTTCTAATCGATCAACGCTTCCTTTAATTCGAGCACGGCCTAACTTCACATCAAAGCGCATTTCAGCATCGACCACTGTGCGGGTAGTATTGACATGGTATTCAACGAATTTTTCGAGCATGGTAACCGCGTTTTCTAAATGCGAAGCACTCACCCAACCAGAATCAGGATCGATAAGTTTCCATGAACTCTCTAGATTCGCAATCAACTCTTCTTTAGTCGTACCTGGCGATTGAACCATTGTTGCGGCAAATGCGTGAATCGCAGAGCCCAGAACTTGCGCGGTGCTATCTCCATCAGTGCCGCCACTGTTTTGTAAAAACCACTTAACCCCGCACTCTTCAAAAGATTTGGCGCCACTGGGTGATACAACAACTTCTTTATCAGCATCAATAACCGGAGCATCGGTACTCAAT
>JACSDF010000017.1 GCA_015660815.1 Actinomycetota bacterium
CGCCCTGTCCGTTATGGACTCTGCACTCATCACTAGATCTAAAAGGAGTACCGCCGTGGCAGCAACATGCGATATCTGTGGCAAAGGCCCAAGCTTTGGCAATAACGTTTCCCACTCAGAGGTAAAGACACGTCGTCGTTGGAACCCAAATATCCAGCGTGTGCGCACAATGGTTGGCTCAACACCTAAGCGCCAGAATGTATGCACCTCTTGCCTTAAGGCCGGAAAAGTTACGCGTTAATAAATTTTTTTCAATTGAAATGGCGCCAGGTTTCTGGCGCTTTTTTCATTTCTAAACCAGTTACACCGCTGCCTGAAACAACTTCCCCAACGCCCAAGCCAGGTAAATCCACGCCAGTTGCAAGGAAGACATGATCTTCTCCCCCGGCAAATATCCACTGCCACACATCAACTCCCTCTTTGTTAGCTAACTCTTCGAGGGCAATAAATTCAGGAGATGCCGTGAAAGCCTCTTTGAAAAATTTAAAACCAAGCCCAGAGGCAAGTGCCATCTGCTCCGCCTGGGTAATGAGTGAGTCACTTACATCGCACATCGCAGTGGCACCTGAATCTGCCAAGGCTCGTGCAGCCGAATAATCAACGTTCGGTGCGCAGAACTCTTCTACTGCATACGCTTCAAGGTCATCGAGAGTATCTTTTTGAATTACTGAAAGACCGGCAGCAGACCAACCGGGAAGTGAAGTTACATAGATTGAATCTCCACGTTGGGCGCCACTGCGAGTTATCGGCTTTTCGACCTCACCAATCGCAGTAATTGAAATAACTTTAATCACACCCCTCGTTAAATCTCCGCCAACAACTATAACTCCACAACTTTTAGCTTCATGGGCAATTCCTTGGGCTAAATCACTTATCCATTCCATTGTTTCAGAGCCAGTCAACGTGAGTGCTACTACCAAGTACTGTGGAGTAGCCCCCATCGCATAAATATCGGCCAAGTTTGCCGCTGTTACCTTTCTGCCAATATCAAATGCACCCGACCATTCAAGATTGAAATGCGTACCTTCTACGGCCATATCGGTAGTAATAACGGAGAGAGGTGAAGTTTTAACGACCGCTGCGTCATCGCCAATACCAACAAGAACTCCAGTGTGATCGCCTCGGAAGATTTCTGCCACGGTAGCGATGACGTGAGCCTCATCAAAGTTCATAACCCTAACCTTAATCCACTGGTCAGTAACACCTTCTCTGAAGTAGCCTTTGGCCACCAACGAAAGGAAAAGCGATGTCAATTCAGGCCTACATTTTAATTCAAACCGAGGTCGGCAAAGCTAGTTCAGTTGCTAAAGCCGTCTCGTCAATCGCTGG
Organism: Actinomycetota bacterium; assembly: GCA_015660815.1. Classification (GTDB taxonomy): domain Bacteria; phylum Actinomycetota; class Actinomycetes; order Nanopelagicales; family Nanopelagicaceae; genus Planktophila. Next base: position 1,330 of record JACSDF010000017.1, read on the forward strand.
CGTGACTCTCTCTGAAGGTGTAACTGGACCATACGATGTCATTATGCGAGCTGAAGCGCCGAGCATGGAAGAGTTTGGCCGCGTTATTTTGTCAAAGGTGCAGGCAGTTCCAGGAATAACTCGCACTTTAACCTGCCCAGTAACTTATTAATTAGCCACTCTTAACTAACTGTGCGAACATTATTTCGCAATGCTACGTGCTGGTCTGCGGGAAAAGAAATTTTTGATGGAATCCTTGTTGAAGATGGAACTATTATTGCTATCGGAGCACAAGCCCATGCTAAGCACTTCGATGAGAGTATAGATCTAGAAGATTCATTTGTTATTCCAGCGTTTCTCGATGGTCATGCACATCCAATTTTTGGTGGACGAGAAGCGGCTGGCCCAAAGATTAATAGCCTTACCTCACTGGATGAAATTCTTGCAGCGGTTAAAAAATTCGCTGACAATAATCCCGATGAGCCGTGGATCATCGGTGGTGCCTATGAAGCTGCGATTATTGAGAGCGGAGATTTCGATGCGCACTGGCTGGATAGCGTTGTAAGCGATCGCCCAGTTGTTTTACATGCAGTCGATCATCACACCATTTGGGTAAACAGCGAAGCGCTAAAACGCGCAGGTATCAACGAGGTAACAGCTGATCCTGAAGGTGGCACAATCGCTCGCCGCCCAGACGGCTCGCCTAAAGGAGTTTTACGAGAACCAAGCGCCATGGCTCTTGTTTTAGATAAAGCGCCAGCGGATTCGACTGAAAGTGACGTGCAAGCGATTAAAAGCGCATGTGATGCTTATTTGCGCTTTGGAGTCACTGCCGCAATTGATTCATGGGTTGAAAAAGATATGGCATCTGCGTATTTGTCTGCAGCTAAATCTGGGGATTTAACTATTGCAATGAATCTCTCACTCTTAGCATCCCCTAGTTCATGGCGATCGAAAGTCAATGAGTTTGTGGCTTTACGCGAAGAATTTGCCGCACTCCCTGATCCTGATTTAGTTAAAGCTAACAGCATTAAGTTCTTGGCCGACGGCGCATTGTCGGCCGGAACGGCAGCGCTAATGGAGCCTTATTTTGATAACCCAGATTCAAGCGGTATAAAGATTTGGAGTGATGACGAACTCTTAGATGCTGTGGCCCAGTTCGATTTGTTGAAGTTTCAGCTTCATATTCACGCCATCGGTGATGCAGCGGTGAAGCAGGCCTTAGATGTCATTGAAGCGATGATGCAGATAAACCCGAAGTGGGATCGACGCCCTGTTATCGTTCACGCCCAGTTAATCTGCGATGAAGATTTACCTCGATTTAAAAAATTAGGTGCCATCGCAAATATTCAGCCACTGTGGTGCTATTTAGATCCAATGAATAAAGAGTTAATTCTGCCCCGCATCGGAAAAGTAAGAAATGACTCGCAATATCGCCTCCGTTCCTTAATTGAGAGTGGAGCAACAATTGCCTTTGGCAGTGATTGGCCGGTGACTAGTCAGATTCCTTTGCTCGCTTTGGCAGTTCCAGTCAATCGATTACAGCCTGGTGAGAAGAGTGGCGGAAACTGGAATATATCTGAAGCAATCACAATGGAGGAGTCATTAACTTTTTACACAAAAAACGTTGCCTATCAATTGTTTCGAGAGCAAGAGCGTGGCGCACTCGAGATAGGCATGAAGGCCGACTTCCTAGTCCTGAGTGAAAACCCGTTAACCATAGATCCTTCCGAGGTTATTGAGATAGTAATCAAATCCATATACCAAGATGGCCTCAGAATTCGTTGACTTTAATTCAACGGTTTAACTTCGCTGGTCGGTCGCCTCCTTCTTTAACTAGAGGTGCCAAAATAATTCGATTGGCTGCAGCCCCCCAAAAGAGTAGGCTTGTCAAAAGAAAGAGTTGCACTCTCTAGTTGGAGGTTGATTACATGCAGATCTGGATGTGGTTACTTGCCGCAGGAATCTTGCTCATTGTCGAGATGCTGACGGTTGATTTGCTCTTCGCCTCCCTTGCCTTTTCAGCCCTCCTTGCAGCTGGCGCTCATGGGCTTGGCTTTGGAGTTGTAGTTCAGGGCGTTGTATTTGGAATTGGCGCAGCTGGATCGCTCATGTTTTTGCGTCCCATTGCACTACGACATTTGAAAAAGAAGCCTGCGGATCAGGCGACTAACATTGAGGCGCTTATCGGTGCGAGTGCGGTTGCTTTATCGGTTGTTACTCAAAACCAAGGTTTAGTAAAACTAAATGGAGAAACATGGAGCGCTCGTAGTAATGCTGGTCAGATTCACGATGGTGCACAGCTGGAAGTTGTTGCCATTGAAGGCGCAACTGCAATAGTTAAGCAGAAAGGGTAAGTAGAGATGGTTTCATATGGAGTTTTGGCACTTCTCATTGTTATCTTTGGAGTCGTTCTTTCGCGAGCAATTCGAATAATTCCACAAGCGAGTACAGGCTTAGTTGAGCGATACCAGCATTGGGTGGAAGGCCACTTGAGTACAAGGACATGCGCCCGCTCTTGTCATCGGGCTAGTAGTATCAATCGACACAGTTATTTACTTTCAAGTCACAGATCCAAAGTCTGCAATCTACGAGATTGAAAACTACATTCAAGGTATTGAGCAGTTGACTGTAACAACACTTCGTAACGTTGTCGGTAGTTTGGATTTGGAGGCGGCGCTTACTTCACGAGATTCCATTAACACCGCGCTTCGAGTTGTTCTAGATGATGCGACAGGTAAGTGGGGAGTGCGAGTCAATCGCGTGGAGATTAAAGCAATTGATCCACCGCCAAGTGTCCAGGAGTCGATGGAAAAGCAGATGCGCGCCGAGCGTGATAAGCGTGCTGCGATCTTGACTGCAGAGGGTGAAAAACAAAGCCAAATCCTTACCGCAGAAGGTGCGCGCCAAGCAGAGATTTTGCGTGCAGAGGGCGATGCCCAAGCCGCAGTTTTGCGCGCCGAAGGTGAGGCCGAGGCGATAAAGAAGGTATTCGGCGCAGTGCATGCTGCAAATCCTGATGAGAATGTTTTGGCATATCAATATCTTCAGCAGCTTCCAGTGATTGCAAATGGTACTGCCAGCAAGATTTGGGTAATTCCCGCCGATTTAAGTGGTGGAATGGCACAAATCATGAAGGCTTTCAAAGGAAGTTAAAGGATTGAAAGATATCTGAGCTTTAACTATTTTTGGGCTTAGTTACCAAGTACTCCGTTGCTTCGCGTGAGCGCAGTGACAATTAACGCTGTTATTAAAGTTGTGTAGTCGACCCCAGATGCAGCCATTAACTTTGGATACATCGATGTTGCCGTGAAACCAGGCATTGTATTGATCTCATTAATGACGACTACACCTTTTTCGGAGTAGAAAAAATCTACTCTCGCAAGACCGCTGCATCCAAGTGCCTTAAAGGCTTGCACCGCTTTTGCGCGAATCTCTTCACTGGCAGCAGCCGGAATGTTGGCAGGCACATTAACAGTTGTCGCATCATCTAAATATTTCGCTTCAAAATCATAGAACTCATACTTACTATCTATCACTATTTCACCAACAATCGATGCCATGACTTCACCATCTTTTTCAAGAACTGCACACTCTATCTCGCGCCCCACAACTGCAACTTCAATCATCACTTTACGATCAAAAGTAAAGGCATCCTTTAGCGCATCCTCTAATTCGCTCTCAGATTTAACTTTGTGTGTACCGCGGCTAGATCCACCGCGGGCGGGTTTGACGAAAACCGGATAAACCAAATCTGCACTCTTTGATTTCCAATTAGAGCTAGTAACGACAACACCGCTGGCCACGTTCATGCCTGCAGCGGCAAAGACCGTTTTAGAAAAGGATTTATCCATGGCCGCAGCTGAGGCCATAACTCCGCTACCGACATAGGAAATACCTGCAGTTTCGAAGAAACCTTGAATAGTGCCATCTTCACCGTATGGACCATGCAGAGTAGGGAAAACAACATCAAATTTCATTGGTTTTCCGTCGACCGAAAAGCCGTGAACATCGGCGATGATGGGTGTGAGGCTCTCATCAACGATTGGAAGTACCCCATTGATGATTGATAATGGATAGTTACTGGGCAACTGAACCCAGTTACCCGCTTTAGTGATTCCAATGAGGATGGCTTCAAATCTTTCTGTGTCCAATCCTGCCAGAACGCCTCCAGCCGAAAGACACGAGATCTCATGTTCGCTGCTGCGACCCCCGCAGATAATGGCAACGATAGTTTTTCTCATCGAATGAAGTTTTCTGATCGAGTAGTGATCTCCATTAAACGGTCAAAGGCCTGCATTGGGGTAACGCTACCTGCACAAACATCTGCAACGGCCTCAATGACTGGAACTTCAATGCCAATTCGCTGGGCAATTTCAAGAACTGCACCAGAGGAGGCGACGCCTTCAACTGTTTTAACTACTTGTTCACGAGCAGTTTGCATTGACCCAGAGCGACCTAAAATCTCACCGAAGGTTCGATTACGCGAAAGTGGTGACCCACAACTTGCAACTAAATCACCCATTCCAGCTAATCCTGCAGCACTGAGGGGATCTGCTCCATAGGCGGCAGACAGACGTGCAACTTCATTGAGACCACGAGTGATAACCATGGCCTGCGTATTTTCCCCAAAACCCATTCCAATCGACATTCCTACCGCAAGCGCGATAACGGATTTAATGGCTCCCGCATATTCACAGCCTAAAACATCGATCGATGTATAGACGCGATAGTAGGGAGTCGCAAACATCTTTGCGATTTTTTCTGCGTTAATCATTGTGTGTGCTGCTACGACAGCTCCGGCGGGTTGTCGCAAAATTAATTCATTTGCAAGGTTTGGCCCAGTAATTATCGCAACGTTGTAGGTCTCCATAACTTCTTCAATTATTTGAGACATCCGTTGTAGGCTTGAAAGTTCAATACCTTTTAGAGTACTGATAAATAGGGCGTTTTGAGAGGCCAATGGCTTCCAGGTTTTGAGGTTCTCACGCAGAGTTTGAGCGGGAACGGCTAAGACATAGATTGACGAGTAATCGAAGGCTTCATGTAAATCACTTGTCGCGCGCAAGCCGGTGGGTAAAACATTATTATCTAAGTACTTCGAATTTGTATGCATCTGATTAATCTCATCAACGACCTTTTGATCCCGACCCCAAATAAGAACATGATTGCCGGCATCAACTAAAACCTGGGCCATTGTGCTGCCCCACTGCCCCGCACCAAAGACGGTTACTTTACTCATCGCTTCTTTTTAAAATTTCCGGTTCGTGGTAAATCTGAATTATGCGGGTCAAAGATTTCTACTGGACGTTTTTCACCGCGAAGCTCTTCAAGCAGATCGGTGATGGCGCGCATAACAAAGGCAGTCGCCTCTATGAGTGCGGCTGGGTCATCTTCTTTGCCGTACCACTTCGATAAATCAAGCGGCTTGCCCGCTAATATTTTGATGGGAGTGCGTGGAAAGAGTTTTACTTTCTTCTCGTAGGTTGGCATCACAATTTGCGAACCCCACTGCGCAATTGGAATAACGTGCGTCTGTGTTGTGATGGCGAGCCTTGCAAGTCCGGTCTTTGCAATCATCGGCCAGCTTGAAGGATCTCTACTGAGAGTTCCTTCAGGATAGACACCTAAGAGGTGACCGGCGTTTAGTGTTTTTACGGCATGTTCAAGGGCCTTAGCGGCATCCTTACTCTCTCGCACTACAGGGATTTGACCAGCTGCCAAGACAATCTTCCCAATAACTGGAACTTTGAAGACGCCCTCTTTGCCGATGTAGCGCGGGGCGCGACCGTTTCGATAGAGAAAGTGGGTTAAAAATAAGACATCTAAATAGGAGACGTGATTGCTGGCGACAATGATCTTTCCGCTCTTTGGAATGTTCTCACCCCCGCGCCAGCGTTTTTTTCCGACGAGATTGAGAAGTGGGATGCAGATAAAGGTGCCGATTTTGAAAGCTAGATTTGTGCCAAGGGGCTTTCCTGTTGGTGGAGCATAAGAAACCTTGTACTCCGTCATGCTGGCAATAATACTGCCGATGAAATAAAAACGGGGCCAGCCTTAGCTGACCCCGCCTTTATAAATGAATTACTTCTTCTTTGCTGGAGCTTTCTTGGCAACAACTTTCTTAGCTGGAGCCTTCTTGGCAACAACTTTCTTAGCTGGAGCCTTCTTGGCCGGAGCCTTCTTAGCAACAACTTTCTTAGCAGCGGCCTTAACGACAGGCTTAGCCTTAACAACTGGCTTTGGTTCTGGCTTTGGTGCAGGTCCGAGCTTGCGCTCACCTGAGATGACATCTTTCAAGCCCTTAGCAGGCAAGAAACGAGCCTTCTTTGAAGCCTTGATCTTGATTGTCTCGCCAGTGAATGGATTACGTCCCATACGTGCTTTGCGATCAACTTTCTTGAACTTGCCGAAATCGTTGATCATTACATCTTCGCCCTTTGATAGCGTGCGAACGATTGTGTCAAAAACGATATCTACAGCGTGAGCTGCTTCTTTCTTGCTGTCGTTGAAGTGTGGTGACAACGCCGCAATGAATTGGGCCTTATTCATTGAAATCCCCTTATTTACGTGTAAATGTTAAGCAATCGCTTAACGTGTTCTTAAACTTACGCGTCTATTAGGTGTGATGTGCTTATTCATGTAGGTGTGTCGCAATATTTATTTTGCGCAAAATCCCTTAAAAATCACCTGTTTTACGCATAGAAAACTCTCAATTTAGCCTTGAGGGTTTTATCTTTTTACGCTCCCCAGATAGAAAATCAGTTATTTACGCCTATTTTGCGTGCTTTAAACGCGGATTGGAAGCGTTGCAGGCTTGTAATTTGGGCGTGATTTCTCAAAAATATCGATGGAATCACTGTTTTTAATGGTTAAACCGATGTCATCTAGACCCTCCATCAATCGCCAGCGGGTGTAATCATCGATTGCAAATCCAAGAACAACGTCGTTGTATGAAACGCTTCGGCTCTCTAAATCAACGCTGATCTGGGTTGTCGGATCGGCCTCAATGGCAAGCCAAATCGCCTCAACATCGCTTTGATCTAAAATTACCGTTAAGAGTCCACCTTTTAATGAGTTGCCTCGAAAGATGTCGGCAAAGCGACTGGAGATGACAACTTTAAAACCATAGTTTTGCAGCGCCCATACTGCATGCTCTCGAGATGATCCGGTACCAAAGTCAACGCCGGCAACTAAAATCGTGGCATCACCATAGGCTGGATTGTTTAATACAAACTCAGGGTCACTTCTCCACGCTGCAAATAAACCATCTTCGAAACCACTTCGTGTTACACGTTTTAAATAAACCGCTGGGATGATTTGATCGGTATCTACATTGCTACGACGAAGTGGAACTGCACTTCCTATGTGCTTGATAAATTTTTCCATTATGTAATCGCTCCTTTACAAATCTGCCGGTGATGAAAGTGTGCCGCGTATCGCCGTCGCTGCGGCCACAAGTGGACTTACTAAGTGAGTGCGCCCACCTTTGCCTTGTCGGCCTTCAAAGTTTCTATTTGAGGTCGATGCCGCGCGCTCTCCAACTGCGAGTTGATCTGGGTTCATGCCTAGACACATTGAGCATCCTGCATTTCGCCATTCGGCGCCGGCGTCGATAAACACTTTATCTAGTCCTTCAGCTTCGGCCTCTAAACGCACTCTCGCAGAACCAGGCACAACTAACATGCGAAGCGTGGATGCAATTTTCTTGCCTTTAATAACGTGCGCTGCCGCGCGTAAATCTTCAATTCGACCATTAGTGCAAGAGCCTAAGAAAACAGTGTCAATGGCTATGTTTTTAAGGGGCATGCCGGCCTCAAGACCCATATAGATCAAGGCACGTTCTGCAGCTCCTCGGGCTTCATCATCTTTTAAATCTGCAGGATTAGGAACATGTGAGTTAAGCGGTGCACCCTGGGCTGGATTAGTGCCCCACGTTACGAAAGGTTCGAGGTCGTCGGCATTGATAGTAACTTCGACATCAAACTTAGCATCCGTATCGGTATACAAAGTTTTCCAATAAGCCAACGCCGCATCAAAATCGTGCGGGGCATGTGGCTTACCTTTTATATAATCAAAAGTAGTTTGATCGGGTGCAATTAATCCTGCTCGAGCACCCGCTTCAATAGACATATTGCAGACTGTCATTCGCGATTCCATGGACAAAGCGCGAATTGCTTCACCACGATATTCGATTACATATCCTTGTCCACCACCTGTACCGATTTTTGCAATTATCGCTAAAATAATATCTTTGGAAGTTACACCGAGCTGCAATGTACCTTCGACATTAATAGCCATGGTCTTAGGTCGGGCCAATGGAAGTGTCTGCGTAGCTAAAACATGCTCAACTTCAGAGGTTCCGATACCAAAGGCAAGAGCTCCAAAAGCGCCATGCGTTGATGTGTGCGAATCTCCGCAAACAATTGTCATTCCAGGTTGCGTGAGACCAAGATGTGGTCCAACTACGTGTACGACTCCTTGATCTTTATCTCCCAGCGAGTGAAGACGAATGCCGAACTCTGCGCAGTTAGCGCGCAACGTATCTACCTGCAATCTCGAAACTGGATCAGCGATAGGTTGATCGATATTTTGAGTCGGCACATTATGGTCTTCAGTTGCAATAGTTAAATCTGGACGTCGCACTTTCCGCCCTGCAAGGCGCAGACCATCAAAGGCCTGTGGGCTGGTAACTTCGTGAATGAGGTGTAGATCTATATACAAAAGATCTGGCTCTCCCGCGGCGGAGCGCACAATATGCTCGTCCCAAATTTTCTCCGCTAATGTTTTAGCCATTGATCTTTACTCCTTCATATTGCCATATCAAATAGTGGGATGCTAATATCACTCTATGGTCAGAAAGAATAGCGGAGTTGGCGTATTAGACAAAGCCGTAGCGATTTTGAGCACGCTAGAGGCTGGTCCTCACTCATTAGCAGAACTCGTTGCCGCAACAGGTATCGCCCGTCCCACGGCCCACCGATTGGCGGTGGCTCTTGAATTTCATCGCCTCGTTACACGCGACTTATCGGGGCGCTTCACTATCGGTGCTCGGAGCGCAGAGTTGAGTTCAGCTGCAGGTGAGGATCGCTTACTTGCCGCTGCCGGTCCAGCACTTGCCGCATTACGCGATGCAACTGGAGAGAGTGCTCAGTTATATAAACGTCAGGGTGATCAGCGCATCTGCGTAGCCGTTGCCGAACGCCTCTCAGGTCTTCGTGATTCGGTTCCAGTGGGAAGTGCTTTGACTATGTCTGCAGGTTCGGCCGCCCAAATATTATTGGCGTGGGAGGATAGTGAAAAAATTCATCGTGGTTTAACTAACGCTCGCTTTACCGCAGCTCAGTTAGCCGCAGATCGTCGGCGCGGATGGGCACAGTCCGTTGGAGAGCGCGAAGCCGGAGTTACATCGGTGTCGGCCCCTGTGAGAGCACCTAATGGAAAAGTAATAGCTGCAGTAAGTATTAGCGGACCTATTGAGCGCTTAGGTCGCCAACCTGGCCGCATTCATGCAGCGGCCGTTGTCGCTACAGCGGCTCGCTTGAGTGAATATCTAATTCGCGAATAACTCGACCGATAACATCAAAACCAAATCCTTTACGCTGCAAGAGTGATTGAATGCGACGGATTTGAACCTCGGCATCCAATCGCGACATCGTTGAGTATTTTTTCATCGCAAGTGAAAATGCCATCTGATACTCATCTTCTCCATCGATTTCATCTAAGGCAGTGTCAATAGAGAGTTGATCAACTCCCCTAGTCCGGAGTTCACCGGCGATCATCCGCTTAGATAATTTCTTAGCGTTGTGTCGAGACTGCGTCCATGCTTTTGCAAACTCAGCATCATTTATTAATCCCGCCTCTTGAAGGCGATAGATAATTGCATTAGCAACGTCATCCTCAACGCCACGCTTTTTAAGATGAGCCAGGAGCTCACCCCTACTTTTGGCTCGTGTAACGAGAGCATTTAATGCAATCGTATGCGCGAGTTCGTAAGGGTCAGCTCCCTGGTCCACCTTTGTGAAGTTAAGGCTAATTAGAAATCAACCTCTGCTGCAGCCTCATCGATAGCTGCAATTAAGTCTGCATCGACCTGTACCGGTGCAAAGTGAGCGCGAATCTTGCTCTCAATATCATTTGAAAGATCTGGATTATCGAGAAGGAAGGTACGTGCATTCTCCTTACCTTGACCAAGTTGATCGGCCTCGTATGTATACCAGGCACCGGATTTCTTTACGATTCCGATATCGACTCCCATGTCAATCAAAGAGCCCTCGCGAGAGATACCCGTTCCGTAAATAATGTCGAACTCGGCCTGCTTAAATGGAGGTGCCATCTTATTTTTAACAACTTTAACTCGCGTGCGGTTACCAACGGCCTCTTGTCCATCTTTAAGGGTTTCAATTCGGCGAATATCTAAACGAACCGATGCGTAAAACTTCAATGCTTTACCACCGGTTGTTGTCTCTGGAGAGCCAAAGAAGACGCCGATTTTCTCGCGCAACTGGTTAATAAAAATTGCAGTTGTCTTTGATTGATGCAGGGCTCCAGTAATTTTACGCAAGGCCTGTGACATGAGTCGGGCCTGTAGCCCCATATGCGAATCACCCATCTCGCCTTCGATTTCAGCACGCGGAACAAGAGCGGCAACTGAGTCAACGACGACAAGATCAAGCGCGCCAGAGCGAATCAACATATCCATAATCTCTAACGCTTGCTCACCAGTGTCGGGCTGCGACACTAATAGCGCGTCGATATCAACACCGAGCTTCTTTGCATACTCTGCATCGAATGCATGCTCAGCATCGATGAAGGCGCATATTCCGCCGGCTTTTTGTGCATTAGCGATTGCATGCAATGTAAGTGTTGTCTTACCTGAAGATTCCGGTCCGTAGATCTCTACGATGCGACCACGCGGTAGTCCACCGATACCAAGAGCGATGTCGAGGGCGATTGAGCCAGTTGGAATTACCTCAACAATCTGGTTGGCACGATCTGACATCTTCATAACTGAGCCTTTTCCAAATTGACGTTCGATCTGGGCTAGGGCTGTGTCGAGCGCCTTTTGGCGTTCGGTGGTTGCTTTTTCTACTGCAGCATCTTGCGCTTTATTATTTTTTTCAGTAGCCACTTCATTCCTTTCGATAGAACGTACCTGCCATTACGACAGTTCGTTTGGGTCTGGCCCAGAAGGTACGGAGACCCACCGACGGAGTTCGCTACTGACCACAGAGGCTGTGGGCAAAGCGAGCGCGGAAAGTGGAACCGCTCTGGTTGTACAGCGTTAGGATAACCGAACACCTGTTCGAAAGGTAGCAGGTGCCACTGACAGATTTGAACGTGTCGCGCTAGCTTCAGAAGTCAAAGGCCGCTGCTTGAAATCCGTGTGAGGTATGACATAAGTTTTACCACTCATTTACGCAACACTATTGTTGCCTAAATAGGTACATCCTAGATACCCTTCGACATATAGGTGCATCCACACAGTATGAGCCTGCCTACCAAAGGATTCGAATGCGCAGAATAAAAGCAGCCATCGTCATTTCACTACTTCTTCTAACTGTAACCGCCTGCGGAATCGGTGGTTCAGATAGCCAATCGCTGACCGTCTATTCCGGGCGTAGTGAGGAGTTCATCGGCCCGTTCTTAGCCGATTTTGAAGCTGAAAGCGGAATTAAACTCAATATTCGATATGGAGACTCAGCCGAACTTGCCGCGCAAATATTAGAGGAGGGTGAAAATTCTCCGGCCGACATCTTTATCTCCCAAGATGCTGGTGCTCTAGGAGCTGTGGCACAGGACGGATTATTTAAGAAACTTCCCGATGAACTTCTCTCACTTGTACCTGCATCATTTAAAGCCTCTTCTGGGCAGTGGGTTGGATTGACGGGTCGAGCTCGAGTCTTTGCTTATGATCCGCGAGCCGTCACAACTCTTCCTACCTCAATTGATGATCTCACCGAACCATCATGGAGTTCAAAGTTTGGAATTGCACCAACTAATGCATCTTTTCAGGCTTTCGTCACGGCGCTTCGGATTATTCGCGGGGATGAAGCTGCGAAGAATTGGCTAACCAAGATTGTTGCCAACAATCCCAAGTTATTTGAAAAGAATAGCCAAATCGTTGAAGCGATTGATGCTGGTCAAATCCAACTAGGTCTTGTTAATCACTACTACACCTGGGAAGTCTCTAAGGCACTTGGGCGCGAAATAAATGCAGTAAATGGTTTCTTTGGGCCAGGAGATGCTGGAAATCTCATTAATGTTTCAGGTGCAGGGGTATTTAATACCAGCAAAAATCAATCTCTTGCACATAAGTTAATTGAATACTTGCTTACAGAGAAAACTCAGAAGAGATTTGTTTCAGAGACCCACGAATATTCGGTTTTACCTAATGTGATAACTCCATCAGGGCAGCCAACTCTTAAGGAGATTGGCGCGCCAATTGTTAACTTGGACTCTCTTAAAGATCTCAAGCAAACACAGGAGTTGCTTATTAAAGTCGGGTTACTCTAATAATTAAGTTCAGCGCGATTTCCTCCAGAGTAGTTCGATCGGGAGGTAATGCTGGTTTCAAAAAAGATTTCTCCCTGAATTTCACTGCGATTCTAGTGATCGCAATCGCGGCAATTCCATTGCTCTACCTCATTAAGCGTGGTAGCGAAATCGATCGGGCATCCCTGACTAATTTATTGTTTCGCGATCGAACTATTGAGATTTATACAACAACAATTCTATTAGCCAGCATTGTTCTGCTCTTCTCCTTCATTGTGGGCTCAACATTCGCGTGGCTCATTTACAACGTCACACTTCCTTTTGGTTCCCTGCCTATTATCTTGTCAGTTCTTCCGCTAGCCATTCCATCCTACGTTTTAACTTATGCCTGGATCTCAATTTATCCAGGCTTTAAGGGTTTTTGGGCCGCGGTCCTAGTTCTCACGCTGAGCACTAGCCCGTATGTAACTTTGGTGGCAGTTGCGAGTCTGCGACGAATTGATTTTACTCAAGTCGAAGCCGGTCGATCATTAGGTCTATCTCAACTGGCGGTGCTCCGTAGAGTTATCTGGCCACAGATGCGAGTCAGTCTTTCTGCCGGCCTACTCCTTGTCTTTCTCTATGTATTGAGTGATTTTGGCGCAGTATCTCTGCTTGGAGTCAATACTTTTACCAGAAATATTTATACGATGTATCGAGCTACATTTGATCGCAATGGCGCAGCCGTTATTTCGCTAGCCCTCATTCTCCTTGCAATCTTTATCATCGCTTTGGAGTTTAGATTGCGCGGTCGACGGACTGTAATTAAATCTAATGCTGGAATTGTTAAGACACACGTTAAAATAAAAGTCGGTTGGCTTAGATGGCCATTACTTACTCTGATCTTCACTTATGCACTCTTAGCCCTCGGTGTTCCATTCTGGGTTCTGACAACACGATTTATCCAAAACACTGAGAACATCGATATTACTTCTTTAATCTCAGCAACTTTTTCCACTGTGATTGCATCATTTGCCGGCGCAATACTTGCCATGGCGCTCGCACTCCCGCTGGGCATTCTTCTGGCGCGCAGATCTGGCTTCATTCCAAAGTTGGCAGAGTCTTCTATCCTGCTTACTCATGCCCTGCCCGGTGTTGTTATTGGCTTGGCACTCGTAGCCCTTAGCTCGAAGTTTCCTTGGATTTATCAGACTCTGCCAGTATTGGCATTTGCTTACGCCCTTCTCTTTTTAGCAAAGGCCGTTGGCTCAATACGAGCCAGTCTGCAGCGAATTGCTCCTATTCTCAATGATGTATCAGAAACGCTGGGTATTACAGGCTTTGCCGCCTTTAGGCGCGTGACCCTCCCATTAGCTGCGCCGGGGATATTAATCGGTTTTTTATTAGTGCTTCTTACTGCCATGAAGGAACTACCTGCGACTTTAATGTTGCGCCCTACTGGATTCGAGACGCTTGCCACCGAGATTTGGGCGGCAACCTCCATCAGTAAATTTAACGAAGCAGCGCCATATGCTCTCGTTTTAATTATCATCGCAGCGATTCCTACATTTATACTTACTCGGCCGGACAAGTCGGATTCTCAAGCACAGAGTGAAGGGCTTATCCAATGACTTCACTTGAGGTACATGAGTTAACCGTTCACTTCGATGGCAGACCCATTGTCGAGAATCTATCGATTGTTGTTCCATCAGGAGCTTTTGCAGCTGTGCTCGGGCCATCTGGTTGTGGCAAGACAACTTTCCTTCGCTCTATCGCAGGTTTAATCACGCCTTCTTCAGGAACGATTCGCTTTGGTAAACAACTAGTTAGCATCTCCTCTCTTGTACTCCCGCCTAACAAACGACATATCGGATATGTTCCACAAGAGGGAGGGCTTTTCCCACACCTTAACGTTGCTGAAAATATTGGTTTTGGAGTTAGCAAAAATGAGAAGATCGACGTAGTCGATGAGATGCTCGATCTCGTTGGATTGAAAAATTTAGCTACTAGGAAGCCATACCAATTAAGTGGTGGGCAACAAACTCGTGTCGCTCTGGCAAGAGCCCTTGCAATCAAACCGCAGATCGTACTTCTTGATGAGCCCTTTGGTGCTCTTGACGCCGCTTTGCGAAATGAGCTGCGCGAAGAGGTTTGCAATTTACTAAAGGAGAGAAAGACAACTGCGTTAATGGTTACTCATGACCGCGAAGAGGCATTAGTTTCGGCCGATATCGTTGCACTCATGCGTCATGGACAAATTCTCCAATATGGAAGCTCACGTAACGTCTACTCCAATCCAATCTCTCCTGAAATCGCGGTCAGTACCGGTGATGTTCTGCTTTTAAAGGCCGAGCGCGATGCGAGTAAATCAATTCGATTTGCTCTTTCACAGATTGATCTCAAAGGCGAAATAGAGCTTGGCCAATTAGTTATCAGGCCCGAGGAGATAATAGTTTCTCCAGAGCCCTCGGCCGCGAGCTTGAGCGCAATCGTTACTAAAGTCGATTACTACGGCCATGATGCCGTTCTTCAACTTTTATTAGATTCATGGCCAGATGAAGAGATCACGGCGCGCATTGCCGGACCGCTCGGATTTAGCGTAGGTCAAAAACTCTGGGTTAAGCATGCTGGACCAATTCGTTGGTTTGAACTTCCGCACAAGAAATAACCTTCTCGACGTACCCTTGTTGATAGGACGGCAAAGCCTGCGGGTAAGGTTATGAACCTAGATTAGGATCGGAGTTCGCATGAAGGCTCTATACAAAAGCAGTCGAGCTCCAGGTTTAGAGCTCATTGATGTGCCAGAGCCTGTCACTGGTGATCACGATGTAAAGATAAAAGTTCTTAAAACCGGAATCTGCGGAACTGATTTACATATTGAGAGCTGGGATCCTTGGGCTGATACGAATCTACATCCCCCATTTATTCCAGGCCATGAGTTCGTGGGCCGAGTCAGTGAAATTGGAGCCGATGTAACAAGCATAAAAGTTGGTGATCTTGTTTCAGGTGAGGGTCACATTGTCTGCGGACTCTGCCGTAACTGTCGCGCGGGTCGTCGCCATTTATGTATGAACACAATTGGTGTTGGTGTTAATCGCGATGGCGCTTTTGCCGAATATGTATCCATTCCTGAAAGTAATGTGTGGCTACACCCACACGATATTGATTTAGAACTCGCCGCGATTTTTGACCCGCTTGGAAATGCGGTACATACAGCCTTAAGTTTTCCAGTTGTTGGCGAAGATGTTCTAATAACGGGAGCTGGCCCAATCGGTCTTATGTCTGCAGCCATTGCTCGCTTTGTGGGCGCACGTTTTATAGTTATGACCGATGTTAATGAGTATCGACTGAATTTAGCTCGCTCAATGGGTGTGGATGCAGCGATAAATATTTCAACCGATGATGTTTCTACCACTATGAAGAAGTTAGGAATGAAAGAGGGCTTTGACGTTGCCTTTGAAATGAGCGGACATAAATCTGCGATGCCAATGATTCTGGCTAATGTGGGGCATGGTGCGCGAATCGCCGCCCTTGGCTTACCTTCTGAAGCCATTTCTTTTGATTGGGCTAAAGTTGTAACTCATATGATTACGATCAAAGGCATTTATGGGCGAGAGATGTATGAGACGTGGTACTCCATGAACTCTATGGTGCACAAAGGACTCGATGTTTCGACAGTAATCACTCATGGATTTGCCGCCGAAGAGTGGGAAGCTGCCTTTGCACTTGCCCGATCAGGTAACTGCGGGAAAATAATTCTGGATTGGAGTTAATTATGTCCTCGATTCCTGAATTTATAGATGGTTTAAAAACTAAACTGGATAACCTAGATAGCGCCGGTATCTATAAAAACGAACGCGCTTTGACAGGTGCGCAACAGGTTCACGTGCATGCAGGCGGAAAAGAGCTATTAAATTTCTGTTCAAATAACTATCTCGGATTGGCAAATAATGAACAGGTGATTAATGCCGCTAAGTCAGCCCTGGATCAATTTGGATTTGGAATGGCAAGTGTTCGATTTATTGCCGGCACACAAACCCAGCACGTTGCCCTTGAAGATAAGTTAACCTCCTTTCTTTCTACTCAGGCAACGATTCTTTTCCCTTCGTGCTTTGATGCAAATGGCGGTCTCTTCGAGGCGCTTTTCGACGAAAATGACGCGATTATTTCTGACGCTCTCAACCACGCCTCGATTATCGACGGTGTTAGATTGTGCAAAGCACAGAGATTCCGATACCAAAATCGCGATTTAGCTGATTTGGAGATTCAACTTCAGGCGGCATCTGCAGCAAAAAATATCGTCATCGTTACTGACGGAGTTTTTTCTATGGATGGCTACCTCGCCCCTCTCGTTGGAATCTGCGATTTAGCCGAAAAATACGGGGCTTTGGTTATGGTTGATGATTCACATGCGACCGGATTTATCGGCGATGGCGGAGCCGGAACTCCAGCGCATTGTGAAGTTCAAAATCGAATCGACATTATTTCAGGCACTCTTGGTAAGGCGTTAGGTGGAGCATCTGGAGGTTTCATTAGCTCACGGCATCCGGAAATAGTGCAGATGTTGCGCCAAAAAGCCCGTCCGTATTTATTTTCAAACTCTGTGCCGCCATCAGTCGTGGCTGGAACAATCGCAGCTTTAGAATTGATTAGTTCGAATCCGGAGTTAGCAGGTAAGGTGAGAGAAAATGCTCGGTACTTTCGAGCCTTGATGGTTGAAGAGGGCTTTGATCTACTTCCGGGTGTGCATCCCATTGTTCCGGTGATGTTTAGCAGTGAACATGTTGCAGCAGCTATGGCTAAAGCTCTTTTTGATCGGGGAATATATGCAGTTGCATTTTCATACCCCGTTGTTCCAATGGGTAAATCACGCATTCGAATTCAGCTCAGTGCAAGCCATACTTTCGATGAGATTAAAGAGTGTGTGAACGCATTCGTTGATGCCCGTGAAGAGATTTCAGTTTAGATGCATGAGTAACTCTTTACTTGATGACACTGGTTCTACAATTTATGGGGAGAAATTCCTTTTAAAAGAGGCAAAATCTCTCATTGAATTTGCCCGCGGATCAGAGATAACTAGCGGTGGCTTTGGTTATTTGAATTCGCAAGGGAAAGTCGATTCGAGCCAACCTCGCCAAGCCTATGTACAGTGCCGAATGATCCAAGTTTTTGGTCTTACACATTTGATGGGTTTACAGGACTCTTCTCGACTAATTAAACATGGTGTGGATGCCCTTAATGATTTGTTTTTTGACCAAGGAGACTCAGGATTTTTTAACGCTATTGATTCATCGGGAAAGCCGATTGGAGATTCAAAGCTCGGTTACGATCACATGTTTGTCCTCCTAGGCGCTATTACGGCCACCGCTGCTGGAGTCGAAGGTGCATCGAAGCTTTTACAGAGAGCAGAAAATGCTATTGATAGATTTTTTTGGGATTCCGAGTTTGAAATGATGAATGATCAATGGGACTTGGAATTTACTACTTTGAGCGGCTATCGTGGCATCAATGTAAATATGCACGCGGTAGAGGCACTTACAGCCGCTTTTGATCTCACTAAGGATGATAAGTACCTTGATCGGGCATTAGCAATTTGTAGGCGCACTATAAATGAGTTTGCACGAAATAATCACTGGCTACTTCCTGAGCACTTCACATCCAACTGGAAACCTGAACTGGAGTTCAATCACGACAATCCAGCAGATCAATTTCGACCTTATGGTGTCACTATTGGCCATTTATTTGAATGGTCCAGGCTTGTTATGCAGGTTGGTTTACTTGTTAAAGATCAAGCGGGATACGAATGGATAGAAGAAGGTGCCAGAAAGCTTTACGAACACGCTAAAAAATATGGATGGGATGCTGACAACTCACCCGGCTTCATTTACACAATGGATTGGCAGATGCGCCCCGTTGTTCATTCCCGAATGCATTGGGTTGCCGCAGAGGCGGTAATGGCAGCATATGTACTCTGGAAAATGACAGGGGAAGAAAAATTCTTGATTGACTACGACCTTTGGTGGTCATTCATTGATCGCCATGTTATTGATCGAGAGTTTGGTTCTTGGCATCATGAACTCAATTCGCAGTTGCAGGTAATTGAAACTACGTGGCCGGGAAAACCAGATATCTACCATGCTCTCAACGCATGTCTTCTGCCTTTACTACCCTTTCAACCAAGCTTTATTGGTTCAGTGACTTCAATAGAAGTTAACGGGATGTAGTCTCTAGCACTGCCTTTAATACTAAATCAGGGTGATCCCACATTGGAGCATGGCCGCAGTTTTCAATCGTCAGCCACATGCTGTGAGATGGCGATAGAGAGCGCTCTTGTGAATGCTCGGCAGGTAACGTGTTGTCGCTATCACCAAAGAGAATAGTCACATGGACGCTCTCTGGAATCTTTGCATCAAAGCGCCGTCCTATCATGCCATCCCACGTTGGGAAATAACTTCGACAGTTAACAACGGCGATACTTGCATCAAAACAGGTTTCATAACTTAACTCTTGCCACTTAGGACTCACTCGCGCAAATCCAATTTTGCGCAATAGTTTCGACTTTAGTCCAATTTTAATAAAAGGTTTGAGTGATTTTGCTAAATAGTACGAGCGCGCTTCGCTCGGCAATCGACCAGTAGCCGGGACTAACCACAATCCAGCAGGTGCTAATCCGGTAACAGTTAAAATCTGCTCGGGCCTGGATGCTGCCATTTCTAGTGCAATCCATCCCCCTAGCGAATTACCAACTACATGAAACTTTTCAATCCCGTGCTCACTTTTTACGGTTTCAAAAATCGCAGCTCCTAGAGAAGCCGGGTCCATTGCTTGGCTCTTTGAGTATGGGCTCTGTCCATGACCAGGTAAATCAACGCTGATGACACGAAATTTCTTCGATAGCTCTGCAAGAATTGGTTTAAATGTGGTTGCAGCTGAGCCAAGTCCGTGGATTAAAACAAGTGGTGGACTTGTGGGATCAACTTCAGTAACAAATGTCGTGAGTTTCATTTCTAATACCTATATTTTTCTGTCTCTTTTGGATGGGCTTTACACACTGCTTTCCAAATTTGATCTGCCTCTATACCTAGGGCTAATGCCTCATTGACGGTTTTGCTCCCAAGTTCGGAAAGCGCAATATCAATTGGAAAATGTGATCCTTCGCCAAATGAAAGCTTTAAACGCTCGCGAAGATCAGATATGCGCACGGGAGATCAATAACTCTGCTTGCAACTTCGAATTGTGCGCGGCAATAGGTTGGAGAACTTGTCCTATAAGCCACAGTAACGAAACATGAGCAAGGAGCTGACTACCTGTAATGAGTAGCAACTCATTGGCGAAGCGACCCCACAACCGGTGCTCTCTTAAACCTAAAGCCCTAGTAAGTACCGCTGGATCATGAATTCGCATATGTGCCAACGCGGCATCGGTTGAGATTTCAATCGAAAGAAGTTCTAAAGCATCGCATGCATTAGCAGCGCCTTGTGCAATTGAAATTAAGCGCTCACATTCAGATTCACAAAGAGCTGCGACAACACTTTCCTTATCGCGAAAATGGTTATACAACGTTGCACGAGAAACTTCGGATGTATCAGCAATTTCAATCATGGTCATATTGGCAAGGCCCACCGTAGCAATAAGCTCTTTAGTGGCAATTAGAATTGCACTGTGTGTGCGGCGATGCGTGTTTACTTGTGGTGCGTATTTATTAAGCGGCATCGACGACAGAAAGAACCACGCTCTCGTGGCTTGCCAGTTCAATTGAAACATCGCTAAACAAATCTGAGAGTGAAAGTCCAAGTGCGGCACAGATTGCGTTGAGAAGCTCGGAAGAGGCTTCTTTTTGACCACGTTCGACCTCAGATAAATATCCAAGAGAGACTCGAGCCGCACGAGCGACATCACGTAACGTACGTGATTGAGAGGTGCGAGATGCGCGAAGGGTGAGGCCGACGGCTTCACGGACAAGAACCATTGCGATACCCCCTCTCCTTAATAATTTAGCGCGTTAACTTCGATGCCTAAGGATACGCGCAAACGTGGCAATCGCACTCGCTGTAGCTGCGTTTCGTATAGTTTCACGCTCACCTGAGAGCGAAAGTTCTATTGTCTGCGAAACCGGACCCTCGATAGCCACCCAAACCACGCCAACGGGATGACCATCTAATGGATTCGGGCCCGCTACTCCGGTCGTGCCAATCGCCCACGTTGTTCCAAATGATGCGAGTGCACCTTGTGCCATTGCAACGGCAACTTGTTCGCTAACTGATGTGTGGTCTGAGATTAGAACCGGGTCGACGTGAAGGTGGGAGATTTTTATCTCATCGCGGTATGCAGTAAGGCCGCCTACAAAAACATCGGAGGCTCCAGAGATTGTCACAATTGCCGAACTCACCGATCCGGCAGTTAAAGATTCAGCCGTGCTAAGGGTTTCATTGCGTTCGCGTAGAGCATCAATAATCTCGGTTGCGAGCTCAATGATTTCAGGTGAAAGCATCACGAGTACCTACTTGCCTAGTCTGAATGCCGACTGTACATAATAAAAGCCGGTTACGATAGTGAGTATTACTGCGATTAGCATAAAGCCATCGCGAAACCAATATAACCCTTCGCCTAAAGGCAATACGTAGAAGCCAACCCCGAAGTTCTGGAAAGTTGATTTAATTTTGCCACCTTTGTTGGCAGCGATTACGCCTCGTTTGATAATGGCCAATCGGAAAATAGTGATCCCAATTTCTCGAACTAAGATAACAATCGTAATCCACCACGGCAATCTATTTAAAATCGATAATGAAATCATCGCGGTCCCGATCATGACTTTGTCAGCTACGGGATCTAAAAACTTTCCTAATTCCGTAATCGAATTTCGACTGCGCGCCAAATTACCATCCCAAATATCCGACAAACCCAAAATGAAAAAGACAATCCATGAGATGTACTGCCATAGCGGATCATTTCCGCCATTTTTAAACAGTGTATAAGCGCCGACTGGAACAAAGAGTAATCGTGCCACGGTAATGAAATTTGGAGTTATGTAGTTAGGGAGCTTCATAAGGGTTTTGCCACCAGATCAGCGCCCATTGAATCAATTACCACCGCATCAACATACTGCCCAACAAGGAAATCTGTACCTAAGAAGGTCGTCGAACCATCGACTTCTGGGCCTTGATGGGCAGCCCTTCCCTCTTGTAACTCAGAATCTTCAATAAGTACTCGCACATTTTCACCTATACGAGCTTGGGCTCGATTACTCACCATTTCATCGG
Source organism: Actinomycetota bacterium (assembly GCA_015660815.1). Classification (GTDB taxonomy): domain Bacteria; phylum Actinomycetota; class Actinomycetes; order Nanopelagicales; family Nanopelagicaceae; genus Planktophila. The sequence continues at coordinate 23,043 of JACSDF010000017.1, forward strand.
CCAACGAAGAGAGAGTTTCTAGGCGCTGGGCAATTACATCTGAATCAACTTTTTCGCTCAAGTTGAGCGCTTCAGTATTGTCCTCATCGGAGTAACCGAAAACTCCAACTGCATCTAACTTCGCTTGAGTAATAAACGTTGCAAGTTCATCAAAGTCCTCTTGAGTTTCGCCCGGAAATCCAACAATAAAATTAGACCTAATTCCTGCCTCTGGTGAAAGGACTCTTATCTGATGAATTAAATGTAAAAACTTTTCGTTATCACCAAATCGGCGCATTCTACGCAACACAGTTGGACTGGTGTGCTGAAAGGATAAATCGAAATAAGGAACACTCTTTGGTGTTGCAATCATTGCTTGTATCAATGTGGGGCGCATTTCAGCCGGTTGCAGATAAGACAAGCGAACTCGCTCGACGCCTTCAATGGCGGCTATCTCAGGCAAAATCTTTTCCATCAACTGCAAATCGCCGAGATCTTTTCCATAGGAGGTGGTGTTCTCGCTTACGAGAAATAACTCAGTGACTCCATTGGCCACCAACCAACGCGCCTCATCCAGAATTTCATGAGGGCGACGAGAAATGAAGGAGCCTCTGAAATATGGAATTGCACAAAATGAACAGCGCCGATCACATCCCGATGCAATCTTTAGTGGTGCCCATGGTGCATTTCCTAAGCGCTTTCGTGTGAACTCTTCCGTAGGACGATTCTCTGCACGATCAGACGGTGCGATTGGCAACAGTGCACGTCGATCTCTAGGTATATGAGCAACATGTTTATTCCCATTTATGATGGATTGCAACCGTGCGGAAATATCTTTGTAATCATCAAAACCCAATATTGCATCAGTGTCTGGCAAGGCTTCTGCCAGTTCATTTCCATAACGCTCTGCCATGCAGCCCACTGCCACTACAGCGCGTGTTATGCCATGTCCTTTTAGAGAGTTGGCCTCCAATAAGGCATCTATTGAGTCCTTTTTAGCCGATTCAATAAAGCCACATGTATTTACTAAAGCAATCTCTGCCAACTCAACATCATCGACTAAACTCCACCCGTCGGCGGCCAAACGTCCAGCTAACTCTTCAGAATCAACTTCATTTCGTGAGCACCCTAAAGTGACGACAGCAACGGTGCGTTTCATTGGCCAAATCGTATCGGGTTATGAATCGACTCCATACGACACGCTAACCACAGCACCGTTTACGCCGATTGACGGCAACTTATTGCCATTTACCTGCACATCTACTCCCCCTGCATTGCCAACCCTTAGATCCAATCTCACATTCGTGGTGAATATTCGCGTAGCGCCCTTAGGAATCTCTCCACTAAAGAGCGTTCGACCTGATGCATCAGAGACAAAGATCCAGCTCTTTGCTCGGGCAGCACGTATTACAACTTCAACGCCTGTGCCCGTTGAAAAAGTGTTTTGCACCGAAGGTTTTACAGAAGGCGATGCAGAAACCGTAGGCGATGCAGAAACCGTAGGTGTTGCAGAAACCGTAGGTGTTGCAGAAACCGTAGGTGTTGCAGAAACCGTAGGTGTTGCAGAAACCGTAGGTGTTGCCTGTTCATTAAATGAAGTATTTGAAATGACGACTTGTGCAACTGCGGCAAGAGCTAGTGAGATAACTGAGATCAGAAGTAAAGTCTTAAGGGAAACTTTGCGCTTATCTTTGGCTTTGCGCATAATATTATTTTCAACCAGAAGCTCTTGAATACTACGTTTTACGCTAGCTTGCTCCTCATCAAATGCTCGTAAGAACTCCTCTTCGTTGGCTCCCAATTTTCGAGCAATACTTCGAACATGTCCACGAGCATACGTATCGCCGCCGCAATGTGAAAAATCATTATCTTCAATTTCACGCAATAGAGCGATTCGAAGATTAGTCAAAGAAGCTAGATCCTCAATAGATAAGGAGGCGTCTTTACGCGCCTTACTTATCATTGAGCCGAGCGTCATAAAAGAATCCCTAAGAATATTCGTGCGGAGGTCAAAGTGTAATTGTAGAACTCAATTCAGTCATAGCGATAGATATGAGGCTCAGAACAAAGGGTTAATTCGGAACAAAACTGCATGGTTGGCCTTTTTTAGTAGTCACGAAGGGTTGCAAGTACAGAATCCAACTCATCAGGCCTGACCATAACCGTTCGAGCCTTAGAGCCCTCCGATGGACCAACAATTCCGCGCGACTCCATAAGATCCATCATTCGTCCAGCTTTTGCAAAACCTATTCGAAGTTTTCTTTGAAGCATCGATGTCGAACCAAATTGTGTTCCAACAACGAGTTCGACTGCTTGACAGAGAATATCTAAATCATCGCCAATCTCTTTATCGATCATCTTTGGGTGGCTCATGGGTACAGTGACATCATCGCGGTATCGTGGTTTAAGTTGTTTCTTCACATGTGCAGTAACGGCTTCAATTTCACGTTCAGAAACATACGCGCCTTGGATTCGAACTGCACGACTGGCACCCATAGGAATAAAGAGTGCGTCACCTTGGCCGACTAATTTCTCGGCTCCGGGAGTATCTAAAATTACGCGACTATCGGCTAATGAACTTGTTGCAAAAGAGAGACGAGATGGAACATTAGCCTTAATAAGACCCGTCACAACATCAACGGATGGGCGTTGAGTTGCAAGAACTAAGTGAATTCCAGCTGAACGGGCAAGCTGCGTAATTCGCACAACTGACTCTTCCACCTCTTTAGCTGCAACCATCATTAAGTCGGCAAGTTCATCAATAATAATGAGCAGATATGGATACGGCTCAATTGTGCGATCGCTACCTTCGGGTGCAATTACCTTCCCAGCCCTTACCGCTTTATTAAAATCGTCGATGTGTCTAAAGCCAAAAGTCGAGAGATCTTCATAGCGCAAATCCATCTCACGCACGACCCATGTCAGCGCATCAGCGGCCTTCTTTGGGCTGGTGATAATCGGGGTAATTAAGTGTGGAATCCCCTCGTAAGCCGTTAACTCAACGCGTTTAGGATCAATTAAAACTAATCTCACTTCATCTGGAGTTGAACGTGCCAAGATAGAGATAATCATCGCGTTTATCATTGAAGATTTTCCTGCGCCAGTTGCACCTGCGACTAAGAGATGCGGCATTTTGGCAAGGTTTGCACAAATGAAATTCCCTTCAACATCTTTACCGAGGGCAACGAGCATAGGGTGATGATCTTGACCGGCAACCGTTGATCTTAAAACATCTCCTAACGCTACAATTTCGCGGTCTGCATTAGGAATTTCGATACCAACCGCTGATTTTCCCGGAATTGGTGAGAGGATCCGCACATCACCGCTTGCAACTGCATAAGAAATGTTCTTAGCAAGAGCGGTAATCCGTTCCACTTTTACGGCATTACCAAGTTCTATTTCATAACGAGTCACAGTCGGTCCACGCATAAAGCCCGTAACTTGAGCATCTATTTCAAATTGTAGAAAAACTTCAGTTAATGCCGCAACAACGACCTCGTTCGCTTTACTTTTCGCTTTGGCCGCTGGCCCTGATCTGAGTAAATCTAAAGGGGGAAGGTCATATGTTGAATCGGCGGTTAATAAAAGTTGCTCGGTCCGCTTATTACCTGCAACAAGTGCGGTTGGCACTGGAATTGGAACGGTGAACTCTTCATCAAAACTATCCTCATCTAACTCTTCTTCATCAGCATGAGGCTCGTTCCATGCTGCAACTATTGGAGTTTCAAAAGGGGGTGTATCAGTAACTTCAAAAACTTCTTCACTGACTGGCCTCTCGGGACGTTTTGACCATAACCACGTTGACATTGATCTAATACGAGAAATTAGAACGCTAACTGGCGTTGCAGTAATAACCAGCAACCCAAATATGAAAATTATTATTAGCACTGGGTAGGTCAAAACAGATGTCATCGCAGCAACCAACGGCGTTGTCACACCAAAACCCAGCCAACCACCACCATCTCGCATTGCAGTAGCGCCAGTGCCGACTGAACCATTAAGTAGATGCGCTAGTCCGGTAGATGAGATAAGAAGTGCAAAAGTTCCAACGATAACTCTGCCGATAGCTTTTTTGTCTTCAGGAGTCCTAAATAATTTAAATGCAAAATATATGAGAACAAGTGGCGCCACAAAACCGATGCGACCAAATCCACCAAAAATGAGTGAATATATTGCGCGACTTACAATGTTATTTGCATGAAACCATGTCCCTGCAGTAGCAACCAATGCGAGAATCAAAATGAAAAAAGCAAAGCCATCGCGTTGATGGGCTGGATCCAACTCTCGAGCGCCGCGGGCAAGAAATCGAACGCTACTTCCAATGGTCTTTGCGACAAATCGCCACACAGAGCTCACTGCCCGAGCTAAGGCGCTGCCTACTGCGCCGCTCTTAGACTTCGATTTTCTCCGTTTAGCCACACTAACAATCTTAAAGGCTTGGCAATTTTGGCTTGACTAGGCTCGCCGCGCTTACACTTCAATAACGACAGGGATAATCATTGGCTTTCTCCGATGTTCTCCCCCGACCCAACCACCAACTGTTTTACGTACGATTTGAGAGAGTTGATGAGTTCCATTTATTCCATCAATTACTGCAGCCGCTAAAGCTTTTTCAATCTTTAATTTAACATCATCAAAAAGTGCCATATCTTCATTAAAGCCACGGGCATGAATGTCAGGTCCTGCCACGATTTTTCCACTCTGCGAATCAATCACAACAATGACTGAAATAAATCCTTCTTCACCTAGGATTCGTCGATCCTTAAGTGATGTCTCAGTAATATCACCAATGCTTTGACCATCTACATAAACAAAGCCACACGGCACTGCACCAACAACTGATGCCTCGTGATTGACCAAATCTACGACAACTCCATTTTCAATTATTAAAGCGTTAGAACGGGGCATCCCTGCTGAAATCGCTAATTCGGCATTTGCCTTTAAGTGGCGCCATTCGCCATGAACAGGCAATACATACTTCGGTTTTACGATGTTGTAACAGTATAAAAGTTCGCCCGCAGCAGCATGTCCGGAAACGTGAACCATGGCATTTGCTTTATGCACAACTTGTGCACCAAACCGTGTTAG
>JACSDF010000051.1 GCA_015660815.1 Actinomycetota bacterium
GTACCGACAAGGGCAAGAAGCCTTGAGAGCGAAGCGATATTTGCATAGACCGTCATAAAATCACTCTTGCGCACAGTGGTTAACTGCAGTGCGAGCGTTAAACCAAGTCCACCACCCAGCAATAGCGCCGCCCAATCAGTTCCGGCACTGGAATGCTTATAGATACGGGTTGCCTGTGTCATAAGTCAATTAGACACCAATTTACTGAGAATGCACTGGGTGTTGCCGGGAAGGTTTTTGAATTTAAGGTTTTGTGCCCGCAACCCACATGTTCCCAAGTGGGACTACCACTTTAATTTTTCCAAGAAGTGTTCCAACAGAGCTTTCTAAAACGCGCTTACGAAAAGTTCGCGAAATCGGAATTAAATGCAAAATATAAGCAAGTGAATAGTGGTTGTTGTAGGCACCAGAGCGCACATCAATAAAACCAATCTTCTTAAATAACGCCTCGCCAGATTTACGGGTATATAGATGGGTGTGCTCAACATCGATAATCGGTGAGCGCTCTCCCATTAAACGCGCTGACCATGAACGTTCATTATGGATTGCCACAATAAATACACCGCCAGATTGCAAGGCGTTCATGCAGTCATTTAATGTTGAAACAGGATCTGTTAAGTGATCCAAGGTGTGAAACATCGTTCCGACCTCAAATGAATTGCTAGCAAGAACGTCGGCCTTCATCATCTTGGCTATCATGTGTGGCTTTATATCTGAACGTGCCGCAGCAATTGCCTCGGTGCTTGGCTCAACACCCGCGACATTAGCAAAGCCACCATCCTTAGCTGCTTCCAGAAAGAATCCATTACCCCCGCCGACTTCAAAGATAGATTTTTTGAAGTTCTTTCCGGCTAGAGCCTTCTTTACTAAGCTGAAATATGTCTTTTTCAATCCATCAACCTCAGTTGAATAATCGAAAGTCGATTCGACATAAAGTTTTTCCAAATCAACATCTAAAACGGGATCTGACCGCAGAAGTGTGCACTTTTTGCAACGCACCCATTGATAGTGGCGTCGATCTGGCAATCTACGAGCCGAAAAGATCTCTGTTGAAAAACTGGTCTCGTCTACATTTGATGGGTAGACGGGCACCGCATTTCCTAAACTCTCACAGATTGGACACTTAGTTGCGATCTCCATTAACTATTGCTCCCTTTACTTTGAAACTTTGACGGCGAAATGTCCACTGCGAACCCCAGGGATATCTTGTTGAATATATACATTGCAGAGCGTCTTTCCTTCGAACTGGAATAAAGCCGCCCCTTCATCGCCTGCAACGATCACATCTGGATTAATTGAGTAAATAAAGTTACAGGCCGTCTGCGCTGCCTTTAAACCAATAGTTAGATCAAACGGTGAATTAAAAATGCTTGCAGATTTAACTCCGCTTTCTCGCTGTACATAGTTAGAAGATGCCCCAAAAAAGGCAATACTCAAATTATTCTCGCTCGCATACTTTGCCGCTGCTTTGGCATCGGCTACTGAGGCAGTGATTGTTGGCTTCGGCCAACCTAATTCCGAATCAGTCTGGGTTAATCGTTTTAACTCGATAGTTGGATTAGGGGTCAATATTAGAGTTGCAAATGGCAATGAAATGATAAGTAGGAGTGGAAATACCCATGGAAAATTCTTGGATTTAATTGACTTAACAGAGAGGAGGAATCCTTTTTGGTAATCGCCAAACACGAAGCTCTTGACGGGGTCCTTCAAAAGAATTCCAAATAAAGCTGCCACGGAAATTGCAAGTGGTAAAAACAATACCTGCATTTGACCTGAGGCATACGATCTATTTAAATAATACGTAAAGCCAAATAGTGACCAAAGTGCAAATGAAAAACCAATTAAGCTATTTAGAGAATATGCTTCAGAGATAGAAACATTCTTCTTCGATTTATAGATGTACGTACCGTGAATCACTAAGAGCAAAACTATTAGTGGCAAAATAACTAACACAGGACCTGGTGTGCGCATTCTTTCAGAGCCAAAGCCTGAACCAAATTGGCGTGAGAAAAAGAGGAAGTAATCCATATTAACAGCTTTGCCCGCAATTGCAGCAATTATTGGGTACGTCGCAAATCCAGGTACAAACCCTAAAAGAGAGATACCAATGTATTTAATATCTATAAATTTATTGCTCCCAGCAAAAGCCATGACAAGATAGCAAGCAACTACCGCAGCTACTCCAAAATCTTGAGACTGCCAAGCAGTAATTGCTGATATATAACCAAATCCAATGTACCAAAGAGTTTTTACTTTCATTGTCATATTGGCTGACCTACGAATCAGCAGTATCGCGATGGCAATTAGGACGAGCCCTGGCAAAATACGGATTGGAAGTCCAGAGAGCAAAGTAGAAATTGAGCCAAGGTAGCCTTCTCGAGTAGGGAACTGAGTTAAAGCCGTGAATGGAATAACTAAACCCATAGCCAAAAATATTGAACGTCGATCAATCGCAATCCAAGCAATAAAAACCCCAAGAACCAAAGCTAAGAGACTAAGCACAGACAGGAGAATGAGAGACACTTCAGATATCCGCGCTGCATCCATTCCGCCTGTAAACGGCTGCAATAGAAATCCATAAAAACTTTGATACTGCGGGATAAAATCAGAGTAGGGCCAGTAACCTTCACTCTGAGAAATCATTTCATTCAGGATATATTCGGAGTGATTGGGTTCGATAATCGAACTAGAGTCCTGCCAAATACTTGGCACAACTAACACTGAATTAGCTATAATTATTATAGAAAAAAGAAATTTCCAAAAAATGTTCAATGATTCCCAATGAATTATTTTGATAATAAAGAGTGAAATTCCTATTGCCAATAGAAGCACATATGGCCCAAAACCGAGCCAGAGTTTGTTAGAAAGAATGACTCCGTTTATCGGTGCATGTTGTTCAATTCCAGCAATTCCAACCCCAGTACAAATGGCGGCCAAACCGCCATAAAGATACTTTCCGTTGACTTTGGTGGTTTGAGAAAACCCAATCAGCAGAAAAATACCTGCAATAAGAATGGCGAACGCATAAATTGCCTTGTCTGGACCTTCACTCAGGCCTGCACCTCGAAGGAGTTGAACAATAAACATAAAAGTTCCGGTAATGGCAAATGCTTTAATTCCCAATGCAATTGGTGTGGGGAAGGTTTCTTGGGCAACAACTTTGGGTGCAACGGCTTTGGGTGCGACGTATTTTTTCTTTGCCATTATCTCTCCTTGAAATTAATACGTTCGATTTCAAACATTGGTGGTGTTCGCCGTACTTGCCCGTGAATACTCAAAATATATTCTCCGATTAGTCCTAAAAAGAGCAGCTGAACTCCACCCATTAAGAAGATTCCTACGATAATTGTTGGAATTCCAACTGGTGCGCTTCCACCTGAAGTCAGAACCGCAATTATTGTAAATAAGGCATAGGCGAAGCCAAAAAACGAAAGAATAAAGCCACCTAATAAGGCCAAACGTGCCGGAATCCGTGAAGTTGAAACGAAGCCATTTATTGCCTGATCAATCAAGGCAATAAAATTGTTCTTTGATTTGCCCCGCTCACGCTTCACCCAGGTATAAGACACTGATGTGCTCTTAACTCCGGTTTGAGCGATTAACCCTCTGATGTATGGATACTGGTCATCTACGACCAAAATCGAATCGATGACTTTCTTATCCGCAAGCAGAAACTCACCTGAGTTAAGTGGAATAACGGCGGCGGCAAATTTTTTGATTATTCGGTAATACAGTCCGCGAGCAAAACGCATAAGTAGTGATTCTTCACGCTTGGCGCGAACACCGTAAGTTACTAAGAACCCTGCCTCCCAGTTTTTAACAAGTTCTGGGATTACAGATGGCGGATCTTGCAAATCTGCGGCCAATTGAGGAACAACGATGTCCCCCGTTGCACTCTTCATGGCGTTCCACATATTTCTAAAAGGACCAACGTTGCGACTATTGGCGATCACTTTGACATGGTTATCTCCAGCTGCAATTGCACGTAACTTGATAAGCGTTGAATCCGTCGAAGCATTATCGGCAAAAATATGTTCGTAGTCGTAATTCGGCAACTGTTCCTGCATAATCTTCTTTAACTCTTGCGCGCAGATTTCTACATTTAGCTCTTCGTTATAGCAAGGAGTGATGACCGAAAGTTTTTTCATCGCTGTACGCCGTAGAAATCAAATATTTGTCGATCTAAAGCCGCTAATGGTGAACTGTTCATTGACTCTTTTTCCCAATCAATAGTCCAGCGGATTGCTTCATGGGCTTCAAATCGATTGCTCCAGCCTAACTCTTTAGTGGCTAACTCTGACGAGAGCCAGAGCAAACCTGATTCATGAACTGCTTGTGGATCTATCTGGATATCTAGACCTTTTGAATCCGCCCACTGCGTGCAGGCGTAATCTGCCATCTGCGCAACGGTTAACTTGGATTCCTCGCCTGGGCCAAAGTTAAAAGCACGCGAAATCGTGCGACCCGCAATGAGTGCAGATCCCATAGTTAAGTAGCCATTAAGTGGATCTAAAACATGTTGCCAGGGTCTAATTGATTCAGGGTTTCTGATAATGGTTTTTTCACCGGCGTGAAAACCACGAATCAAATCTGGGATTAATCGATCTTCGGCAGTATCGCCACCACCAATCACATTTCCAGCACGCGCCGAGCAAATTACAATTTTCTCTTCATTGTGGCTTGCGATTGTCTGCCATGCAGAAACAACCATCTCTGTGGCGGCTTTGCTGGCACTGGCACTACCATGCTCTGTATGGATCTTTACCGCCGAGGGGTTCATCCTCTAAATATCCACCTAGTTTTTCAACGTTTCTATAGACCTTATCCGTGGTAATCGCCACTATCCAGTGCGTGGCTTTATTGCTCACTGCGGCGTTCAGAATATGCGCAGTTCCCATGACATTTGTATCAAAAGTTTCAATCGGCTCTTTATACGATCGGCGCACTAAAGGCTGTGCGGCAAGGTGAAAAATTCCATCGAATCGATGTATCGTAAAGTAATTCTCCACTGCGTTGCGATCGCGAATATCCAAAATTGTGCTTTCTTTTAGCCCTAAATCGCCGGCAACATCGAAGAGTGAATTAGTTTCTGCCTCAAGTGCTAAGCCGTAAACATCTGCACCAGCTAAAACTAAAATTCTAGATAACCAAGCACCTTTAAAGCCGGTGTGTCCGGTTACCAGTATTTTTTTCCCCGAGTAATCCTTTAAAAAATTAGCCATAGAACTAGATCACCAAATTTTCCAAGGAGCTTCATTATTACTCCATAGCTCATTGAGCTCTTGAGATTCACGGAAAGTATCCATTGGTTGCCAGAAGCCCTCATGCTTATAGGATTTCAGTTCACCTTTCTTAGCAAGGTTTTCAAGCGGAGCTTTCTCTAATACACACTCAGAATCTAGATAGTCAAAGATCCCTGGCTCGAAGATGAAGTAGCCGCCGTTAACCCACTTTTCAGCCTGTGGCTTTTCTGCAAACTCTGTGACCGTCTCGTTTTCATCTATCTGCATCGCCCCAAATCGATTTGTAGGGCGCACTGCTGTGACCGTTGCGATTTTTCCATGGGATTCGTGGAAGGTAGTTAGAGCTTTTAAATCGATATCGGCAACGCCGTCGCCATATGTACAGAGGAACTTTTCGCCTTCAACATATTGCTTTATGTTGTGGATTCGCCCGCCGGTCATAGTCGTCAATCCTGTGTTTGCAAGAGTTACGGTCCAATTTTCCTTGTTCGATTTAGCATGCTGAACTAACCCTTCATTCTCACCTAGCTTCACGGTGATGTCATGAGTACGGGCCTCGTAATTCATGAAGAAATCCTTAATGAAATCGCCCTTATAGCCAAGGCAGATTACAAACTCATTGATGCCCTGCGTTGAAAGGGTTTTCATAATGTGCCAGAGAATTGGTCGCCCACCGATTTCAACCATCGGCTTTGGACGATACTCGGTCTCTTCACGAAGACGCGTACCTAAACCACCTGCAAGAATTACCGCTTTCACGAAATTCCCCCTTAAAGAGATTAGAGCCAAAGTCTAACGGCACGAACTCCCAAGGATTATGGAAGCGGTATTTAGAGCCCTATATTACTATCCTTGCCCGTATAAGTAATCGAGTTAAAGGGGTAGAACGTTGTCTGATGCCGTAACACCCTTCACCAAGGCCGCCGAATTAGCTCTTGCGGCACGGCATGAAATCATTTCAATGACCAGTACGGCAAAGGCATCCCATGTGGCATCGGCGCTTTCGGTCGTTGATATTTTAAGTGTTCTCTATTCCGGAGCGGCCAATATTTCGCCGGCAAATATGGATGCCGCCGATCGTGACATTGTCATTTTATCTAAGGGTCATTCAGCATCGGCGCTGTATTCAGTTTTGGCGCTTCAAGGATTTTTTCCAAAGGAGTGGCTTACACAGTACTGCAACAACGATGCCCCTCTCGGTGGCCATGTGACATCTAAAGGTGTTCCCGGTGTTGAACTTTCTACTGGCTCGCTTGGCCACGGTCTGCCCTATGGCTTAGGCATTGCAATGTCGCGCAAAAAGAGCGGGGCTAAGGGCCGAGTTTTCGTAGTGATGTCTGATGGTGAGTGCGATGAAGGTACAACATGGGAATCAGCGATGATTGCAAATCACCACGAACTAGATAACTTAGTTGTCATCATTGATCGCAACAAGATTCAATCATTGACCTTTACCGAAGATACGTTAAAGCTTGAGCCTTTTGCCGATAAGTGGATTGCCTTCGGTTGGCAGACGCAAACTATTTCCGGCCATGACTATTCTCTCTTAGCCGATTCACTATCAACACAAACTGGACCGAAGTGCATCATCGCCGATACAACTAAAGGTAAAGGTGTTGGATTTATGGAGAACAGTGTGCTGTGGCATTACAAGCCACCAACGGCCGATGATGTCACCAAAGCTTTTGAGCAGCTAAGTGAAAATTACTGATGCGCGATACCTTTGTTGCAACGTTGCTGGAGGCGGCTAAAAAAGACAAAAATATTATTTTGATGACCGGTGATCTTGGTTACGGGGTTCTTGATACCTTCGAAAAAGAACTTCCCGACCAGTTCATTAACTCAGGTGTAAATGAGCAGGCCATGATGGGAATGGCTGCAGGGTATGCATCTACCGGAAAGAGAGTTTTTGTTTACAGCATCGGTAATTTTCCAACGCTTAGATGCCTTGAACAGATTCGAAACGATGTTTGCCTTATGAACAACCCAGTTGTAATTGTTTCAGTGGGCGCTGGATATGCCTATGGCAGCCAGGGCTACACCCATCATGCCCTTGAAGATATTGCAGTATTACGTGCACTTCCTAACATGGAGGTAATCGTGCCGGCAGATCCAGTTGAAACTGCCGAGCTAACCACCTTAATAATCGCTTCAAAAAAGCCTACCTACCTGCGCTTGGGTAAGAGTGGCGAACCAACAATTCAC
>JACSDF010000018.1 GCA_015660815.1 Actinomycetota bacterium
GCCGACGTTATTGTTAATTTGGATTAACCGCTAAACTTTCGCTTGCAACTCGGAGACGTCGCATAGCCCGGTCGAGTGCGCCTCACTGCTAACGAGGTAAGGTTTAATCGCCTTCAGGAGTTCAAATCTCCTCGTCTCCGCCAGATTGATGAACAAAAGGGGTACACCTTCACAGTGTTAACGGAAAACCGAATAGATCTCAATCCCATGCACATAGCGGATTTGAAAGCGATGTTTGGCGCACGATTCACTACAAATGAATCTGTTCTAGTTCAACACAGTCGAGACGAATCTGCATTTCCACCTGTTTTGCCTTCAGCAGTTATTTATCCTCATAACACCGAAGAGGTCTCAAAAGTTTTGGCTTATTGCAATCAAAATCTAATTCCAGTCGTTGCATTTGGGGCTGGATCATCATTAGAGGGACATGTTCTGCCGCTTAAAGGTGGCATCAGTTTAGATATGACTGAGATGAAGAAAATCATTGAAATATCGCCGGAGGATTTAACGGTGCGAGTTGAGGCCGGATTAACTCGAATCGCACTAAACAATCGACTTGCTGACGTAGGGTTATTTTTCTCAGTCGACCCAGGAGCTGATGCAACTATTGGCGGTATGGCTTCTACTGGAGCTGCGGGTACGACAACTGTTAAATACGGATCAATGCGTGAAAATGTTTTAGCACTTACTGCTGTATTAGCAGATGGCACAATCGTAAAAACTGGCAGACCAACTAGAAAACTATCTGCAGGTTATGACCTAACACGTTTGCTAGTCGGGTCAGAGGGAACTTTGGCGGTAATAACAGAGGTAACTTTAAGGGTTTTTGGAGTTCCAGAGAAAATGTCCGCTGCAATTGTACGTTTTGAAACTTTAGCAGATGGTGTTGCTGCAGCCGCTGCAATTGTGCAGATGGGAACAAATATTGCACGTTGCGAGTTTCTCGATGAAGCCAGTATAAGAAATGCAAATATACACAGCGGATTAACATTGCCCGAACAACCAACTCTGTTATTTGAATTTCATGGCAGTCCGACAAACGTTGCATCTGATGCCCAAAGCGTTGCTGAAATAGTTGCTGAATTTGGCGGAACCAATTTTGAATGGACAAGTGATGAAAGCGCCCGTCGAAAACTTTGGCAGGCACGTCATGATGCATATTGGTCAAATGTGCACATATATCCTGGAAAAAGAATTGTAAGTACGGATATGGCAGTCCCCCTTTCAGCACTTGCCAAAGCCGTAGAAGCTTGTCATGAGATATTAAGTACTCATAAATTTCCATTCAGTATCTTCGGACACGTGGCCGACGGAAATTTTCATTGCATGATTATCACGGATCCATTGAATCCAAATGAATTAACTGATATTCGTGAGATTACCCATGCGATGGCATCAAAGATTATTGCAATGAATGGGACTTGTACTGGCGAACATGGAATTGGTATGGGGAAGATAGAATCATTAGTTGAAGAGACTGGGGAGAACGCGGTTGCACTTATGAGGACTATAAAAAATGCTATGGACCCAAATGGAATTTTGAACCCAGGTAAAGTATTGGCGCAAAAATACCCATGAGTTCTAAACCCGAATTACTTCTTCAATCAGACGCCCAAGTTGGTGAGGGTCCAATTATTACTGGAGATTCATTGATCTGGATTGATATGCCAGTTGGAAAAGTACATACAACAAATCTTGAGAATCTCCATACAGAAAGTATTGTTTTGGGTACTCTCGTCGGCGCGGTTGCACCTAGCGAGACCGAAGGGAACTTTGCTATCGCGTGCAAAGAAGGCTTTGCGATGTGGGGAAATAACGAACTAGAAATTCGCGATCCCTTTCTTTCGAATCCCGATTACAGAATGAATGATGCAAAATGCGATGCTCGTGGAAGATTTTGGGGTGGAAGCTGTCGGATGAATTTTGAACCCGGTAAAGGCAAATTACATCGCTGGGAAGGGGGGAATCAGAATCGGGTCATGGCGGAAAATTTAAGCCTTCCAAACGGGATAGGGTGGAATGAAGACAACTCTTTGATGTATTTGGCAGATAGTATTACAAGGAAAGTTTTCGTAAGTGATTTTGATTTAGCAGATGATTTTGTTCCCGATTTCCGCGAATTAATAGGGATAGATTCTGGCCTACCAGATGGGCTCTCTGTAGATATGGAAGGATGCATCTGGTTAGCAGTATGGGGAGGAAGCAGAGTGACGCGGATTTCACCGCAGGGCAAGATTCTGGAAGAGTATCTTTTCCCTGTATCTCAACCTTCAAGTTGCGCATTTGGATCTGATGGAACTCTATTTGTGACTTCTGCCCGGGCGGGAATTTCGGAAGTTGATTTATCAAAAGAACGACTAGCGGGATCATTATTCACTCTATCCACCTCCACTACAGGTGTGCCTGTTTCAAGATTTCGAGAACCACATTGAAATACCTCCGACTGCGAAGTTCAGAACTGGAGTTAGTAATTGATGCCGAACACGGCTCAGATATTCTTTCAATAAAAACCATAAACAATGATCAGGAGTTACTTCTGCAGACACCTTGGTCAGATCGTGCAGAAGCAGTATTAGCCAAAGAACAGACGAGCCTCTTTCTTGATCCCGTTGCGCATTGGATGGAACGTTATCGAGGTGGTTGGCAAATGCTTTGCCCAGTTGCCGGTCCGCCGCGAAGTATTTATGGTGCACCAGTAGGTTTTCATGGAGAAGCCTCAATTTCAGCGTGGCAGGTTAATAATCTTGAGCCCAGCAGTGCTCACTTACAGTTAGATTTCTTTTCAATTCCAATCCGCATCGAAAGAGAAATTTCAGTTGTTGGAAATGTAATTGAAATAACAGACGCTATTACAAACCTGAGTGATTTACAGTTGGAGTTCGACTACTCCAGTCATCCAGCATTTGGCGGATCTCTTCTTGACGGAGAAGTCACGATTGAGACGAGTGCTCAAAAATTCCATTTAGACGAAGAGAATTTGAGTCAGCATGGGCTGTCTGGATCTACTCATGAATGGCCACTAATAAAAGGTGAGAACGGAAGTTTTCTGGATTTAAGTCTCTTGCCATCCCCTCCTACACCTCTTGGAGTTTTTGGGTGGCTCTCAGATTTTGGCGATAAGAAGTGGTACAGAGTCAAAAATATTGAAAAAAATATAGCTTTTGAATTGGAATGGGATTCAGAGTATTTAAACTACGCCTGGTTCTGGTTGGAGTTTAATAATTCACAAGGATTTCCGTGGTTTGGTAAAGTTCGCACTTTTGCAATAGAACCTTCAAGCACTCAAACCAGTGGCAAATCTCGAAAAACTCTTTTACAACTTCAAGCAAATGAAACCACAATCATCAAACAAAAAGTGAAAATTTCTAGCTGATAACTAATTAGGTTGGGCTTTATTCAGTACGTCACTGAAAAAAACTAACGACAACAGCATCAAACCTGGAATCAGTAAAGCAATATGTAATCCAGCAACTTGCGCTACTCCTGCAATCAATGCCTTTGCAAAAAAAGCCATGGAGTTGTTAAGTACGCCCAATTGCCCAATAACAACGGCGTAGCTTTCCGCTGATCGCTCTTGTGCGGCATTAATGAATAAAGGTGCCATGAAAGAAGAACCAAGGCCACTGCATGCAAGTGAAAGCAGAAATGACCAATACGCCAACTCTGGATTGTCTTTGAGAAAATGGCTCAAAGTCACACCAATGCAATAACCACCTCCACCTAATAAAGCACCAAACTTAAGTAGCTGTGTATTTGAGTATCGTTCAGTAAAGCGATGAATATTCAAACGACCAAGGCTCACAAATCCTAGGAAAACGAGGTACGGAAGTGCTGCGTATTGTGGTCTACTTCCCAAGTTTTCACGCGTATAGATAGTCGCCCAATCCGCCATAGAAAATTCCATCTGGATTGCCAACAACATAAAGACGGCAAAAAATATGTCGACACGAAATTTTCGAACTCTCACTAGCGTCACGCGTAATGATTCGCGAGCAACTGAGGGCGGTACCATAAAAGGAGAAATTTTGAAGAGTTGAATGTAGATTCCAAGTAAAGAAATAATTTGCAATATCCCAATGTGTAAACTCAGGCTCACATGTGTAACCAAGAATGAACTCAGCAGAATGGAGCAGAGA
Source organism: Actinomycetota bacterium (assembly GCA_015660815.1). GTDB lineage: Bacteria > Actinomycetota > Actinomycetes > Nanopelagicales > Nanopelagicaceae > Planktophila. The sequence goes on from JACSDF010000018.1 coordinate 4,137, forward strand.
GCACCGGAAGTCCAAATTCCCGCCGTCTTCGGCAGAACAAGTTTTTGTAATTCTGCTTGAGCAGTTAAAGATTGCGCATTAGTTGATATATTAAACGCAGCGATAAAGCAGCCGATTGCAATATTACAGATTAAAAATAACCATTTATTTTGCAAATGAACAATTATTCCTATAGATAAACAAAATCCTGTAGCACTTATCGGTAAGAATTTCCTTGTTCCAAATTGATTTACAAAATGTCCAACACTAAATAGCGCTAGGAGAGCACCGGCACCGCCCACACTGACTAAAATTCCAAACTCGCCATTGTTTAGCCCTAAGTTAGCTTTAACTTCAGGGAATCTTGGAACCCACGACATGACGCTAAAACCAAAGAGAAAGAAAATAATTAAAAGAGGTCGCTCAATATCTTGCATGTTTTCAATCTTTTTGGGCTTCACCATAACCCATCCGATTCTAGGGCTTTGAACGTTCAATTTGTTAAATTTAGAATACAAAATATTTTTTTATTGTTTTCTCTTTACTATTTTTTATTGGCCACTTAGAATCAAAGTTATGTCGAAACCTGTAACCATTCGTGATGTCAAAGTTATTCTCACAGCTCCAGAAGGAATCAACTTAGTTATAGTTAAAATTGAAACTTCAGAGCCAGGTCTCTACGGCCTTGGCTGCGCAACCTTCACACAGCGTTATCTGATGGTGAAAGTTGCTATAGAGGATTACCTCAGAGATTTCTTGATCGGAAAAGATGTCGCTAATATTGAAGATATCTGGCAGAGCTGCATGGTCAATTCATATTGGAGAAATGGCCCAGCCCTCAATAATGCGCTCTCCGGCGTGGACATGGCCTTATGGGATATTGCAGGCAAACGCGCAGGAATGCCTGTGTATGACTTGTTAGGTGGCAAAACTCGCGAAGCTGCCGCTATATATCGCCATGCAGATGGAAAATCTGTAGGCGAGGTCGAAGAGAATGTGCGCAAGTTTATGGAGCAAGGATTGCTGTATATCCGTTGTCAGATGGGCGGATATGGCGGGCGAATTCATGAAATCCAAACTCCTAAAGGCGCGCTACCTGGAGCATATTTTGATCCCAACGCCTATATGCGTGACACAGTGAGATTATTTGAGCATATGCGCTCAAAGGTAGGTAACGAGATTGAGTTGCTCCATGATGTACACGAGCGACTTGCACCAATTGAGGCTGTGAGACTTTCAAAAAATCTTGAACCGTATCGACTTTTCTTCTTAGAAGATGCGCTTGCACCTGAATCAGTAGATTGGTTCAGAATCATGCGCGCGCAATCTGCTACTCCAATCGCTATGGGAGAACTTTTCACCCATCCGCAAGAGTGGCTACCGCTCATCACTGAACGATTGATTGACTTTATTCGATGCCATATCAGCACTATCGGAGGTATCACTCCCGCCAAAAAACTTGCACACCTATGCGAAGCATTTGGTATTCGCACCGCGTGGCATGGTCCAGGTGATGTATCCCCAGTTGGGCACGCAGCCAACCTTCATCTCGACCTTAGTTCGGCCAACTTTGGTGTACAAGAATGGTGGGGCCCGACGGAGATTATTTATGAGATGTTCCCTGGTACTCCAGAGCTTCGCCAGGGGTATATCTACCCAAGTGATAAGCCAGGACTTGGAATTGACATAGATGAAGCGCTGGCTGCCAAATACCCATGCGACAACACTCAGTCAATCAGACCAACAGGATGGACCACTGCCCGTACGCCAGACGGCGGATCATGGCGTCCATAGAAAACCTCTTGGATTGTTATCACAAAGAAACAAAAGATGCTTGATATTGAACGTTCAACCTGCCACGTTTAAGTCAGAAATAGCAAACCCCTCGATAAAAAAGGAAATGAAAGGTTGAGAATGAAAAAACAATTGGCCGGAATTCTTTCGATTTTACTGACAGCTGGATTAATAATGATTCCAGCGAATCCCGCAAACGCTGTAAGCACTGCACTTCAGAAAGAGATAACACAGATAAATAAAGATAATGCAAAGTTTACTTATTGGATTGGTTTGATTTTTTCTGATATTGCAAATCAAACTGCAGTCGATCAAATTAATGCTTGGGCAAGGATGCGCGGAATTACAGCAAATCCAGTTTTAGTTAACCAGAATAATCTCAACGCTCAGGTAACAGCTGCTCTCACTGCTGGAACTATGCCTGATGCGCTTGATGCTAGCTCTGGATTAATGTTGCAACTTGGCACTAAGAATCTCCTAAATGTGCAAGGCACACTTGATGGATTAATCTCGAAATATGGTGGACTTAACCCCGGTGCTTCCTTTTTCAACACCCCTGCGTATGCTGCTAAAGGACTAGGTGTTCCTTACGGCATCAATGGAAATCTAATTAACCGACGCCTAGATTTAGTTAAAACAAAGAAAGCCCCAACAACCTGGGAAGAGTTATTGACACAAGCTAGAGGTGCGATGCCATCAGGTGGGGGAATGGGTTTCAATACCGGTAACGTTGGTGATGCCGAATCTATATTTGGAGCTCAATTGCTTGGATACGGCGGTCGAATTGCTGATGACGCTGGAAAAGCTTGTACGTTGGACTCTAAGGCAACGAGAGACTTTTTAACTTTTGTCAAAAAAGCATACGATGCCGGAGCTTATCCATCAGACTCCACAAACTCGGATGGTGCATGGGATAACAACAAATACCTTGGTGGGAAAACAGCATTTATCGCTAACCCAGGTTCGGTATACACAACTCTCATAAACGGATCAGCAACATGGGAAAAGAACCCAACACTTGCAAAGAACACTGGGTTCTCTGCCCTCCCAGGTGGTCCAGTAATGCGTGTATCTCCAAGCGATGCGTGGCTACGTGTCGTTTCTAAGACAACCAAGTACCCAGAGCTAGCAAAAGATTTGATTAATTATCTTATGGGTCGTTCACAAATGCAGAGCTATTACCGTGCAGCAATCTATGGCCCAGCATTTAAAGGCTTCAATACCTTCACCTTCTGGCGTAAGAGTATTGATCCAGCACGTGCCGGATTGTATGAATTGGCGTTGTATGGAGTCACAGGTAGATTTCCTGACGTAAACAACGCGGCAATCGCTGAGTTTGGTAATGGGTTTAACATCTCAAAGATGGTTCAGGCCTATTTATTTGACAAAGTCAGCATTGATAAAGCAGTACAAGATGCTCAAACAATATGCACTGCAATCTATAAAAAGTACTAAATCCAAGTAAATCGAGGGTAGATGGTGAGCGCCATAATTAATTATGGCGCTCACCACACTCTCAAAAAGATTTATCCATTCCTAGATCCGCGAGAGAAGAGAAAAAACTAAAATTGTCTGAGCAGTCCAGGAACCATAAGAAGATTCGTAGCAGATTTAGATTCCAGGATTCACTTCTGGGTTATGCAACAATTTTTCCTGCGACATTTGTTTTGATTGGCTTTTTTGGCTATCCATTATTTTATGAAGTTTATGCAAGTTTCACTAATAGCACTGTGGGTCAACCCGGCGAGTGGATTGGCTTAGCGAACTATAGTCATTTGTTTAGTGACCCATCATTTAGGGCAGCATCTCTTAACACCATCATTTATGTGACATCGGTACAAAGTGGTAAATTCCTTTTAGGTTTAGCAGTAGCACTTTTACTCTCACAGCAGCTCAGGGGTCGTAATATTTGGAGAGCCCTTGTATTGGTCCCTTACGCACTACCAGGGTTTGTCGCCTACGCGGTATGGCGGTTGATCTACAACCCAGACGTGGGATCTCTCAATATATTTCTCATGAAAATTGGAATTATTGATTCACCAATCGCATTTTTAAGTAACCCCGAGTGGGCAATGCCTGCGGTCGTAGTTGCAACTATCTGGAAAGGTTTTCCTTTCTGGACCATTATGTTTTTAGCTGCGCTTCAATCAATTCCAAAAGAACTTTACGAGGCTGCCGCAACTGACGGCGCTAATGGATTTCAAAAGTTTAAACATGTATCCTTGCCAGGAATTAGACCTGTAATCTTGATTGTCTTTATGATTTCAACAATTACCACGCTCAACTCATTCGAAGCCATTTGGCTAACAACTGGTGGTGGCCCCGGGTCTGCCACGACAATTCTGCCTATCTTTGCTTACAAGAGTTTAACTGCCTTTCAAATCGGTGAATCGGCGGCAGCTGCTCTCGCGCTAGTGCCAGTACTTTTCATATTAGTATTTTTTGTTATGCGAAAACTGAAGAAGGATTAGTGATGAAAACTAAATCCAAATATTCAAAGTTTAGCCTCTATCTTGCAGTAGTTTTAGTACTAATTTTTGTGCTCTTTCCTGTGTATTACATGATTACCGTTTCTTTCCGCACTCAATCATCAATGTTTATGAATCCAAGCTTCTTACCAGTCGATTTTGTGCTGAAAAACTATCGTGCTGCATTTACGAGTGAACAATTCGGTATTTCTCTTCGAAACAGCTTGCTGATTGGAATTGTCACTACGTCAGTGGGACTTGTCTTTAGCGTTTTAGCGGCTTATTCACTAACAATTCTTCGATACCGCGGGCGTGACACATTTGGTCGCGTTATAGTCGTGGCATTTTTGACGCCGGGAGCTCTCTTGTTTATACCTTTAGCAGTAATTTCAGCTAATCTTAAAATTTCGGACACGCTTCATGGGTTGATGATAATTTACCTAAGTTTTGTCGTTCCTCTAGGCACATATTTGCTCTTAGGTTTCTTTAAGAATTTAGTGGGTGAATTAGAAGAAGCGGCAAGAGTAGACGGGGCTTCGCGTTTGCAAGCGCTCTGGTACATCCTTCTACCCTTGATTGCACCAGGAATTGCATCAGTTGGAATTTTGACCTTTACGGCTTGCTGGAATGAGTACTTGTATGCGTTAGTGCTCAACCCAAGCCCACAATTTCGTACGCTTCCAGTAGCAATCACATTCTTGCAAACAGCAGATGAGACTCCAATTAGTTTAATCATGGCCTACTCAACGATTGCAGCAATTCCGATCCTAATTCTTTTCTTTGTCGGACAACGCTTCATCGTTGAGGGCTTGCAAACTGGTGCCGTTAAAGGCTAATAAATAGAGGAATGGGGTAAGAGAATGCGTCCAGGGTTCGGTCAGTTTCAAGTAGCTTCTGAGGAATATCTTCTATTTGCGCAGCAATTTGGCGCAACGGACATTCTATTTAATACGCCGCTTATCCCTGGAGATGGCGGAAAGTGGCAGTTGCAAGATTTAGTGAAACTACGACTTCGCGTAGAACAATTTGGTATGAAGTTGACAGCCCTAGAAAATGTTCCAACTAGTTTTTATGATCATATTATGTTGAATGGCCCAAGGCGTGATGAACAGATTGAAAATATGATCTTTACCGTACGTAATATGGCGCGAGCTGGAATTCCAATTTTCGGTTACAACTGGATGCCGTCACATGTTTGGCGAACACCACCTAAGCAAATTCGTGGTGGGGCATTGGCAACAGCATATGACCACTCATTAGGTTCAACATATCCGCTCACTCACAGTCGCGAATATAGCGAGGAAGAGATGTGGCAAAATCTTGAGCATTGGATAAAAATCATCACTCCGGTTGCTGAAGAGGAGGGAATTCGATTAGGAATTCATCCTTGCGATCCGCCGGTAGAAACTTTAGGCGGGATTCCGCAGTTGCTTCGTAGTTTTGATTCATATAAACGTCTCATTGAAATTTATCCGAGCGATTCAAATGGTATTGAATTTTGCCAAGGAACATTCTCTGAGATGAAAGATGACATCTATGAAATGATTGACTATTTTGCCTCGCGCAAGAAGATTCTGTACGTGCACTTCCGTAATGTATCTGGCAAGGTACCAAACTTCTATGAGGAGTTTGTAAATACGGGATACGTTGATATGTATAAAGCTATGAAGATTTATCACAAGCATAATTTTGATGGATTCTTTATTGACGATCACGTCCCACATACTCATGGTGACACCCCGTGGGGTCATCGAGGGCGAGCCTTCGCAAATGGATACATTCAGGCGATGATTGAAGCCGTGCAAAAAGGCGCATGAAAGTTCTAATCACCGGTTCAGCCGGCCTCATTGGAAGAGAAGTGACCAGCGCTCTCGTGGCTGAGGGATTTGAGGTTTTGGCGACAGATCGAGTAAAAAACGATTCGTCTGCAGCCAAGAACTTCGTAGTTGGCGATCTTGAGTCAGCAGATTTTGTATCACAATTAGATTTTCAGTGCGATGCTGTAGTTCATCTTGGTTCTATTCCAAGCCCAGTACACGATTCTGATGAAAAAGTGTTCCATAACAATGTGATGGGCACTTATCATGTATTTGCATCTGCGGTTGAAAACAATGTGCCACTGGTCATCTATGCATCAAGTCTTTCCATATATGGAACAGCATGGTCTGGTCCTTGGACTTCTCCCGAATATGTGCCAGTAGATGAGAGCCATCCGCTTAACCACTATGAAAGTTACGCGCTTTCAAAGGAGGTCAATGAAAGATCTGCAGATATGTGGGCAAATCGCAGTGGCACCGCATTTGTTGGCTTTCGTTTTCCATTTTGCAATTCAGAATCAGCAATAAGTGAACTTGCTAGGAAAATGCGAGAAGGAGATAAGGAGGTGCTTCAACAAGGAGCAAAAATTCTTTGGGGATATTTAGATTTGCGTGATGCAGTACAAGGAATACTGGCAGTTCTTAAATCGGGCGCAAATGGCTCTAAAACTTATAATTTTGCCGCACCAGACTCAACTGCACCAAAGCCAACTCTAGAGATGTTATCTGAATACCATCCAACTTCTAAAGTACTTACACCTCTATCTGGTTATGAATCTGTCATTGATTGTTCTCATTGGCGTGCAGTGTACGAATATGAACCGAAGTATTTACTGGACCGGAAAGCTTAAGGGCATTGACAATGCTTAAAGAGGTGGCGAACAATCAGCAGATGAATATCAGCCTGCGGCAGGTCGCGCGGCGTGCTGGGGTCTCGTTAGGAACCGTTTCTAACGTAATTAACCATCCCGAACTAGTCTCTCCCATAAAACGAGAGGCTGTCTTAAAGGTTTTAAAAGAGACAGATTTTAAGCATGATCTACCTAAATTCAAAAACGCCTCAGTAGCTTTCAAAACACTTGGAATTATGATTCCAACCTTAACCAATCCATTTTATGTTGATATGTCTAACGGCTTTCAAGCCGAAGCCGCCGCAACTGGATATGGAGTTCTGATTTGTAGTATGGATGAAGATAAAGAGATGCAGGATTTTTATGCCTCTCTCTTGCTTGAGCGTAATGCCGCAGGAGTGCTTGTCTCTCCGATAGATCAGCGAGATAAGTATCTAGATAAGTTGGCTTCACGGGAGATTCCAGTGGTTTTGCATGGGCCAAAGCAAACATCGCGGGATATTTGTTCAATTTCCGGTAATCACTTTCACGGCGGTGAAATGGGAGTTCAACATTTATACGATTTGGGACATCGAAGCATTGCTTGGGTGACCCTGCAAGACCGATTCCCTCAAATCGTTGAGCGTGAGGCCGGAGTAGTTTCTGCTGCTGAGCGTTTAGGAATGCAACTGAAGATGATTTGTATTTCTAAGATTAATGCCGCGCAAGGTGAAGCGGCCGTTGACATGATTTTAGAACTCGATAGTCAGCCAACAGCGGTATTTTGTGCCAACGATTACACGGCGATTGGCGTCATTTGTGGATTGAGTGCGAGAGGAATTAGAACCCCAGACGATATTTCAGTTCTTGGCTACGATGGAATTTCTTCGTTCTCATCTTCAATTCTCCCACTCTCCACGATCTCTCAACCTGTGGAGCAGTTAGGAAGACAAGCTGCGAAGTTTCTTATTGAAGAGATTACATCTTCTGATAACCATACGCATAAGAACTTAACCTTTGAGCCGGAATTGATTGCACGCGCTACAACTTCTCGCCCTAGGTTGCGTCTAGTATGACAATAAATACTCGTGTCCCGGTCAGATCAATAAACCAATTTGCACCGCTGCGTATTATTCCCGTCTTAACGATAAAAAGTTTAGCCCACGTTGATGCGATTGCCGATGCTGTGATCAAATCTGGAATAAATAATATTGAGGTTACGCTCCGTACCGATATTAGTCTTCAAGCTCTCAAAAAATTTGCGAGTTACTCCGAACTAGTTGTGGGTGTTGGTTCAGTAAAGAACAAAGAGGATCTAGAACGCGCAGTAGATGTAGGTGCGGTATTTGCAGTATCGCCTGGTTATATGCAAGAAATTGGAAAATTAGCTCAAGATTTGAATGTGTTATACCTTCCGGGAGTTGCCACTTCTACGGAAATAATGTGTGCACTGTCAGATGGCTACAACCTTCTCAAGTTTTTCCCAGCCGAACAACTAGGTGGAATTTCTACGTTAAATGCCCTGTCACCAGTATTTCCTAACGTGAAATTTATTCCGACTGGGGGGATAAATGGCAAAAATGTAAATGATTATTTGGCAAAACCTTGCGTCGCTGCAGTGGGCGGAAGTTGGATGTTCGGCGGCGATCTTGATTTAAATAATGCAACTGCCGTGGAACAAGCAGTAATTAAAGCCGTGGAGCAGGTTTCACCAGTTAATCTTTTGGAGGAGACTTGAAAATCCGCCCCAAGAATGAAGTTGAATTTGATGAAATTTCACTTGGCGAAGTGATGTTACGACTTGACCCAGGCGATTTGAGAATTCGGACGACTCGCAACTTTTCAGTCTGGGAAGGAGGGGGCGAGTACAACGTCGCTCGAGGATTAGCCAAGTGTTTTGGCCTCAAGACTTCTGTGATTACTGGACTTGCTGAGAATGAAGTAGGACGGCTCATCAATGACTTAATTTTGATGGGTGGTGTCGGTACTTCACATATTAAATGGTTTAAAGGCGACAGCATCGGGCGCACAGTTCGTAATGGTTTGAATTTCACCGAGCGCGGCTTTGGTGTCCGTGGCGCTCTTGGCGTCTCTGATCGTGGCAATACCGCATCGTCTCAACTAAAAAGTAGTGATTTCGATTGGGATCAGATTTTTGGTGCTCAAGGTGCACGTTGGCTACATACAGGTGGAATTTTTGCTGGTCTCTCCACGACAACACCGGATGTAATGGAATCTGCGATGCTCTCTGCTCGCAAATTCGGCACCATAATTTCTTATGATCTGAACTTTCGACCAAGTTTATGGGATGGGCTTGGAGGTAAAGCAACAGCCCAAAAAGTGAATAAGAAGTTAGCTACTTTGGTCGATGTCATGATTGGCAACGAGGAAGACTTCACCGAATCACTTGGGTTTGAAGTAAAAGGCCTAGATAGTAATTATTCAAACTTGTCGACCGCTCCATTTAAAGAGATGGTTGAGCAAGTCGCTGCCGCATATCCAAACCTTCAAGTAATCGCGACAACACTCCGAAAAGTACATTCTGCCTCCGACAACGATTGGGGAGCAATTGCCTGGTCGCGCGAGGACGGCTTCTTTGAGGTTCCCACTTTCTCAAATTTGGAAATCTTTGATCGTGTGGGTGGAGGAGATAGTTTTGCATCAGGATTAATTTATGGACTTCTTGAAGGTTACGATCTACAAAAGAGTTTAAAGATAGGACAAGCACATGGCGCACTCGCAATGACCACGCCGGGCGACACATCAATGGCCTCAAAGAGCGAGGTTGAAAAACTTGCCTCGGGCGGTTCAGCTCGAGTAATTCGATAGGTGTATTTGCGCCAGAGCGGCCAAAAAAAAGAGTGAAAATTGTAGTTATGGGTGTAACCGGCTGCGGTAAGACCACAGTTGGAATTGCTCTTGCACAAAAGATTGGTGTCACATTTATCGACAGCGATGGCCTGCATTCAGCGTCTAATAAGAGGAAAATGGCCTCAGGGACGCCACTCAATGACTCTGATAGAGCGCCATGGCTTCGAGCAGTGAGTGAGGTTCTTCTGAATCACGAAAGTGTGGTTGTGGCATGTTCTGCACTCAAGAAAAGCTATAGAGACATGATTATTGCGGAAGCGCCAACTTCAATTTTCATCCACCTAAGTGGATCTAAGGAGTTGATTTCTGGTCGGCTAAGAGAGCGATCTCATCACTTTATGCCCATTGAGTTGCTTGACTCACAATTTCAAACATTGGAAAACTTACATCATACCGAGAATGGAAAATCCATTGACATCTCCAAACCTGTCGATGAGATCGTGATGGAGATTATTGCTTGGATTGAGCATCCACGTTCCACTAATTAATGTGATTCTCTTGGAATACCTGAACCTGTTTTCCCAATAAGGAAATCGAGGTCAGCGCCTAAGTTTGCTTGTTGTACATGGTCAATGTACAAGCGTTCCCAACCTCGTGCAGGATTTGCGAATCCAACCCTAGTATTCTCCGGCACAGTACGGGCAGCTAACTCAGCATCGGTTAATTCCACAGATATTGATCTAGCTTCAACATCTAAATTGATAATGTCACCATTAGCAATTAATGCTAACGGACCACCCGCTGCAGCTTCTGGAGCAACATGAAGTACCACAGTGCCGAATGCAGTTCCACTCATACGCCCATCACATACACGTACTAAATCAGTGATTCCCTTCTCTAAAAGCTTTTTCGGAATCGCCATATTTGATACTTCGGGCATTCCTGGATAACCCATAGGACCACAACCGCGCAGTACCAGAACTGAATCTTCAGTAACATCTAAATTAGGATCATCAATTCGCTTATGGAAATCTTCGATACTTTCAAATACAACGGCAGGTCCTCTGTGTTTCAACAAATTTTTACTAGCGGCAGCAGGTTTAATGACTGCCCCAGAAGGGGCCAAATTGCCATATAAAACAGCGATTCCAGCATCTTCTTGGATAGGTGTCGCAACTCTTGATATAACTGTCTCGTCGAAAATTTCCGCCTTTGCTAGAGATTCAACAAGTGGTTTCCCCATCACGTTAATTGCAGAATTATCAAGATATTGCTCGAGCTCTTTAAGAACTGCGCATAAACCGCCAGCACGGAACATATCCTCCATTAAATATTGACCTGCTGGTTGTAGATTTACTAGAAGTGGAATGTGTGAACCAATCTCATCAAAATCATCCAGAGTTAAATTCACACCTAATCGCCCTGCAATTGCAAGTAAATGTACAACTGCATTTGTGGAACCACCGATTCCTGCTAAGGCAACAATTGCATTAACGAATGAGCCACGAGTCATAACATCACTAGGCTTTAAATCTTCGTAAACCATCTCCACTATTCGACGGCCAGAGTTATGAGACATCTCTAATAAGCGACTATCAGCAGCAGGGGTACCCGCAAATCCTGGCAGTGTCATCCCAAGGGCTTCAGCCATGCAACCCATTGTTGAAGCAGTGCCCATCGTGTTGCAGTGACCTTTACTTCGGATCATGGATTTATCAGAGGATTGAAAATCTTCCTGGGTCATATTTCCGGCACGGACTTGTTCACTGAACTTCCAAACATCTGTTCCACAGCCCAGTGTTTTCCCGCGAAATGTTCCGTTGAGCATTGGCCCGCCAGGAATTACTAACGAGGGCAGATTGACAGATGCAGCCCCCATTAATAATGCAGGAATAGTTTTATCACAACCACCGAGAAGAACAACCCCATCGACAGGATTTGCGCGGATCATCTCTTCAGTTGCCATCGCGGCCATATTGCGCCAGAGCATTGCCGTTGGGCGAACATTAGTTTCACCCAATGAAATCATCGGCAAATTCAATGGAACTCCACCAGCTGCCCAAATTCCATCTTTAACACTTTGGGCAACTTCATTTAGATGTGCGTTACAAGGAGTTAAATCAGAAGCCGTGTTAACAATGACAATTTGAGGCTGTTTACCCTCAAAAGCTGAGTCAGGATTGCCTCTACGCATCCAAGCACGGTGTATAAATGCGTCACGATCATTTCCACCGTACCAGGATGCACTTCTCATTTTAAATATCCCTTCATGCCTTATTTCCATCGAAAACAACATTGTTTAAAGGTCTTCCAGTAGCTAGTAGCTCTAACTGGCTAGTTACTAAGGCACGGCCACGAGGTTCAAATGCTGTGCTATCACCGCCTACATGTGGCAAGAGTATTAAATTCTTAGCTTGCCAGAGAGGATGTCCCGCCGGCAATGGTTCTGGATCTGTCACATCGAGGGCTGCATGAAGACGACCAGAATTTAATTCATCGAGCAGTGCGTCAGTATCAATGATTGGACCACGTGCAACATTTACAATGAGGGCTCCATCCTTCATAAGACCCAAGCGTTTTGCATTAAAGAGATGTCTACTTTCGGCATTTAGCGGCACAATTAAAATTACAATATCAAGAGTCGGAAGATATTGATCTAGTTCTGAAATTTTTACAGCGCCATCGCTCCCAGAGCGAGAAAATGCGACTACTTCAACTTTAAAGCCCGACAAATTCTTGATGATTGTTTTACCAATCGAGCCATGACCGATGACGCCAATTTTACTGTCACTAAAAGAAGTAAAGCTGCGGTGATTCCATATTCCTGCAGTTTGGTCCTTAGAAAATTCAGCAAATCCTCGGCGAGATGCAAGTGCCAACCCAATCGCTATTTCGGCCGTTGAGTCATCATGGACTCCAGTTGCGTTACAAAGGACAAGTCCAGGGCGTGCATAAGCCAGAGCGTCGTCATAGCCGGCATTGGGCATTTGCAAATAGGAAAGGTTTGTCATTTGAGGAACAAAATCTAAACCTCTTTGGCCACTCATATATGTTGGGACGTAGAAATCAATCTCTGATAAATCTGAGCTCTCGAGTGGAAAATTGCTTGGAGAACGAAGATCAATAGATTCAGGCGCAGACAAATCACTCCATTGAGTCCAGGCAACAAACTTCTTCACTTATATTGAATCACTATGTCGTGGCATGCCTACTATCGTATAGGATTTCGTGCAGTTAGTTAGAGGGCAGACCATAAAAGAATGAAGGGAAAGCCACATTTAATGATTAAGAGCAAACGCAATTTCCCTGATTTTAAGTATTTTTATTCGATAATTGAATGGAAGTTGCCTGCGATATCACCTAGAAAAAGAGCCACCAGCAAAGCTCAAACTGTGGCAGATATGGCAAGTGCTGCAAAAAAACGAGTACCAAAAGTTGTTTTTGATTATGTTGAGGGATCTGCTCTAGATGAGATTGGCTCTGCACGCTCAGCGGCGGCATATTCAAGAGTGCAATTTAACTCCAAGATTATGAGAGATGTTACAACAGTTGATTCTTCAGAAACAATATTTGGCAAGAAAGTGGACCTACCAATCATCTTTGCACCAACTGGATACACGCGTTTAATGCACCATGTTGGCGAATCAGCCGTTGCTGCCGTTGCCGCAAACAATAATTTGATTTATACGCTTTCTACTATGGGTACTACATCGCCAGCAGAGTTAGCTGCTGCAGTTCCGCACGTTCATCGTTGGTTCCAGCTTTATGTAATGCAAAATCGCGAAGATAGTTTGGCGATTATTAAACAGGCACGCGAAAATAATTTTCAGGTATTAGTTTTAACGGTTGACACTCCAGTGAGTGGTCTCCGACTTCGGGATTTTCGCAATGGATTAACAATTCCACCGAGAATTAGACTTACAACTGTATTTTCTATTGCACGTAAACCCATATGGTGGCTCAATCTCTTTACAACCAAGAAATTGGAGTTTGCTGCGTTCAGAGGATGGGACAAGTCCTTAGTTGAGTTGGCCGCAACAATCTTTTCTCCAAACATTACTTTTACCGATGTTGAATGGCTGCGCAAAGAATGGGAGGGACAAATAATTGTCAAAGGTGTTCAGAGTGTTGCCGATGCGATTGAGCTGACCAAGCTGGGTGTTGATGGAATTGTCCTTTCAAATCACGGCGGTCGTCAGTTGGATCGTGGCCCAGTACCGTTGGAAATCCTGCCCGAGGTTGTTAAGGCCGTAGGGAAGAAAGTGGACGTATTTATCGATGGCAGCATCATGTCGGGCCAGGACGCCTATGCAGCGATTGCACTTGGAGCAAAAGCTGTTTTAGTGGGGCGCGCCTATCTTTATGGCGTGATGGCCGATGGTGAACGAGGCGTTGAGAAAGTCATCGAGATATTGCGTCGCGATTTTGTAAATACAATGGCACTGACGGGAAACCGAACCTTAAAAGAGGTTCGCGAATCAGGGGCAGTAATTCGATCAATGGTGGAGAAATAGGGATGCTCAGGTATAAAGTAGCAATCATCGGTGCTGGTCCGGCTGGTTATTTTGCCGCGCAAGCTCTGCACAATCTACAAAACGATGAGCGTACATTTTCAATAGACATGATCGAGCGACTCCCAACACCATGGGGATTAGTTCGAAGCGGAGTTGCACCCGATCACCCAAAGATCAAAACGGTTTCTAAAGTTTTTGAGAAAATAGCTGCAGATCCAAATTTCCACCTTTTTGCTAACGTTGAAATTGGAACAGATATAACAGTTGCTCAGTTAGCTGCAGCGTATGACGCAGTTATCATTGCCACAGGCTCATCCATAGGTAAAAAACTTGGTATTCCCGGCGAGGATTTATACGGTTCAATCTCTGCGGCCGACTTTGTACCTTGGTATAACGCGCACCCAGATTTCGCACATGTTGATTTTCCACTTGATTGCGAAAGCGCGGCAGTGATTGGCGCAGGGAACGTGGCAATGGATGTTGCACGTATTTTGGCGCTTGAGCCAAGTGAATTAGATCCAACCGACACGGCAGATCATGCGATAGATGCTTTGAAGAAGAGCGCGGTTCGAGATGTTTACATAAGTGCTCGTCGAGGGCCAGAACATGCAGCTTTTACATCTCCCGAACTTCGCGAGCTTCCAAAACTTGAACACACCAATGTGGTTATGGCACGCCATGACATCGATGCGGCAATCCAGCGAGCAGGAGAAGCGCCAGAAAAAGATGTGAAGAGTAATTTAGATGCGATGGTGCTAATTGCAGATTCACAAAAATCTGAACACGAGCGAACGATGCACTTCCTATTTCAGCACACACCGAAAGAGATTCTTGGTACTGATCGGGTTGAAGGCGTTGTGTATTCGACTCCGACCGGTGACGTAACTATAAAGTGCGGGTTAGTTATTACTGCTATTGGTTATCAAGCCGCACCAATAAATGGCGTGCCCTATGAGAATGGCAAAGTTGTAAATATTGATGGCCGCGTAAAAGAGAATATCTATGTCGTTGGTTGGGCAAAACGAGGGCCTTCAGGGGTTATCGGCACTAATAAATCAGATGCCGCGGCCGTAATTGACTTACTTAATTCTGATTTAAGCGAGCCGAAAAATGATAGTGGTATTGAAAACCTATTAACCACCCAAGTAGTAATTGATCAGTTGAGCTGGCAACGCATTAACGAAGCAGAAACGGCAGCTGGTGAGCCAAAAGGTAAACCACGAGTTAAGAGTGTTGATCGCAATGAACTATTAAAGTTTGCTGGTTTGTAACTTAACTCACTATTTTGAAACCTTTTCTTAACATGCCCGTTTAGGGAAGATGCATTTCCTCTGATTAGATTCAGACATGAAACAAACCCTGAGATCACGCAAATTCCAAGGCTGGGGCGCACTTGCCACAGCCACCGCACTCTTAACCGCGCTACTAATTCCAACTGCACAGGCAGAGAGTTATTCATTACCTGGCGCACCAACTAACGTCACTTCTTACATCGGCGCTCGCGGCGTTGTAGTTAAGTGGACACCTGCAACAAATGTAACTCCAGAAGTACGGGGTTATGTTGTATCTGCCGGCGCGGGCTCATGCCCAGTCTATGTACCTGCTCAGAATCACTCAGTTGTGACAATGCCTGTAGTTGTTGGACAACCTGCAGGAACCCCTACAGTTCAGGCAGTCAATGCCTACGGTTTCTCAAAGCCAGGAACATCTAAGCAAAGTTTTACTACCGCTCAATTATCATCTGTTGCTTCATCTAGCAATAGATCAGTGCAGATTTTGCAGTTTAGTGATTTTCACGGCGCAATAGAGACTGGCAACTCATTCGGCACTTCACTCTTTGTGCCAAACTTCGCAGCAGATCGAGCAGCTGCCGCCGCCACATTTACTGTGGCATCAGGAGACAACATCGGCGCTGCTCCACCAATTTCAACTGAATTTGAAGAGCTGCCAACAATTGAATCTATGAATCTGATGAAAGTTGATGCTTCATCATTTGGTAACCACGAACACGATCGTAGTCTTGCCCATGTTCAGAAAGTTATTGGAGCATCTGATTTCGAGTGGGTTGTGGCGAATTATCCAGCTGCATCTCTAGCGGCGTTAAAGTCGGGAAACAAATCTGCAAAGCCTTTCACAATTATCAACCGTGGCGGAATCAAACTCGGAATCGTTGGAGCTAACACCCCAGAGACTATTGAGCAAGTATTTCCAGGAAACCTTGATTACATTGATGCATTTGGCAAAAAAGCAACAATTGAAATCGATCCGGGTGTAGTTGGAATCAATAAATCTATCGCCGATGCCAAGGATGCAGGAGCCGAGCTTGTCGTCGTTGTGATACACCAAGGATGGACTGAAAACTCTGATGGCGTTGCAAAAGGTTTATTCAATAGCCTTTCTGCGCAAATTAAAGGAGCTGCAGCTATTTATGGTGGCCACAGTCACCAGACTTTCTCTACTTTAATTCCAACATTAAGTCGTGGGCAGGCACCGGTACTTCTCGGTCAAGTCCGTAACTCAGGTGTTGAATATACGCGTAGCCAAATCTGTATCAAGAATAACAAAATCGTCGGTACATCTCTTCAGCATGTATTAAAGGCTGCGGCACCGACAATTAATACTGGTGTAGTTAGCACCATAACAACACAGGATGCAACAGCTGCGGCACTTGTAAAGAAATACAAGGATCAACTGACTGGAAAACTTGATGTCAAAATTGGTTCAGTTTCAGGATTATTCCCACGAGGTGGAACCCCTGCAGTAGAGCGCTCTGGTGAGAACCCAATGGGTATCTACATTGCAGATCTGTTACGCGCGAAATACAAGACTGATTTCGCAATCTCTAACGGTGGCGGAATCCGTGACACCTTCCCAGCAAAGACCTACATTCCGGCTAATACCGCTCTCGTCAGAACTGGTACTGGTCCACTCGATGTAACACTTGGAGATGCACTTACGGTCTATCCATTTGGCAACCAAGTTGCGACAACGGTTGTAACGGGAACAAATCTCTGGGCTGCACTTGAAAATGGTGTTGGTGGAAACTATCCAAACGATGGACGTTTCCCACAGATTTCTGGATTCAAGTTCTCATTCGATGCTTCTAAACCACTCGGTTCTCGCATCGTTACCGTCACGAAGAATGATGGAACACCGATTGCAAAAGACAATACTGAGTACACACTCACTACCCTTGACTTCATCATTTATGGTGGAGATGGATATCTGAATGTATTCTCACCGGCAAAAGCTAAAGTCAAAGGCGCACTACTTGATGTATTTGTAGAGGCGTTAAAGGCAGATATGGCAGCCGGCAAAGTTACACAAGTTCCAGCACTTGATGGACGTGTGAAAAAAGTTGGTTAATTAAGTAGCAATCGCAAAGGGCGCTGGATTATTTCAGCGCCCTTTGTGCATTGTTTACGCTTAGTTTTCACATTTTGGAAGGACTTGAAAAGAAGGTAGGATGCGCAGGTTCAATAAAACTACATAGGCGCGAGTAGCTCAACGGATAGAGCATCTGACTACGGATCAGAAGGTTGGGGGTTCGAATCCCTTCTCGCGCACAAATTCGACTCCCGTCGCCTTTCACTTCGGGGGTCGAATTTACCTTTGGGCTAATTCAGTATTTGGATGCTTTAGATATTTTTAAGCTCTATTCCAAGGACCACTAAATCTTTTGTATCGGTGTTTTCAATAGTGTGCTTGGGTCTTGACTCTACAAAATGAACTTTGGGCTGAACGGCGTCAGGATCAGCTCGCGTATCACGCATAATTTCAGCGTTTTCATCACGTCGAATGAAATGAGATCCAGAAAGTACGTAATTAAGGGTTGGTCTGAGATGGGTATGCAAAGGTGTCTTTTCTCCGGCAGCAATTGTGGTTTCAAGCACTCGAACATGTTCATTTTCAAAGATAATCTTGTGGTTGTTTGGTGCAACTGTGGCCCCATCATGCTCATCTATTTCCATCAAACTCTCCTTCCAAATAATTTCATCTAGCTCATACTAAACCAGCAGATCAACCCTTCACGTAGGAGAGTTTTTCGCTCACCTTCCCGTCGCGCACACGCATTACGTCAACGCCTCTAACGTGACCTTCCCCCCACGAGTACCTCCAACGAACAACGCACCGTTCATCGGAGACAATCAACTCTTCTTCTTCGAAGTGAGCATGGGGTGAACTTTTTAGAAAGTTCCCGAGTTCCAATCGAACTTTGGTCTGACCCACATGTCGAGTGCCATCTGGCGCTGGAAAAGTATTTTCAAAAATGCAATCATCTGTCATCAAAGCCATTACAGCATCAATATCATGATTATTAACAGCATTATTAAACTCTTTAATTATTGACGCAGTTGCAAGCGAATTTTCATCCATATCTCTCCCTAGTTAATTCCATGAACTGGACACCCATAAATGTAAACCCATTCCAAAAACCTGCCAAGAGTGTATTTTTAAGAGCAAGGAGTTCTTTCCTGTTCAAACATGAGGGCTGAGCCCTTCCAATTACGGCAAGAGAACCGCTATCCTGCTGATGTTAATAAGCCTAAACAACGGCGGAGGCATATGAGTTTTCCACGGATAGTTAGCTTGGTTGATGCGCACGATTCTGGCTTCCGCGAGAGGGCTGCAGCATTTCAAGCGGTGATAAATGAATTTACCGAGCATATGTCAAAAGCGGCACTCGGCGGTCCGGATGAAGTTCGCACTCGCCATGAAGCGCGAGGGAAACTTCTTCCTCGCGATCGCGTGAATCAACTTCTTGATCCAGGTTCACCTTTTCTTGAACTCTCATCGCTTGCAGCTCATGGAATGTATGAGGGTGAGGCACCTGGTGCGGGTTTAATAACGGGCATTGGAATGGTGAGTGAACGGGCGGTAATGATAGTTGCCAATGATGCAACGGTTAAAGGAGGAACATATTATCCAATGACCGTGAAAAAACATTTGCGAGCTCAGGAGATTGCATTCGCAAATAGATTACCTTGCATTTATTTAGTCGATTCAGGTGGGGCATTTCTGCCGATGCAACATGAAGTCTTTCCAGATCGCGATCACTTCGGCGGAATTCCACAAATCTCTGCCGTCCTTGGAGCATGTACGGCGGGCGGTGCTTATGTTCCGGCTATGAGTGATGAAAATGTAATCGTTGCAGGTCAAGGCCATATATTTCTTGCAGGTCCACCGTTAGTTAAAGCGGCAACGGGGGAAGAAGTGAGCGCTGAAGATTTAGGTGGGGGCGCTATGCACTCACGTGTTTCAGGGGTAACCGATCACCTGGCAGAGAGTGAGAGTCAAGCGTTATTGACGGTGCGCTCAATCATTTCTACCGCACCTAAGAGTGCGAGTTGGTTGATACCTAATGAAGAGATTGAACAACCTTTATACGATGAGGAAGAGATTCTTGGAATTGTGCCAACCGATACTCGAACAACTTATGACATTCGCGAAGTCATCGCCAGAATCATTGATGGAAGCCGTTTCTTGGAATTCAAAACTGAATTCGGTGAAACTCTGGTGACTGGCTTTGCGCATATTGATGGGTATCAAGTGGGAATTATTGCCAACAACGGCGTTCTCTTTAGTGAATCTGCGCAGAAAGGTGCGCACTTTATTGAAATCTGTGATCAGCGAAAAATACCGCTGGTATTTCTACAAAATATTTCAGGTTTTATGGTTGGTAGGGAGTATGAAACTGGCGGAATTGCCAAGCACGGCGCCAAGATGGTCAATGCAGTGGCCTGTGCGCGAGTACCGAAGTTCACGGTAATTATCGGTGGTTCATTTGGTGCAGGTAACTATTCGATGTGCGGTCGAGCATATGATCCTCGTTTTCTCTGGATGTGGCCGAATGCACGCATCTCGGTTATGGGTGGAGAACAGGCTGCATCGGTTTTAGCGACAGTTAAGAGCGACCAACTTGCAGCTCGTGGTCAAGAGTGGAGCACAGCAGAAATTGAGGAGTTCAAAACGCCAATTCGCGATAAGTATGAGAGCGAAGGAAGTGCTTATTTTTCAACTGCACGAATCTGGGATGATGGAATAATTCACCCTCAAGATACTCGGCGTGTTTTATCACTTGCGCTTTCAATCTCTGGGCTTTCGCCTCTACCTGAGACCTCTTTCGGAATTTTTCGGATGTAACGGTGTTTTCAAAAGTCCTCATAGCAAACCGCGGAGAAGTTGCACTTCGAATTCAATCAACGTTGGAGAAACTCGGGATTGAATCAGTTGGAGTTTTTGTACCCGGTGATCGAAATTCTCTACATGTTCAAAGAATTTCAGAGAGCTACTTGCTCGATGATGTACAGGGAAATGGTTATTTAAATAGTGAGGCGATAATTTCAGCAGCGTTGGAAAGTGGAGCAGAGGCAATTCATCCTGGGTATGGATTCTTGGCAGAAAATGCAGGATTTGCTCAAGCGTGTAAAGAGGCCGGTTTGGTATTCATCGGCCCACCTGCATCTGCCATGGAAGCAATGGGCGAGAAGATTTCAGCTCGAAATTACGCGATTGGTGCTGGCGTACCAGTTGTGTCTGGTGCAGGAAGTACGGGAATGGGAAACGAGGAGCTGCTCGAGGCTTGCAGTGAACTAGTTTTCCCTCTCCTTGTGAAACCTGCAGCCGGTGGTGGCGGAAAAGGGCTGCATGTTGCAAAGGATATTGATGAGTTACGAGGAGTACTTCCAATAGCCCGCCGTGAGGCAAAGAGTGCATTTGGTGATGACAACCTGCTCGTAGAGAAATACGTAGTGAATGCGCGTCATATTGAGTTTCAAGTTGTTGGCGATAGCCACGGAAACTATATGCACTTGGGCGAGCGTGAGTGTTCACTACAGCGACGCCATCAAAAAGTAATAGAAGAGGCACCGGCACCAGGGTTGTCAAACGAGAGCCGTAAAACAATGAGTGAAGCTGCATTGGCGCTCACCTCCGCAATTGGATATCAGAATCTTGGGACGATTGAATTTCTGGTCGATGCTGATTCACAGGATGTTTTTTACTTTATGGAGATGAATACTCGCCTACAGGTCGAGCATCGAGTGACTGAATTGATTACAGATTTAGATTTGGTCGAGTGCCAACTGCGTCTTGCCGCAGGCGAGATATTAAGCGATGTAATTCCAAAAAGAGTTTTAAATGGGCATGCTATTGAAGCGCGCATTTATGCCGAAGATGCTTACAACGGTTTTCTTCCAACTGGCGGGGTAGTTGGAGAATATAAAACCCCTGATACATCTGGCGCAGTTGTCGATTCGGCAATCAGTAAAGGAACAGTAGTTTCATCGTCATTTGATCCGATGCTGGCGAAAATTGCATGCTGGGGAAATGATCGAAAATCTGCCTTACTTAAGTTACAAGATGCTCTGTCAAAAACCGTTGTGTTAGGTGTAACAACCAATATTGACTTTGCGATTGATCTTTTGAATCGCGCGGAGATTAAAGATTTTCAATACAACACAAATTATCTTGAGTCACATGAGTTTAAGCGAGTGAATCCGCCAGTCGAGATCTTGGCGGCGTATTCATCAATTGCTGCGTCATCGTCAATAGAAGGTTCATGGCGCTCAGATGGATGGCGCATTCACGGCTCGCCAACTTCGACGATTTCGGCCTTTGTCGATGGGGTGCGCTATGGCGTTCCTGTAGAGAGTGAATCAACGTTAATGGTGGATTCATATCTTGACGATGCCGATTTCTGGCTTCACCATCGATCTTTTGGTACTTGGCTCATAAAACAGGTCAACGAAAGAAGAGGCGTGAGCGATTCGTTGAGTGAAGGGATAGTCAGCCCAATGCCGGGGATGGTTATCGCCATCAATGTTTCACATGGAGATCTGGTGAAGGTTGGTGATCCACTTGTCGTCATAGAAGCTATGAAAATGGAGCACATAGTCCGTGCAAAACGTCCAGGACGCGTTGTTAAATGCAATGTCTCCAGTGGGTCTAAAGTGCGTGTGGGACAGGTATTAGTAGAGGTGGTTGGAGATGTTTGATCGACTGACATAAAGGCTGAGCTAGTAAGACGGCTAATTAAATCAGGCATCCCAGCGGTTGAGGTAGCAAGTTTTGTTCGACCTGACATGGTGCCGGCGTTAGCCGATGCCGACGAACTATTAACACAGTTAACTCCATTGTTACCTTCGCATCGAATGAGCGCTTTAGTTCCAAATCAACGCGGGCTAGATCGTGCACTACAGGCAGGTATGCGGGAAGTAGCAGTATTTGCAAGTGCCACAGAATCTTTTGCGAAAGCAAATCTAAATAACAGCGTCGCAGGTTCACTTCAAATATACAGTCACGTTATTAGAACTGCTGTTGATGCAGGTCTTCGCGTTCGTGGGTACATTTCAATGTGCTTTCGTGATCCATGGGAAGGCACAGTTGCGACCGGAAAAGTTGTCGATGTTGCAGAGAGATTACTTGCAGATGGAGTATCTGAGATTTCACTTGGCGACACCATCGGAACCGCAACCCCGGGTGAGGTTATAGATCTATTG
>JACSDF010000052.1 GCA_015660815.1 Actinomycetota bacterium
GATAATTGCATAGAGTTTTCCTCTAAGTGTTGTAAGTCGATTTATCATTGCTCTTCAACTTTCACTTTAGTCGAGCTTTGACTTATGGAAGTTTAAGAATGAACGGCTAGCAGTTGGCCCACGCTGACCTTGATATCTCGAACCATATTTTTCGCTGCCGTAAGGATGCTCGGCCGGTGATGAGAGTTTGATGAGGCAGAGTTGACCGATCTTCATGCCTGGAAATAATTTAACGGGAAGATTTGCCACGTTGGAGAGCTCGAGAGTGATGTGTCCACTAAAACCAGGATCGATGAAGCCGGCGGTTGAATGTGTAAGCAAACCAAGACGACCGAGGGATGATTTACCCTCTAAACGTCCAGCGATGTCGTCAGGCAGAGTAATTACTTCATAAGTGCTCGCTAAAACAAACTCTCCAGGATGCAAGATAAAGGGCTCACTGCCATCAGCGACTACTTCGCGGGTTAACTCGGCCTGTTCGATCGATGGATCGATGACGCTGTACTTGTGATTTTCAAAGACTCGGAAATACTTGTCCAAGCGCACATCTACTGAAGAGGGCTGGATCATGGATTCCGTAAAGGGATCACAACCGACCCGCCCTGAGGCGATTTCCGCCCGAATATCGCGATCACTTAGTAGCACGCGCAGAACCCTATCCTTTAAAAGCTTCAACTCCCAAGAGAACACAGTAGATCTGCTGCGCTTTGGCTTGCATAAGTTACTGGTGGGTAGCAAAATTACCCAATGAGCCATTACAGCGCCAATCTCCGCGATATTGAATTCTGCCTCTTTGATCTGCTTGAGCGTGACAAAGTTATGGGTACCTCGCTCTATTCCGATGTCGATCGCGATACTGCGATGGGCATGCTTGAAGAGATGAAGCGTTTATGCGAAAACGATCTCGCTGAATCTTTTATCGAGGGTGATCGTGTTGGAACTATTTTTGATAAAGCAACTGGCGATGTAACAGTCCCAGCAAGTTTTAAAAAATCTTACGACGCATATGTCGATGGTGAATGGTGGCGTTTAGATGCACCTGTTGATCTTGGTGGAATGAAAATTCCTCCATCGGTGCGATGGGCGATTGCAGAGATGGTTTTAGGTTCTAACCCAGCAGTTCATATTTATGCATCGGGTTACGCATTCGCACAAGTTGCATATGTGCTTGGTACTCCAGAGCAAAAGCAGATCGCAAAACTTATGGTTGATCATCACTGGGGCGCAACAATGCAGTTGACCGAACCTGACGCTGGTTCAGATGTCGGTGCTGGTCGAAGCAAGGCCGTACAGCAAGAAGATGGAACATGGCACATCACTGGAACAAAGCGTTTTATTACTTCAGGGGATGCCGATCTCTATGAAAATATCGTTCATTTTGTTCTTGCTCGCCGCGAAGGTGGCGGACCTGGCACTAAGGGACTTTCACTATTTTTAATTCCAAAATTTATGTTTAACCATGAAACTGGTGAACTTGGAAAGCGCAACGGTGTTTTCGTAACAAACGTCGAGAAGAAGATGGGTTTGAACGTTTCGTCTACATGTGAAATGAATTTGGGAGAACACGAACCCGCAGTAGGTTATTTACTAGGTGATGTCCATCAAGGTATAGCCCAGATGTTTAAAGTTATTGAGTTTGCACGCATGATGGTTGGTACTAAAGCGATTGCAACCCTATCTGCCGGTTATCAGCAAGCGCTTAGCTATGCAAAGGTGCGTGTGCAAGGCGGCGACATGAAGGTAATGAACGATAAAGCTAGTCCTCGTGTCACAATTATTCATCACCCAGATGTTCGTCGCTCTTTAATGGTCCAAAAGTCCTACTCTGAAGGTATGCGGGCGTTAGTGCTGTATACCGCCTCAATTCAAGATGAAATTGAGCTTGCAGAGCTAGAAGGCGATGCCGATCGCTTATCCGACATGATTGCGCGAAATGATTTATTGCTTCCAGTTGTGAAGGGTTACGGCTCTGAAAAGTCTTGGACACTTCTTGGAACTGAATCCTTACAAACGTTTGGAGGTTCGGGCTTCACGCAAGATTGGCCATTGGAACAGTATGTTCGCGATGCAAAGATCGATACTTTGTATGAAGGAACAACTGCAATTCAGGGTTTAGATTTCTTCTTCCGTAAGATTGTTAAAGATGGCGGGCGCGCAATTGGTCTACTCGGGAAAGAGATTCAAAAGTTCGCTGAATCTGGCGGGGCTCATACTCAAGAAAAAGCTGCACTCTTCACCGCACTCGGCAATCTCAATGGAATTATCGCAGTCCTTGTCGGTCATGCCATGGAATCACAGGAAGATCCAGAGAAGATTTACACCGTTGGTCTAAACACATCTCGATGCCTTATGGCGGTTGGCGAAATTATTACCGCTTGGTTATTGATTCGTCAGGCCGATATTGCAGCGGAAAAACTACCGAGCGCTGGAAAAGATAGCGATTTCTATACGGGCAAGATTGCATCTGCAAAGTTCTTTGTCACTAACTTTTTGCCACAGATTGCCGCAGATCGCGTGATAGTTGAAGCTACTAATGGTTCAATTATGAATATTCCAGAAAGCGCCTTTTAAACCACTACTCTTACCGAGTGTTGACGAAATTCAAGGGCGAGATACTCACCCTAACAGGGGCTCTCTTCTTTGCCTTTAATGGGATCATCGCCAAACTTGTTTTAGCATCAGGGCTTTCAACTATGCGTTTGACTCAGGTGCGCTGTGGTGGTGCATTTATTATCTTGTTAACGTATGTGTTCTTTCGATATCGTGAAAAACTGCGAACTACTAGAGCCGATCTTCCTCATTTAGCGATCTACGGTGTTGTTGGATTTTTGGCCGTGCAAGCGCTTTACTTCGTGGCTATCTCTCGTCTGCATGTGAGCATTGCTCTGATTATGGAGTTTACCGCACCAATTTGGATAGTTATCTGGCTGCGATATGTGAAAAAGAAGTACGTGCCCCCGCTGATGTGGATATCTATTTTCATGGCCTTCAGTGGGCTTGTTCTGATTGCTCAAGTTTGGAGAGGGCGAACCCTTGATCCAATAGGAGTTATCGCGGCGCTGGCCGATGGAATTGTTTTAGCAACATTTTTCCTACTTGGCGAAAAGCTAACAGCTAAACATGAGGTTAAAACCCTGATGGTCTATGGTTTTGGTTTTGCAACGCTTGCGATGGCTCTGATATTGCCGTTGTGGAGTTTCCCAACAGAGATCTTTACCCAGTCGATGGATCTACAAGGTCGTTTCTCTGAGATCTCGCTCCCGGGTTGGGTTTTGATTGCATGGATAATTATTATGGGAACAATCATTCCTTACTTACTTGTAGTCAGTGGGCTAAAACTACTTTCTGCTTCAACTAGCAGTGTGATGGGAATGTCCGAGCCGATATTGGCTGGGGTCTTTGCCTGGATATGGTTATCTGAAAAGTGGGGCGCGATTCAATTACTAGGCGGAGCGATTGTAATCGTTGGCATTATTCTGGCCGATAAAGCACGAACTGCCGCACATTAATTATTAATTATTTAATTACCAGCTAGTTAATTACCGCCAGTTAATTTCCAAAACTATTGTTGTTGTCGGGAGTTGCCGCTTCGCGCTGTTGTGTCCAGTCTGTACCGGAGCCAGGATTCTGTGGCATGTCAAAGAAGCGTGCATAGTGCAGTTGTGCAGATACTGTAATTGTGCGCGTTGGGCCGTTACGGTGTTTAGCAACGATTAAATCCGCCTCACCTGTTCGGTTAGCTTGATCATACATATCGTCACGGTGTAACAAGATAACTACGTCGGCATCTTGTTCGATCGAACCGGATTCACGTAAATCAGAGAGCATTGGTTTTTTATCGCTGCGCTGTTCGGGGGAACGGTTGAGCTGTGAAATCGCAATAACTGGAATATCTAACTCTTTAGCCATTAACTTTAATTGACGTGAAAATTCAGAGACCTCTTGCTGACGGTTTTCAACTTTCTTGCCCGATGACATCAGCTGTAAGTAGTCAATAACAATGAGTTTTAGGTTGTGGCGCTGCTTTAGGCGACGGGCTTTTGCCCGGATCTCCATCATAGAGAGATTGGGCGAGTCATCGATAAATAAAGGCGCTTCTGAAATTTCACCCATCCGACGTGCAAGACGTGACCACTCATCGTCAGATAAAGTACCTGCGCGAATATTATTTAAGCCCACGCGAGCTTCGGCCGACAACATACGCATGGTGATTTCTGACTTCGACATTTCAAGAGAGAAAATTACCGATGTTAAGCCATTTGAAATGGAGGCATGGCGCGCGATATCTAAACCAAGTGTTGACTTACCCATTGCAGGACGCGCCGCGAGAATAATCATGTTGCCTGGATGGAAGCCATGGGTTAACGCATCGAGATCTTTAAAGCCAGTCTTAATACCTTCAACACCGATGCCTTTCGATATCGCTTCGATTTCATCCAGTGCCTGTGGTAATAGAGTTGAGAGTTGAACGTAATCTTCGGATGATCTACGTTCAGTAACTGCATAGACCTCGGCCTGTGCTTGGTCGACCATGTCATCGACTTCACCTTCGGATGTATAACCGAGTTGCACAATCTTTGTGCCAGCTTCAACCAATCGGCGCATGATT
>JACSDF010000019.1 GCA_015660815.1 Actinomycetota bacterium
GATTGCCTATGGGTACCCTGCTGGCCTTTGCTATGAGCGTTACAGCGCTCTCTTTTCCTGAAGCGCTTCTTCTCCGAAAAGTAATGAAACCAAAGTTGCTCGCAGCGTACTTTGCAACCGTGAGCCTTGGAATTATCTTAGTTGGCATAGTTTTTAATCTTATTTTGCCAAACTAATGTGCCTCTAACTCTGTAGGCTATGTGCATGAGTTCTAATGCAGCCCCGATTCGGGCAGAAATCTTTGACACAGGCAATCCCAAGAAAAAATCCGCCCGCATTGTGATTGATGCCTCAGCCGAAAAAATATTTGGTTTGTTAATAAATCCACAACGACATGTGGATTTCGATGGCTCCAAAACAATTCAGGGAAATTTTAGTGGCCCTGTTACATTGAAACTTGGATCAAAATTTGGCATGCGGATGAAGTTGGGTATTAAGTATCGAATTCTCAACACCGTGGTCGAATTTGAAGAAAATGAAAGAATTGCTTGGCGACATTTAGGACGGTGGCGATGGAGATATGAACTTCGCCCCATCACGCCAAATCAAACTGAAGTTACTGAAACTTTTGATGGTACAACTTCAATTTCACAGCTCTGGTTGAATTGGCGCAAAGCATATCCTTGGACGCAAATTGCAGTTGCTAAAACTTTAGTTCGGCTTAAAGAGTTAGCAGAACGTACCTAACTACATTGGTAAGGTTGTATATTCAATGTAATTTCCTCTTCAAGCACGTAATCTAGGCTCAAAAGACTGGGAGAGAGGGTGAAAATGGGTGAGCTAATCACTTTCGAAAGCAACGGAGGCTCGTGCAATGGCTATCTGGCGCTACCGCCAAGTGGCACGGGCGCTGCCGTCATTGTTATTCAAGAGTGGTGGGGGTTGGTAGGACACATCACCGAGGTTGCCGATCGGTTTGCCGCCGCAGGATTTGTTGCTCTGGCACCAGATCTATATCACGGCATCATTGCCAAAGAGCCGGACCATGCAATGAAATTGCTCATGGGACTTGCAATGGACAAAGCCGCAATGGATATTGACGGCGCCGCTACTTTTTTGACTCAGAAACCCTATGTTGTTGGTAAAGGTGTAGGTGCTATCGGTTTCTGTATGGGAGGCTCATTGGCGCTATGGAGTGCAACGCTCTCATCGAACATAACTGCAGCCGTTGCGTTCTATCCTGGAATGCCTTGGGCTCGGATGTCACCAGTATGGGAGAACTACTCAGGCAAAAGCGCGATCATTCACTGCAGCGAAAGTGATGGAACTTCTTCGGCACCAGGAATTCAAGAGGCCGTTACTTCGATAAAAGCGGGTCAAGGGAACATAGAAGTTTTTGACTATCCAGGAACTCACCACGCGTTTTTCAATAATGATCGCGAATCCGTTTATGACGCAAAAGCCGCAGAGATTGCATGGAATCGAACGATTAGTTTCTTAAACGATGTACTTTAAACTCTTCATTCATCAGAGGGTCAGTCATTTGATACAGATAAAATCCAGTAAACTTAGCCAAATTAAGGGCGGAGTTGAGGATGGTTAGTCGTGAGTGACGCCCTACGGGTTCTTGTAGTTGATGATGAAATAGAACTTGCCGCCGTTGTAATCAGCTACTTTGTTCGCGAGGGTTACATCGTTGATTCAGCCGTTGATGGACCTAGCGCAGTTGAAAAAGCACGTGCAGGGAAGCCCGATCTCGTTATCTTGGACTTAATGCTTCCAGGTTTTGATGGAATTGAAGTTTGCAGACAGATTCGAACATTTTCAGACGCATATATTTTGATGTTAACGGCTCGCGAAGAGGAGATTGACAAGATAGTTGGCTTCGCAGTCGGGGCTGATGATTATGTGGTGAAGCCAGTTTCTCCCAGAGAGTTGATTGCACGCGCCAAAGCAATTTTAAGAAGGCCGCGAATACAAGCAATTGCGAAAATAGATGAGCACGATGCCTCAGTTCTACGGTTTTCAATTATTGAACTAGATTCAAGTTCACGAACGGTATTGGTAGCGGGTAAATCAGTTGAGTTAACAAAAAAAGAGTTTGAATTGCTAGAAATTATGATGGAAACTCCCAAATTGGCACTTTCCAGGCGCACCCTACTTGAATCAGTGTGGGGTGGAGATTGGTACGGCGAAATCCATGTTGTTGACGTTCACATAGGCCACTTGCGCAAGAAATTGATGGAGGCGGGCTGTTCCGAGGGCATAATCCGAACTGTTCGGGGGATCGGATTTGGGATGGAGCTAACGTGAAAAGAGGGCCGAAAAAAAGTTTGATGGCCCAAATGCTCATCGGCCAGGGTGCACTTATCGCCGTGAATGGGGTTATTTTAGTTGCTACGGCTCTGGCACTTGCTCCGTCAATATTTAGTGGTCATTTAACTGAAGCAGGAGTTACGTCGGCAAGTACCAGAGATCATGTGACAGATGCCTACATCACCTCGTTTCAATTCTCACTTGTGAGCGCAGCAGTTATTTCTGTAGTTGTTTCAGGAGCACTAGCTTGGTACTTCGTGTTAAGGATCGTTAGACCCATCGATGAAGTTACCACTTTTGCACAATCATTAGCCTCTGGGGATGTTAATGCCAGATCTCCTCTCAGTAACTCTAGTTCGGAACTTGAAAAATTAACTAGTGCGTTAGCGGAAATGTCTGTCGACTTAACAAAGAGCCGGGAAGAACTTGCTCGGATGTTGAGTGATTTAGCGCATGAATTGAGAACTCCTATTTCAACCGTCCTTGCAATAGTTGATGGGATTGAAGATCAAGTTGTTACCCCAGATGCTCACACTTGGCAGACAATTAGAGATCAGCTTGAAAGGGTAAATCGACTTTCACGCGATGTCCGCGAAGTCTCGAATAATTCGGAGAAAATCCTCAGTAAGTTAACAATTGAAATTGAACCGAAGACAATTGCCTCAAGTGCTTTTGCCGCATGGTCACCAAAAATGATTGGCAAAGGGGTTACTTTTGAGTTAGATCTTGAAGAAGATCTGCCGAAATTACACGTAGATCCGCAAAGAGTAGGGCAGGTTCTTTCAAATCTTCTGGAGAATGCGTTGAGGCATACTCCCGCAAGCGGAAGCGTCAAGTTGAGTTCGAAACAATTGGGAGATTTTGTTCTCTTCACAGTTAATGATTCAGGAGAGGGAATTGAACAACACCAACTGCCACTAATTTTTGATCGACTTTACAGAGGCGATGCAGCAAGGCACTCGGGCGATACTGGATCAGGATTGGGATTGACTATTGCGAAAAGTATTGCACAGAGCCACGGAGGCAAACTCACTGCATCGAGTGCCGGACGTGATTTAGGTTCAATATTCACACTGTCTTTACCGATCCCTAGTTAAGGCTGATGCCACCCGAGTTATTCGTAAAAGCTACATTCGGTGTGCCATAGGTAGCAAGAAAAGCACAACATTGAGAGCAGTGAGAGCGCTGATCAGAATCACAATTGGCTTTAAGGTAGCTGTTCGAACCGAATTGGTGCTGTAGCGTCGGTAAGCAATTCGCTTTGCAGTATAAATTGCTCCCCAAAATCCGAGAGCTAAGATTATAAATTGAATTATCTGAATGGTGTCGTTGCTAACTAAGGCAGCAGAACCAGATGCATTGCTCCCAAAAATTGATGCGACCGAGTAATAAATAGATTTTCCTTCGGCAAGCAGGTGGAAAAGGTTATGTGCAACATGGCCTGCTATATCTAGAGGAATTAAGGCATATCCAAAGCGTGCAAAATTTTTGACCCAGTTCTCAGTATTTCGTCGAGCTGCAATTCTTGAACTGAGCGAAAGAAGTAGAACGGGAGTCATTACCCCAATTGCGAAGACAGCGGTAAAGATTATCGCGGTATTTGTTATCCCAGTAAAACTCTCGACACCATTTAATAATTGTTCCCAAACTTCGAGCATTGTGATGTTCTGGATAAGAACAATTCCCATGATTGCCATCGCCAAAAATGATTCCTCAATTTTTGGCTTGCGTATAAACCAAAGTTCTTTTGTGGGCGGACGAAGCGTTAAAGTAATTGCGTCATTTGGGCAATTTTTAATGCAGTTAGCGCACAAAGTGCAGTTAGCACTGGATTCCATTGTTCGAGGAAATGAAAACAAAGGACAGGCAGGTGCTTTATCTGTTCCATTGAAGCAGGCGGCCTTTGAGGAACATGTCTGACATATGTCAGCATTAGCCCGAAGAGAGATCATCCCGGTTTGTGCATAATTTCCAGACAATCCACCTAAAAAGCAAAGGTAGCGACAGAAAGTCCTTCTCTGAAAAAAGGCGCCACAGACTATGACGGCGAAGGTAATGAGAAGTAAAAGAATTCCTGAACCCCAAGGAGATGAGACGATTCCAAAAACATGGTCGGCCCATGTAATTGCAATAAACATTGCATCGATCAGCCAAATGCCATATTTTTTTAGAAACGCTGGAACTGGACGATTTACGCCAACTAGTTTTTGTATGAAATCAGACAACGTTGCAAAGGGACAGATTGCACACCAAAATCTACCTAGAAAAAGAAAAACTATTGGAATAAGAGGCCACCATAAAACCCACATGAGGGCGGTGCCGGGGTTGTCATGTGCACTGCTTGGGCCGGCAAGAAGTTCATATCCGATGAGACCAAATACTGCGGCTACGGGAATTTGAAATATCTTCGGGAAATATTTGCTCTTTAATAGCGCTTTGACTGGAGGGAGTGTTAATAAATCGAATCCCTTAGGTTCAATGCTTTGATCCTCGACCTCTTCTGATGCTTCGACTATTCTCATTGTGTTTCACCTCGGACTTTTCTAGCTTCAATTTTGCTCTTACGCTCTTTGTCATCTCTTTGTCTGAGAATTAGAGCTCCAGAAAGGACAATGGAAGTTGCAACACCGAATGTGCCTAATGTCGCTTTTAAAGGTCGATCTTCTTCAGTCTCGTTAACTTGTGGGTTTGAGTGATCCATTCCAGGCATGTCTGGAGCCATTTCCTCCTCAGCGTGCGAATCTGTCGCTTCATCAGCGTGCGAATCTGTCGCTCCCTCAGTGCTTGAGTGATCCATTCCAGGCATATTTGGATCCATTGCCTCCTCAGAGTGAAGCTTTCCATCGGCAAGTCCTTTTGAGGTTTGAAGAGAGTTTTGGGGGCTGTGTGTTCCAGCCGACTGACTTAGTTGAAAACTCAGCCCTGCCAGCACAATTAGGCCTAAAATCGCCGCTGCCGCGAACATCTTCCGTTTCATCTCTCTCCCTTTTAAAGCTACAAGCCGCTTCACTGAGTCAATTCTTGCCAACGAGCGCGTGAATTTGATGTTGTTTCTATAAAGATTTCGGCAAGTTATTGCTCATCCTGTGCCTGAATCAGCGAGTTAGACTGGCACGATGCTTTCTAAGTTTGCTCCCTTCAAAGAGTTCACTTCGATACTGAATCCGCACTCCCGTCGGATAGTTCTGGGTATCTCTTTGAATGCCATCGGTGGAGGCATGACGCTTTCGCTTTTAATGGTCTATCTCCACGATATTCGGGGTTTCACAACGACTTTCGGTGGACTACTCATGGCTTGGGGTGCATTTACCGGGATCATCGGTACAGGTCCAATAGGTGCCCTCGTTGATCGAATCGGCCCAAAAAAAGTAATTATTCCAGGTCTGTTGATCGCTTCATATGCGGCGCTCTCATTTTCAGAGGTCACAACTCACAGCCAAGCAATTGTTTCGATGACTTTATTTTCACTGGGAGGTCAGTGTATTTGGCCCGCCCAAATGGTTATTTTGACACGTGTGACACCAGAGGCCGATCGCGCAAAAATATTTGGCTTCAATTTTATGTTGCTTAATTTAGGTCTTGGTATTGGTGGCCTGCTTTCATCTCTGATCATTAAAGAAGGCTCTGTTATCTCATTCCAGCTTATGTATTGGGTGGATTCTCTTACGTATCTTTTGTATCTCTTAATTGTTCTGGGTCTTAAGACCCCGCATGCAGGCAAATATATTGCGAAAGAACATGAACCTAAAAGTGGAAGTTATCGTGAAATATTTTCCAGAAAAGATCTTACTGTCCTTACTTTTGCCGGTGTAATTCTCTTGACTTTTGGGTATGGGCCACTTCAATCTGGAATTCCAATTTATGCAACTCAGTATCTTGGTCTCTCGCCAAAATGGCTTGGTGTAATTTTCGGCGTCAATACAATCTCAATAGTGTTATTTCAGCCTTTTGTACTGAGAATTCTTGAAAAATACTCAAAATATTCCGCGCTTATGTCAGTTGGAATTATTTGGGCGCTCTCTTGGCTTGCTGTGGGAGTATCGCCATATGTTCCACTCTTTGTTGGCGGAATTGCATTGTGCGTGAGTCAATTGATATTTGCATTTGGAGAAATGGTTCATGCTCCAACTAGTCCTGCGCTGCTGCAAGAGCTAACACCCGAGCACATTCGTGGGCGTGCGAGTGCTTTAATGAGTTTGCAGTGGGGATTTTCAGGAATTGTTGGCCCTGCCATGGCTGGGATCCTCATCGGTGCCAATCTCGAGCAGTTGTGGGTCGTATTAATGGCAATCGGCGTATTGATACCTATTCCTTTCTTTGCCTATGTCAAAAAACTGCACCCAGTCACGTGAGAAACACCTGCTAGCACCCTTGGAAGCGCCTAGAGTTTCAAGGGATGCTTAACCCATGAAAACAGATGAGAAAAACTCTTTTAAGCGCGCATACCAGTTCGTTGTCCGAAGGCTCCGAGAAATATTTTACATTCTCTCAAGTTTTCCCATTCTCTTAGCTCTCTTTGTGGTTGTGACCACCGCCTTATCGACAGGGGCCTTCATTCCACTGGCAGTGATAGTGATTTTAGTCTTGCTCACAGCGATGGAATTCTTAGCGATTTTTGAAATTAAGAGAACTAACTGGCTATTAAAGAGCGGGATTGAGCAATCACATGAAAAGTGGTTTACGGAGAAATTCTTCTCTTGGGAGGGTGCCAAAGAGCGAGCAATTTCGGCACGTAGTTGGTTGGCGATTGCTTATGTCTTTTTAGCTTTTGCTCTTTCAATTCTTGGGTTAGTAGTAGCTCTTCTAGCGCTCACATCAGTTGTCTGCTTATTGGTTATAGTTGGAGTGATAGTTTTGAATCCAATGAGTGGAACGTTCCAAATTAACGAAGGTGGTTTTACTGGTGGTCTCAATATCAATTTAGATTCAAATAATTTTCAAGCGCACTTTTTAGGATTTGATGTGCAAGAAGGACCAATCGACGGAAGTTTTAATTGGACTTATTCATCACCACTTTATCTCCTCCTTTCAATTCTATTAATTATAGTTGCCATTGCGCTGGTCCCGGTGATTGCCAAATGGCAGAAAGAGTTAGTGGTCAAGTTTTTAAGTGCACGATCATTTGCTGAAATCTTTTACAGTTCAGATCGACGCAGAAAAACTGCGGTAAATGTTGGATCTCAAGATCGCAGTAGAATTGAACGTGATTTACATGATGGGGTGCAAGCAAGGCTCACGATTTCAGGAATTGAAATCGATCGTGCTCGGCAGTTAGCCGAGAAATCTGAGGATAAAGAGCTGGCAGAGACGTTAGAACGAGCGGCGTTACAGACAGCACATGCCATGCATGAGATTCGGAATCTTGTAAAAGGTTTGAGGCCAGCGTTATTGGAAAAGGGCGGCTTGGCTGCGGCACTGAACTCTTTAGGTGCTCAGCAAGAGTTCACGGTTAAGATCAACGCCGAAATTGAACGACCATCGGCAGAAATTGAATCTGCTCTGTACTTAATCTGCTCTGAAGCAATGACCAATGTTGGCCGCCATGCTAAAGCCAGCTCGATGTCTATTGATATTAAGAGCAACGGAAAACTTATTACATTGGATATTGTGGATAATGGTCGAGGCGGAGCGAAAGAGTCCGAAGGTACGGGACTTAAAAACATGAAAGATCGCACCGATTCTCTCGGAGGCGAGTTCATCCTCATGAGCCCAGATGGCGGACCTACAAAAATCAAGATAATTGTGCCATGCGAATAGCTATCGCTGAAGATGTCGCACTTCTTCGAGAAGGAATCGTGCGTTTGCTTCTGGAGCGCGGTCACGAAGTTGTTGCCGAAATTAGTGATGCTCGGGACATACTAAAGACTGCTAAAGAGCTTCACCCTGATCTCATGATTATCGATATACGGATGCCTCCGACTAACACAGATGACGGGCTACGTGCAGCAATCGAGGTTCGAACCAAGATATCTCCAAAGATCCCAGTCCTTATTTTGTCGCAATATATTGAATCGTTCTATGCATCACTTTTGCTAGATGATGATCAATCCGGTGTGGGCTATCTTCTAAAAGACAGAGTCACAAACATAAATGAATTCATGGCATCCCTTGATGAGATTGCCAATGGAGGGACTGTGCTAGATCCCGAAGTCGTGAGCTCTCTCATGCATAGCTCCAAGGACCTGGCTCTTCAATCCCTAACCGTTCGAGAAAGAGAGATTCTTGCGCTTATGGCTCAAGGAAAATCAAATATGGGAATATCCACAACGATTTTTATCACAGAAGGTGCGGTAGAAAAGCACACTTCCAACATTATGAGCAAACTTGGATTGATTAATGAAGAGACGAGCAATCGACGCGTATTGGCTGCAATTAGATACTTGAATCGATGATTTCAACGCGATTACTGATGTAAACCCGCAGATTTATTTACTCTTCTTTAGCCACTTCTGGCGCTCGATTTCAGGGAGTTTTTCAATGCTGTAGCGCAACATTGTTCTAGGCATATCCACAACGTTTTCACTTAGAAAATTTCGCAGCATAGAGAGATCTCGCTTACCAACTTCACGCATCATCCAACCAGTTGCCTTGTGAATCAGGTCGTGGTGGTCTTTCAGTAGAAGTTTCGAGATTTTAAGAGTGGGAGCAAAATGACCAGCTCGGATGAAGGCAAAAGTAAAGAGTATTGCCGATCGCCGCTCCCACAAGGATCTGCTCTTAGATAATTTTATGAGTAAAGGAAAAGGATCCTCAACTTCTAATAGATATTCCCCGATAGTTGGAGCGCTGACATCTACCAAATCCCAATTATTCACCCGCCCCAACTTCAACTGTTTCACGTAGAAGTTAAAAAACTCTCGCCTCTTTTTCACTTCTTTACTTGCTTTGAATTGATTCGTAAGAATTATCAATCCGCAGAGGCGAACTTCATGGAATTTTGAGGCTAATAGTTTCTCAATTTCAGACAACTCCATGGCACGGAAAGCCTTCGCGATTGATCGACTTTGAGGCACGGATAACCCTAAGAAAACATCCCCCTCGCCATATTCACCAGGTGCTGTTTTATAGAAACTCTGTAAAGCCTGAACTCGTCTTGGTTTGCCCAAGGCACGCAACTCAGTAATTGCTCTACGTGCAGTAATCACCTGCTTAAAATCCTCACCCACGGGCCAAGTGTATAACGGGGACATTAATGAATTTCTTTGCACGGCACTGACTATCTATACGGCAGAATTCACCTATGAGTTCGAAATTGAAGGTAGAACTACTTGAGCCAGATCAATGGCAGAGGTTGCGGGAAATTCGCCTAAACTCCTTGAAGGAAAGCCCAGATGCCTTTGGTGCCACCTTTGAAGCTGAATTGAAAATGGAAAAAGAGGAATGGGAAGTTAAATTTACTTCCCTTGATTTTCTTATTGTTTCTACTGGCCAATCAGATATTGCAATTATGTCGGTAGAAGTTCTCGATGGCGATCACGGCGCAACATGTTGGATTGGTGGCTGCTGGAGTGATCCTCAATATCGCGGGCAAGGAGCACTTAGAGCCTTATTTGGTTTTCTTGATGAGCAGGCAGATCTCAAGAACTGGGGACGACAGGGGCTTGGGGTTTGGGCCGATAACGAAGATGCAATTGCGGCATATAAAGCCATTGGATTTAGTGAGGCCGGAGAGAAGCAACCAAGTGAACGCCAGCCAGGCCGTTTTTACATTCACATGGTCAGAGATAGTGTTGTGAATTGAGAATGTGTAAAAAGCTTGGCTCAGGCAGTGCCGCGTTCAACTATGAACTAATAGTGTGTGTTATATAGATAGATCCTGAATCTTCATTGGCAATAAATTTAGGTAGTGGTTTCAATGCATGTCCCGCATGAGGTTGACGGGTTGCATTTCCGTTTATGGCATTAAAGGCGGCGTTATGGCATGGACAGGCGAGTCGACCCTGATCCGCCGCAACAATGCAACCTTTATGGGTACAAATTGCGCTATGCACAATTACCTCACCATTAAATCGCACAACTGAGACTGGAAAACTGGCAGCCAAGTCTGGCTGAACCATCAGAATCTTTATCTCGCCCTCGATTATCTCATCGCTTTTAGCCACAAATGTAATCACGGTTGAAGTTTCCAAATCTCCAGCCGTTGGTGCTACAACCTTCGCGCCTCGTTTCCAGATTAGTTTGTTTTTTGATTTAACGCAGCGATATGTGTATCCACGAAAAATAATCCTTTGACCAACCTTCGTGCATTTTATTGTTGGGCCAGCCACTGCTTGGGCGTTTTGTCCAAATACCGACAGAAATGATGCTGACATCAATGTCAAGATATTGCGCCGCACCAAGTTCATGATTCACACCATAATGCTTACCTGCCCTCGTTTCTATATAAATACCGAAGGCTAGCCCTACTATGGCAACGCTAAAATTGACCACTATTTCAAAAAAATCTTTGCGACTCCGCAGAGATGCCGAGCACTTTCTGCCTCGTACAAGGCGGGTGGAAGTTAGTATTGGAACTCAATTGGCAAGGAGAAAAGGTGACTTCGTTGTTTGAATCGATTTTCTTAGGGGTTTTGCAGGGCCTCACCGAATTCTTACCGATCTCATCTAGTGCTCACCAAAGAATTGCTGGAGAGTTTTTTTCAAATGCTCAGGATCCCGGCGCACGATTCACGGCAATCACACAGATAGGAACTGAATTAGCTGTACTTATTTTCTTTAGGAATGACATTAAGAAAATAATCGTTGCTTGGTTTCGACAAAGCATCCTTCGTGCAACATTGTCTGCTGATGAAAAACTACAGGCTCGAATGGGATGGCTAATAATTATCGGATCGCTGCCAATTGCTATTCTTGGATATTTAGGCCAAGATATTATTAGAAATGAACTTCGTTCACTCTGGTTGATAGCCACAGTTATGATTGTTTTTGGCATCGTACTTGGCTTGGCAGACCACTACGGTAGAGATAATCGCGGGCTTAAAGAGCTAAGTACCAGGCACGGAATTTTTTATGGCTTAGCTCAATCGCTGGCTTTAATACCAGGCGTTTCTCGGTCAGGTGCAACAATTGCAATGGGCCGGTTCTTGGGTTACAACCGCGAAGCTGCGCTTCGATACTCCTTTTTATTAGCGATTCCTGCCGTCTTTGGAAGTGGCTTATATGAACTTAAAGGGGCTCTGGGCGATACCGCTGGAACACAGGTCTACTCACTTTCACAAACCTTTATTGCAACCGGCTTTGCTTTTGTTGTTGGTTATGCCGTTATCGCTTGGTTACTTAAATTCGTGACAACCAGGAGTTTCATGCCATTTATAATCTATCGAGTTGTTTTGGGGTCAACGCTACTAATACTCCTATCCACTGGAGTAATTAACGCATAACTTTTTATTTCTAGAGTGCTTTAACTTCCCGGACTCACAGTAGACATATTGAAATCCTTTATTACTAATGGTGGAACAGCCATATTGCCCATATCGCCAGCCCATTCACGAGGCTGAGTCCATTCAGTCGCACCTGCATGAAGAATGCGGTTGAGGGCAGAGACCGGAGAGTCATTCCAGCGGAAGTTATTGGTAGCACCAACTACTTCACCACCTTTGACATGATAAACACCATCTCGGGTGAGTCCAGTGAGCAGTAGAGAGTTTGGATCGACCATGCGGATGTACCAGAATGTAGTTAGAAGTAAGCCGTTATCAACTTTCTTCACTAAATCCTCCAGTGTGCCTGCACCGCCATCGACGCTCATAATTGCATTCTCGCCAATAGGTGTGAAATCCAACTTTGTTAAAGCCGCCGTCGCACGAGTCTGAATTAGCGCTTGTAAAACACCGTCCTTAAACCAATCAACACGTTTAATCGGTTGGCCATTATCAAAGACTGAAGAAAAAGGCGAGCTAACTGACGTCGCGACGAAATTAGCTGCAGGCAGGGCTTTGTAATCAGGGTCGCTAAAGAATTGGAAACCAACATTTGAAAGTTTCTCTCCAACGCGGGTACCGCCGCCCTTCTTTGAAAATACCGATTGACCTTCATGTGCATCACGCGCAGCCGATACCCACATCATGTAAGTAAATATGTCGGCCACTGATCCCGAAGGAAGCACAGTGTCATAGCGACCGGCCGGCAGATCAACTTTGGTTCCTTGCCACGTTAATCGTTGACGAATCTGGGCATCGATTGAGGCTACAGAAACATCTTTAAAATCTCGGGTTTCAACGCCGTTCCAGGTTGAACGTGAACGTTCATGCGATTTTCCAGTCATCTCAACACGGCCAATTGGCGAGTCTTTGCGCAAACGAAGACCACCTTTTGAACCTATCCATGTAGTTTCATGAGTGTGCTCGGCATAACCGAAAAGTTCAATTGAATCGGCAACTGATCGTGAAAACATATCGCCAAGTGCAGGTGCAAATGTAGAAAATACTTCTGGGCCAGTTGGAGTATGTGGTGCACTCCAATCACCTATTGAGACATTAGTTGCAAGTGGTGCAAAGTCTTCGGCTTTTCCTGCAGCTTTAGCTGCCGCAATTGCCTCAGCAAGTAACGTTGAAACATCGGCAAGACCCACGTCCGTGCGCGATACGCCCCCTGAGGCCATTCCTCCCTCGGTCGCAACAAATGCAATTACGGTGACATTGCGCTCTTGTATCACTCCATTAGTTGTTAAAGTGCTGCCCGCCCATCGTAGGTTTGCCTGCGTTTTATCTTTTACAACAACGACGCAGTCATCACACGTGGCAGCCGATGTAATTTTTTCAATTAATTCTTGTGCAGAAATCATTTGCCAGCCTCCGCTACGGTGTTGAGAATATTTACTTTGTCGAAAATTGCCGCCGGGCAACCATGACTCACTGCAGCGATCTGTCCGGGTTGGGCCTTTCCGCAATTGAATGCTCCGCCAAGAACATACGTCGATGGGCCACCAACAACTTTCATTGAGCCCCAGAAATCAGTCGTCGTTGCCTGATAAGCAACATCTTTTAATTGGCCAACGATTTCACCATTTTTAACTCGATGGAACTGCTGACCTGTAAATTGGAAGTTATATCGCTGCATATCAATCGACCACGACTTATCACCTTTAATTATGATTCCATCCTCCATCGATGAAACCATCTCATCGTACGTTGGTCCAGTTGGATTAGCAGCTAATGAGACATTTGGCATACGTTGAATTGGCACATGTGCGGGGGAGTCAGCAAATGCACAACCATTACTACGATCGCGATCAACGCGGGCAGCAATACGACGATCCAGCTGGTAGCCAACTAAAACGCCATCTTTAACAATCTCCCACTTTTGTGCTGCGACACCCTCGTCATCAAAGCCAACGGTACTTAAGCCATGAGCTGTGTTGCGATCTCCAGTAACGTTCATGAGAGATGAACCGTACTTTAAAGTATTTAGTTTATCTGGCGTTGCAAAAGATGTTCCAGCATAGTTGGCCTCATATCCAATCGCACGATCTAGTTCAGTTGCATGACCAATCGATTCATGAATTGTTAACCAGAGATTGGAAGGATGAACCAAGATGTCATACCGACCAGCTTCAACCGAAGGTGCAACAACCTTTTCGGCGAGCAAAGTTGGAAGCTCTGCAATTTCTGCATCCCAGTTCCAATGTTTATCTCCCATCCACTCCCACCCAAAACCTGCGGGCTGAGCCAAAGTCCGCATAGATTCAAAACCGTGTGCCCCAATTGAAATTGCTTCAATCTGAGTCTGCATGCGCACTCGTTGTTGAGTAGTACTAGTTCCGTAAGAATCGGCATAGTGTTTCTGTTCTTTGACATACATAGAATGAGCCGATGTGTGATTTACGATCTCACTTTTTAGCAACTCATTACTCAAATAGGCAAGCCGATCCTTTTTCTCAGAATCTGAAACTGTAAATGGATCTATCTCGTAATCAGACACCCACATTTGATTGGAATAGATAGGTTCGGTAACAAGTGAAACAAACTCAGTTGACAGTGGTTTCGATGTTTTGGCCATGGCCACTGCAGTCACAGCTAATTTCTTTGCAATCTCGACAGTAATTTCAGGTGACGATGCAAAGCCCCATGCGCCATTAACAATTACGCGAACACCCAAACCTGCATTGGTTTCATCACTTTGCGTCTCTGGTTTTGCATCGCGCAATGAGAGTAGGCCAGTGCGAGTACGTTCGATTCGAACATCGACATGTGATGCACCAGCATCTTTGGCCGTGCTAATCGCTGCATCGGTAACTTGCGAAAGTGGAAGAGCTAAGAAGTCTGCATCTACGTTTTTATTCACCCTAGAACCTTAAGCCACAAAGGTACTTAAGAACATATATCACTGCAAAAAAGTAAAATTTGTCAGAATTGAGGGTGGAAAAGCCCTAAATATAGGACGAATGTGATGCAGGGAATAAATGAGCCCATAAAGGTGATTGAGGTAATAGTGATGAAAGGGGTACCCCTCAGGAAATTTCACCATTCAACTTGAGCCAGTGCAAAGATTTGCATGTAAGTAAATGGTATGGCTTCAGGGAGAGATGGGGATTTACAATGATATCAACACAGAAATCAAGGCTCGCAAGGACTTTGGTTGCGCTTATGGCGTTATCAGTTATAACGGCAGTGACACCAACGGCAACTGCTGCAACAAAGACAATCACTTGCTACAAAGGAACAGTCTCTGGGATCAAGGTCAAGAAAGTCACAGCGACTAATCCAAAGTGCCCAACTGGATTTTCAATTAAAAAACCAGTTGTCATGCCAACAGTAAAGGCAACAGTAAAGCCAACAGTAAAGCCAACAACGACCGCACCCTCCACTGTACAAAACGTTGCATTCTCAGGAACATACACTGGGAAAATCGGACTGCTATGGGGCGATAGTTTTGTTCAAGCTACATCTGTTGATGGAACCGGAACTGGAAATGTTCTAGGACTTAGCGATTTAGCAGGAACTGGATCATCAGCACCGTCTAACCAGTGTGATGCGTTCAATGGTTCCGGCACATTAAGTGGCGGCGGCAATACTCTGAAGATCGCGTTCGATTCATCGGCTAAAGCTTGCGCCGAAGATGCTGATGCACCCACCACTATAACCTTCACCGGCAATGCAATTATTAACGGCGGCACAGGTAAATATGCCGGCGCAACAGGAACACTAAAAGTTACCGGTGGATCATTTGGTATCAAATCAACAACAGCTGGCGCTAAAGAAATCAATGCCTTTAAGTTCACAATCGCAGGAAATATCGTTACTAAGTAGTCTAAAAAACCCACGTAAATAAGCCACTATAAGGAGTAGAAATGAACAGGAAAATTGGAGTTGCAGTCATAAGTGCAGTCGCACTTTTTGGCGGCGCAATTGTGGGAGGAGCACCTGCATATGCAGCACCAGTGGCTTCCACATTAATTATTACCGGTGGTAATGGAGTCTTTGAATTAGGTCCAATAACAATCACCGCCACAGCAAATAATGCGGGCAAAGTTAAGTTCTTCGCTACAGGAATTGCGATAACTGGCTGCGAAGCCATTTCCACCAGTTTGGTCGCTCCATTTGTTGCACGTTGCGCTTGGACACCAGCATCGGGGGGACCATTTGCTTTAACTGGAAGTTTTACCCCAAATGATCCTGCTGCATTCGAAGTCGTCACCTCAGCACCGCTAAATGTCAAGGTTGGTGTTCCTCAGCAGGGAACGCTCTCACCAATAACTATCTTCGCTGATGCGGTTTTAGCGTCAGGCGCTCAAGGTCCGCTTGCACCACGATTCGGTACTGGGTGCAATGTCACAAACCAATACATAGTGGGCCAGAGAATAGTCTTTCGCATTTATGCCAACAACGCCGATGAGGGCGGAGCTGCAATGGACCCAAGAAATACCGAGAAAGCCTTTATCGAAATCACGGGCGTGAAAGATCCAATTCCTCTTCGCTACGGAAATCACTCAGGCGGAGCATTCTGGGTTGCAGTCCTTGCAACTGGAGCCGCACCTCTTTACAACACACTTGGTGTCATTAACTACAAAATTACTTTTACTGCTAAACCAACAACCACTGTAAAAGTTCTTTCAACTAAGCGCGTAATAGCACGCGATGCAGCTGGAGCGCTAGTTTTAAACGAGGCCGGTGCTCTCACATTCAAATGGATTTCTTACTACCGAGACCGCAAGCTTCCTAATCCAATCCAAGGTGCTACCGGAACTTATTCCCCAACATGGGCAGCAGCAAATTCACTATTGACTCTTTACGCACTTCCAACCTCGTAAACAGTTATTAGATGCCACTCTCGACTCAGCGCTGATTCAAAGAAATCAATCAGCGCTGAGTCGAGAAGAGGCAAAGTAATTCCTCACTCAAACACACAAATGGAGAGAAAAATGAAAAGTAAATCTGGAAGAATCCTGGTTGCTGGAGTCGCGGCAGTTCTTGGATTATCAGTTATTGTTCCAACGGCTCAGGCAGCCGAGACATCTAACCCCGTTAATTTAACAGCTCCAAAAGAGATTTCATCGGCATATGCTCTGCCATTTACTGGTTTGAAATCTGCAACTTTTACAACCCCCATCAACATGCTTAATCTTTCAGTAACACCTGAATCAGGGGTCACTGGCGATCCATTTAAGATAAGTGGCACAACACTTCCACCTAACACTCCTTTGACACTTGTTTGGTCAACAAACGATGCAACATGGGTAACGGATGTTCAACCAAACACGGTTAACTACATGGGTGTTTCTCGAACAAAGTACTTTGTCGATATCACAACCACTAAAACAGACTCTTCAGGAAACTTTGTCTATGAAGGTAAAATCCCTGCCGACTTTGGCGCCCTTCATGATGTCTATGCTGTTATGAATGGAGTTGCAGTTGGCCACGGAGCTGCCCAGATTGCTCGCTCGTTTAAGATATCCCCAAAAAAGGGACCAATCGGTACGCTGATAACAGTTGAGTACACAGGTCTTGGATCTGATATCTATGGCGCAGGCTCTGCCCTCCTTTA
Organism: Actinomycetota bacterium; assembly: GCA_015660815.1. Classification (GTDB taxonomy): domain Bacteria; phylum Actinomycetota; class Actinomycetes; order Nanopelagicales; family Nanopelagicaceae; genus Planktophila. The sequence continues at coordinate 17,239 of JACSDF010000019.1, forward strand.
TGACAACAAGTATGCCGGCCAGATGTTGGCGCGTTGGACACGTGGCACGGCCCGCGCAACAATCACCGCAACTGGTGCAGTAGGTAAGCATTGGATTCAAGCCCATGCGGCAATTAATTATTCATATCTAAACATCATTCAATCGCCGAACCCATTTGGCTATCCAGGCGCTGAGGCATTTACTGTTACCAAGGATCCAGGAGTTCAAAAGCCAATTATTGTTTTCCCTCCAACGGCAACACCAACGGTTGAACAGCGAACTACTCTCTCAAACGCTGGCCTTAATCCTGCGACTCTAGCGAAAATGTCATTATCAAACGAGAGTGGACCAATCCTCAGTAAGACCACGGTAAAAGTTACTGGTCTTTCGACAAAAGGTACCCACAATATTGTTTGGTCTACCGTTACCGGAAACCGCTTCAACTGCGCTACCGGAACCTGTTGGGTTTACAATCCAATTCCTCTTGGAAACGTTGATGTCTCCGATGGAACACTATCTTCCGAGGTAACGATTCCAGATCACTTAGGTGGCTGGCATGTTATACAAGTCAAGCAAGACAATGTGATTCAGGCTCAAGCCGTCTTTTATGTTAAGCAAAGCATCATGCCGCAGCTGGATAAGAACGGAAAAGTTGCCTCAATGGGCATTGCAAGCTTTGACGGTCGTCGTACTCCAGAAGTACTTGCTAAAGGACAGGCTGGAGTTCCAAAAACATCCTTTAAAGAGGGGGAAGAGTTCACTATCTCGGTCAAAGGTGTTGGCTGGACTCAAATGGATAACACTCTGGCTCTAACATATGACAATGCCTACATCGGTTATGGCTGTGGCTTTAACTCCAATGGATACGTTGTCTTTAGACTTCGTGCAACTGGAGGACCTGGTACACACGTCATTAATCTTCGACCACTGATGTATACCCCACAACCCTCCTTTGCCAACACACCATTTGGATTAGTTCCAATGTTGACGTGGGACAAAGATTTCCCAGGGCTTGCATTGGGTTATCAGATTCCAATGATGACTTTTATGATTAACATCGAAAAGTAATCAATAGAAGTTAAGGGTCTAAAGCCTCACCTCTGGTTGATCCAGAGGTGAGGCTTTAGTTTTTAATAATCGAGCTGCCCAAACAGGAAGCCACCAATTCCAGCGGCCAAGTAGGACCATAGTGCTCGGCAACAAGAGTCCGCGAATAATGGTTGCATCGATAAGTATTCCAACGCCAAGACCTACACCCAATTGCTGTAAACCTGCAAAATGACCAAAAACAAAACCGCTCATTGCTGAAACAAAAATAATCGCTGCCGCACTTACAACTACCCCGGTCTGGGCAAACCCCGCAATGATTGCCTCATTATTCGTCGCACCTTTATCGCGTGCCTCACGCATTCTAGAGACCAGGAAGATCTCATAATCCATTGATAGACCAAAGAGAACTGCGCCCAAGAAGATAAGTGCCCAAACTTCAATTTGATCGAGCCTATATGTCTGAAGAATTGAGGATGCAAAACCAAATCGAAAGACTGCCACTAAAGTCGCAAAAGCTACGACAATCGAAATTAAATCCAATGCAATCGCTTTAATCGGCAATATCAATGAACGTAAAGCGCGAGTTAATAAAATGTAAGTCAAAAGTAGCGCAAGCAGAATAATCCATGGAATTGAGTCAAGAATTGCCCTAATTAAATCGACGCCCTGTGCCGGGGCACCACCTAGATAAGCAACGGCCTGGCTGCTAAAGCCAGAACTCTGTAAGTTAATTGTTCGTAGAGCCTGGACTAATCGATCACTCTCGGGCAGACCAAGACCATTTTGCCCAACTACAAAAATTCTGATGTACCGTCCGGCAGCATCGATAAATGGTGCTTTGTTATCAGTTGCAACGATAAAGATTTCAGAGTTTTTGGTGAGTGTTTTTGCTAGATCCATGCGCGCTGTATTTACAGCCGGCAAATTTGCTTGTCCATCAGCGCCAAGATCAATGACAAGTTCATGTGGAGTGATCACGCCAGGACCTGCGCGATTAGTGATTAATGACAGAGCTTGGGAGGATTCAAGATTGGCTGGAATCGCTGTTAATGAACTAGGTGTAATTGCAAGCCAAAAGATTGGGAATGCCATTATTGCAAGCGTCATTAGTGAACCGAAGAAGACTGATTTAGGTTTGGCGATTACAAGACGGGCAATCTTTGCCCATGTACCAGATAAAACATCCTTACGACCTATGAGGCCAGGAAATCCAATGGTTGACACTGCATGTTTGCCCAGCAGAGAAAGTAACGCTGGTGCCAAGGTAACGGCTGCCAGCATCGATGTGATCGGAACAATTAATCCAGCAGTGCCAAGAGATCGAACAAAGGGGACTGGAACAAGTAGCAAAGTCGCTAGGGCGATGCAAACAATTGTTCCGGAGATTAAAACCGTACGGCCTGCCGTTGCCATGGTGGTAAGAATCGCATCATCTACTGAGCCATCAGAGTTTTTCCGTAACTCACGACGGTATCTATGAAGTAGAAGTAGCGAGTAATCGATTGCCAGCCCAAGACCGATAAGTTCTACGATATTTGGAATATACAAAACCATGAGCATTTTCTGTGCCAAGAAATACACAAAAGTGATTGCTAGAGAAATCGAAGCCATCGCAAAAACAATCGGGATTACTACAGCCATCGAAAATCCAAGCATCAAAATGAGAAGAAAGAGGGCCACCGCAATCGCAACAAATTGGCCACGATGTAAATCATTAGCCAGTACTGGTGAGACATCATGGTTTATAGCTGGGGGACCAGTTACTAACGCACCTGGTAATCCGGCTTCTTCTATGGCGGTGCGAAGGTCATCAGTTTGAGCGGCGGCTTCTAGCAATGAGAGTGGGGTTGTAATACTCGCGACCAGAATTCCGCCCATTGCTCTCTGTTGAACGACTTCAGCCCCGTCAATTCTTTCTACGGCTCTTACGATGGAGGATTTATACCCCTCTATTTCGGCAGGGGTCGACGTTTTGAACTTATACATAACTGTAAATGTGCCTTGAACGTTTTCATCAAACTGAGTTGTGAGAATCTCATCGGCTTGAGCGGATTGACTGCCCGGAACTTCAAGAGATGTAGTCAAGTGCTGATCAATATTAGCGCTAGCAAACGCACCAGCAGCCAATAGTACTATCCACACAGCAATGACGATTAAGCGGTGGCGGATTACGGCGCGAACCCATAACCCCATCATGGACACGAGTCTAATGATTTGTGGATTTACGGCTACGCGCTTACTCTTATCCAGTTAAAGGGGAGTACCTCGCTACAGCTACCTCGTCAATACGGTGTAAAAACCCGGGGCGCTGGCCGATAATTCGGTTAGGGAGACCTTGACCATGTACTACTCATGGCTATCAAGGGAGTTTAAATGCAAGTTTCATTAACAGTTTGGGCCGTCACAGTTTCAGTAGTGCTGCTATTAATCGGCATAGATTTATTGACCGCCAGTAGAAAACCACATGATGTGAAGTTCAAAGAGGCGGCTTTGTGGACGCTGTTTTATGTAGGTATTTCAATTGGATTTGGAATCTGGGTATTTAACACATATGGATCTAGGTACGGAACCGAATTCTTTGCCGCTTACTTAGTTGAATACTCGCTCTCAATCGACAACCTATTTATTTTCGTCATCATTTTGGCTCAGTTTGCCGTGCCAAGCATTTATCATCAGAGGGTCCTACTTATAGGCATTATTCTTGCTCTAATTTTACGCGCGATTTTTATTGCAATCGGAGCCGCAGCGCTAGCTGCATTCTCATTTACTTTCGTAGTCTTCGGAGCCATTCTTATCTGGACTGGAATAGGTCTATTCAAGCACTGGGATGAGGATCCAGATCCAAATGATAATTTTTTGGTTCGCAAACTTCGATCATCCATTGCCATGGTCGATGAGTTCCACGGCTCCAAGCTCTTCGTCAAGTTAGAGGGCAAACGTTTTGCAACACCTATGTTCTTAGTCATTGTTGCTATCGCCTCCACTGACTTGCTCTTTGCCCTCGATTCGATTCCAGCGACTTTCGGTGTCACTTCAGAGACATTTTTAGTCTTTTCCGCTAACGCCTTCGCACTTCTTGGCCTTCGCGCCCTTTACTTCTTACTCAAAGGTTTGCTCGATAAGTTGGTGTATCTATCCCTGGGGTTATCAATAATTTTGATGTTCATTGGCGTTAAGTTGATACTGACCTTTGCCCACGAGGAGTTTGCCCAAATTCCTAAGATTCCAACGGTTCTTAGCCTCGGAGTGATTGCATCCATTTTGGCGGTTGCCACAATTGCCAGCATCATCAAGACTAAATCCGATCCAACGGCACATGCGCATGCTGGTCGTATCACCGCTCAAGACGAGAAAATCGGCGAATAAAGGCGGGATTTGCGCGAATTTATGGGCAAACTAGCGTGGTTTAACCTCGTTACTTAGCCAATGCTGGCAGGATTACCTGTATTAACACCAAACAAGTACTGGAGAATTTACAATGAATAAAAAAGAGATCGTTGCAAAGTTAGCTGCAGATTCAAAGCAGAGTGAGAGCGCAGTTTTATCAATGCTTGAAGCCCTTGAAGCCCTTGCTATCTCAATGCTCCAGAGCAAGGAGAAGCTAGTAATTCCAGGCTTTATCTCCATTGAGGCGGTAGCTCGCGCTGCACGCTCAGGCCGCAACCCACAAACCGGTGCGGTTCTACAGATTCCTGCACGCACAGGCGTGAAGGTAAGTGCCGGCACAAAGCTCAAGAAGGCCGTTGCTTAATTAAGTATTAATAAAAAGGCGGACGTGAGTTTCTCACGTCCGCCTTTTTACTTCACAATTCTTATGGATAGAGACCACGCAGTTTGTGCGCCTCGGCTACTCGAGCTACACCCAACATATGCGCAGCCTCGCGCCACGTCACTGTGCGAGCAGTCGCCATTTCTTCAACCTCACTAAAGGCTTTCATCAAGATTCGGTTGAGGTTCGTCTTAACTTCATCGGCATCCCAGGCATAGTTCTGCTTATCTTGGACCCACTCAAAGTAGGAAACAATCACACCTCCTGAGTTCGCCAAAATATCGGGAACGACGAGTATCCCTTTCTCATTTAATATCGCATCACCTTCAGGTGATGTCGGAGCGTTAGCGCCCTCCACGACAATCTTGGCCTTGATACCGCCGGCGGTATATCCGGTGATTGAATCAGAGAGTGCGGCAGGAATGAGAACATCAACTTCTAAGTGAAGTAGTTCCTCGTTGCTGAGGCGATCTGTGCCTGGTGCATTTAGATTATTGTGCGCCAAGAAATGTTCCCAAAGCGCGGTCACATTATTAAAGCCAATGACTGCGCCATTCACATCACTCACCGCAACAACTTTTAGCCCCATATTTTCCAGAGCAATAGCGGCCCAGTAGCCAACTTTTCCGAAGCCTTGAATCGCAACCGTTGC
>JACSDF010000006.1 GCA_015660815.1 Actinomycetota bacterium
ACGAGCCGGCAGACCTTGGAAAGCAACTTTTTCTTGTGCCATTGTTATCCAGCGATGCAGACCTTCATTCTCCGGAAATAAATCAAGAACTGCCTTGTCGGTACGGTAAATATCTTTGGGGTCTCCAGATAATGCGACCCAGCGAAATGGACCTTTGCCTTCGCAAAAAAGCGGGCGAATATAGGCCGGAACGAAGCCCGGAAAGGCAAAGGCACGTGCGTATCCACCTTGGCGTGCCTCATCGCGGATTGAATTACCGTAATCAAAAACTTCAGCGCCTTTATCCATGAAGCCAACCATGGCCTCAACATGCTTAGCCATAGAGTTTTGAGAGCGCTTAGTGAAATCGGCCGGATCATCTTTAGCCAGTTGGGCGGCGCTATGGACATCGACACCGATTGGAATGTATGAAAATGGATCGTGGGCCGATGTCTGGTCGGTGACGATATCTATGGGAACATCCATTGAAAAAAGAAGCGGAAAGAGCTCTGCGGCATTACCAACTAACCCAACGGAAAGGGGAAGGCCAAGAGTTTTTGCTTTTAAAACGCGATCGATTGCATCATCGACTCCATCGGCAATCTCATCCAAGTATCTCGTTTCAATTCGTTTTTCAAGACGAGATTTATCGACATCAATTATTAAACAGACTCCACCATTCATGGTCACTGCAAGAGGTTGGGCGCCCCCCATCCCACCGCACCCGCCCGTTAAAGTCAGAGTTCCCTGCAGAGTTCCGTTAAAACGCTTTTGTGCAACGGCGGCAAATGTTTCATACGTGCCTTGCAAAATTCCTTGAGTGCCGATGTAAATCCACGATCCCGCAGTCATCTGGCCGTACATCGTCAGACCTAAATGTTCTAAGCGCCGAAACTCTGGCCAATTAGCCCAATCGCCGACGAGATTTGAATTTGCAATTAAGACTCGCGGTGCCCACTCATGTGTTTGAAATACTCCGACAGGTTTACCAGATTGAACCAGCAACGTCTCATCATCTTTCAAATTAGTCAGAGATTTTACGATTGCATCAAATGCTGGCCAGTTGCGTGCAGCTTTTCCGGTGCCACCATAGACAACTAAATTTTCTGGGTGCTCGGCAACTGCCGGATCTAAGTTGTTGTGCAGCATACGAAGTGCAGCCTCTTGTGCCCACCCTTTGGCCGTTAAGTTTGAGCCGGTCGCGGCGTGCAGGATTCGAGCAGGACTCGTCATACAGGCAAGGTTATCGCTACGAGCATTCCCATGGAAAGCCTTACAAATTAAGGTTTTTGGCCCACTCTTGGTACTTCATTGAAAGCTCTTTTACCTGCGCAATTTCTCGCACTTTTGATCTTTCGCCGTTTTTTGCTGCATAAATATCGGCAATCGTAATTCCATGATCTGGAACTTTAATTACTTTAATTGAATCTCCAGCCGTGATTTCACCTTCATGAATTATCCTCAAATATGTGCCAGGCCTGCCAGCAGCCATAAACTCTTTAATCAAATTCGGGCGTTGCCAAAAACCGGCAAAGACGCGACATGGGATTCGTGGTTGTGAAACTTCCAGAATTACCGAACCAATCTTCCACTGCTCACCGACAACGGCGGCATTCACATCAATTCCTAGCGTTGTTAAGTTTTCACCAAAGCGTCCATTATCGATACTGGTACCAATCTCATTTTCCCACCAGTCAGCATCTTCGCGAGCATATGCATACACTGCCTGGTCATATCCGCCATGGGCTTGTCTGTCGACAATAACATCATTGGCTACATGTTCTTGCGCAAATACAACGGGACCACTAACTGAGCGTTTATCTATTCCGGTTTTGCCTTCGCTACCGGTCCAATCACCCTCATGAACCATTGCGGCGATGTTAATTGATAAGACTTTCATGAATTAAATTTCTGGAAAGTGACAGGCAACTTGCGAACTACCGACCTGTAAAAGTTCGGGTACTTCGGTGCGACATCTGTCCTGAGCTTTCCAGCAGCGAGTGTTAAACACACAGCCGGTAGGAGGATTTACGGGGCTAGGTAAATCGCCAGAGAGAATAATTCGCTCACGGGTTTTTTCAGTGCGTGGATCTGGTTGCGGTACGGCAGATAATAAAGCTTTGGTATATGGGTGGTGTGGCGTGGCATACAGGGCATTAGTTTCGCCAATTTCCATAATCTTGCCCAAGTACATAACAGCGACTCGATCTGAAATATGTTGGACCACGGATAAGTTGTGTGCAATAAAAACCATACTGATTCCATCTTGCTCTTGCAGATCTTCAAGCAAGTTAATTACCTGCGCTTGAATTGAAACATCAAGGGCGCTAACTGGCTCATCAGCGATAATAAAACGGGGTTTTAGGGCGATTGCACGGGCAATACCAATGCGTTGGCGTTGCCCGCCTGAGAATTCATGAGGATATCGATTAAAGTGCTCCGGGTTTAAGCCAACGCGCTCCATAAGCGATTGGACGGCAACCTTCAGACCGCCTTCAGGTTCAATTCCTTGAATTTCAAAGGGTGCCGAAATAATCTTGCCAATAGTTTGTCGGGGGTTAAGTGCAGTGTAAGGATCCTGAAAAATAATCTGCATTTGAGATCGAAGTGGCCGCATTTTGCTAGGTTTAAGATCGGTAATGTCTTGACCTTCAAAGATTAAACGACCAGAAGTAGGTTCATTTAATTTCAATATTGTTCGTCCAGCAGTTGTCTTTCCGCAGCCAGACTCACCAACTAATCCAAGGGTTTCACCGGCACGTAAATCAAAGGAGATTCCATCAACTGCCTTTACCACTTGGTGCTTGCGCTTACCACTTACTGGAAAATGCTTAGTCAGGTTTTCAACCTTCAAAATCACTTCGTTACTCATTAGCGGACCTCTTTAAGTTCTTCTTCAAAGAGGCGATCTCTAGTTGCTTCGGCAACATGGCAACGTGAAAGATGTGTTGGGCTAATACCCAATAAATCCGGACGTTCGGTAGCGCAGATATCACTGGCTGCATAGGTCGAGAATTCACAGCGAGGTTCAAATGCACAGCCAATAGGTAAGTTGATTAATGAAGGTGGCTGCCCCGGAATTGCCTTTAAGCGCTCAGAGCCATGCGTTGAAATACGTGGAACTGATTTGAGAAGACCTAATGTGTAAGGCGCAGCTGGTTTATAGAAGACATCATCGGCCGATCCTTGCTCAACTATTCGCCCGGCATACATGACAGATACTTTGTCGGCTACCTGTGCAACAACACCTAGATCATGGGTAATCAACAAAATACCCATATTGAACTCTTTTTGAAGTGAGGCTAATAAAATCAAAATCTGCGCTTGAACCGTCACATCTAAGGCAGTAGTTGGCTCATCGGCTATTAGTACACGTGGCGAGTTCATGAGAGCCATTGCAATCATGACACGTTGACGCATTCCACCTGAAAATTGATGTGGGTATTCATGAGCACGTTGATCAGGTTCAGCGATGCCAACTAGATCTAACATCTCAATAGCGCGCTTAAGCGCTTCTTTTTTCTTGCCAGGATTATGGACTAAGTAACCTTCAGCTAATTGATTACCGATTCGGTAATAAGGGTGCAGGGAAGACATAGGATCTTGAAAAATCATCGCTACTGCGCGTCCTCGTGCCAATCGAATCTCTTCATCAGTTGCTGTAACTATGTCTAAACTGCTATCTCCAACTTTTAAATGTATTGAGCCAGAGAGTTGAGCCGACCCTTTTTTATGTAGACCCATCACCGATAGACCGGTAACGGTTTTACCTGAGCCCGATTCGCCGACAATAGCTACGGTTTCGCCTTCATTTAAAGTTAATGAGACTCCGTCAACTGCCCGAACTAGACCATCATCGGTCGGGAAGGCAACATGAAGATTTTCAATTCTTAGAAGTTCAGCCATTAGATCCTCACACGTGGATCAAGAACTGCATACAGCATGTCGACGATCAAGTTCATAACAATAACTACCGATGCCGCCAAAATCGTTGTTGCAAGTACAACCGGTAAATCAAACTCAAAGACCGATCGCAGCGTTAATCGGCCTAAACCTGGAAGGTTAAAGATAGTTTCAGTAATAATCGCGCCACCAATAAGTCCTGCAAAGTCCAATCCTGCCAGTGTAATGATAGGTGCGAAGACTGCCCGCATTGTGTGCTTAAATAAAACCGTGCGCTCTTTAACACCTTTGGCTCGAGCAGTACGAATGTAATCTTCGCCCAATGTTTCCAGAACCGCCGCGCGCGTAAATCGGGTATAGAGCGCAGCATAAGCAATCGCCAACGTAATCCACGGCAAAATAAAGTATTGGAAAAATTTAAAGGGATTTTCAAACAAAGACGTATAACCAACTAATGAGAGTGGAACTAGCTTCCATTTAATTGTGACCCAGATCAATAACGCTAATCCAGTAACAAAAGTTGGAAGTGATGTCCCCAATAAGACGAAGATAGAGCTCACTCTGTCAGGCCACTTATTCTTAAATCTAGCGGCGATAATGCCAAGGCTTACGCCAACAGTTAGCCAAAGAATTAGCGCCCCAAGTGCCAAGCTAATCGTGACTGGCAATGACTCGCGCAGTAGGTCTGTAACACATGCATTCTCATTGAACGAGTATCCGAATGATGGTGCTGGACAGTTAAAGGCGGCGCTACCTGATCCGTATGAGCGTCCAAAGAAAATTCCACTTAAGAAGAGTAGGTACTGCATATAGAGGGGTTTATCAAAGCCAAGTTTGATTCGATTGCCTTCAATTATCTGTTCAGTACAACGCTGTCCGCAGGATAAGGCCGCTGGATCAAAGGGAACAAGCGAGAAAATTATAAAGACAACTGCCGAAACAACTAAAAGCGTAATGATTGCGAAGAGAATTCGTCGAAGCAGAAAATTCCGCATCGTCACTCCTCTCGCATCTCATTGAAGCTATACAGTCAAGTAAATACTCCTGGCGCTAATCGAAATCAGCGCCAGGAGTACTTTACTTCGTACTTCTTAACTTATTGTGCAGTATTGACGTGTGATTAGTCGTTAACCCACATCTTGCCAAATGCTGGGTTGCCCTGAGGTACCCAGAAGAACACACCGCCTACTTGTGATCCCCAAACAAACTGAGCTTTACCAAAGATTGTTGGCAATACCCAGAAGTTCTTCATAGCCTGCGCATCTAACGCCTTCCACATTGCAGCCTGCTTTTTACGATCAGTGGTCAACATCGCAGTGTTGACACCCTTTTCAAATGCGGCATAAGCAGGATCGCTGGTGTTCTGTGAGATGTTAAATCCACCGAATGATGCGAATAGCTCTGGAATAACTGTTGATGCATTTGCCCAGTCTGCTCCCCAACCTGATGCTGTTATGTCACTCTGCTTGTCAGGGTTCATAACCGTTGGGTAGTAGCCGGATGCGATTGGATTAAATGTGACCTTGATTCCGGCACGTGCATATGCTGCAGTGTCGATTGGAATTGTGTCATTAAGTGTGACCGATGAACGAACGTCAAACTTAATTCCAGTCTCAGTTGCCTTCTTGTAATCTGCAGGACACTTGGTCTTAGCAGTTTCCATGAGAGCAAGAGCCTTAGGAATGTTTCCGGTTGGAATAAAGTCTGGGCTTCCTGGTCCTACGACCTTGGTAGGTGCATAGTCAGTTGCTAGCAATGGGCTAATTACACCTGTTGCAAATGAGCCCGCATATGTTTCTCCACCAGCATAGTCAAGCAAAGCCTTAGCGTTGCGTGAGTAGTACATAGCTTGACGGATTTCGATACATGGCATTGCCTTAACGTTAAATGCAAAGTAACGAGCATATGGATCTGGGTTATTCATACGACGATTCTTAAATGCAGCATCAGAGAAGAACTTGTCATTGTTTGTTGACAGAGGCTCTGCAAAGTTAACGGCCGTTGGAATTGTATCTTCCAAAATAATCTGGTCGATAACTTCTTCGTCGTAGCCAAACATGATGATAACTTCATCAGGGTATGGAGTACGAACTGGGTCTGAAGCCTTCGACCACTTTGAGTTACGAACAAGCCTTAGCTGAGTCTTGCTATTTTCTGCGATCTTATAAGGACCCGTTGATTGTGGACGTAGGTCGTACTTATCACCTTTGTCTAACTTAGCTTGGACAGGAGATATAACTCCATACGTTCCAAGATAGTTAAAGTCGGCAACTGATTTATTGAGATTGAATGTAATTGTGCGGTCATCTTTTGAGCACGATACTGCCTTCTTGAAGGCTGCTAATCCTGCTGGGTCCTTTACGTATGGACCTTTGAAAACCGAGTTTCCATCGGCATCCTTTGGAATATTTAACCAGGCTTGTAAGTAGCCAGGACCGTCGGTGATGACGTCAGTTGCGAAGACGCGTGAGACTCCATATTGAACATCCGTACACGTGATTTTTTTGCCATCTTCAAAAGTTGTACCTGGGCGAAGTGTGAACTTCCAGGTCTTAGCTGCATTGCTTGGAATACCAGTGTTAGTTGCAAGGTCGGCAACAAGAGTTGCACCAGCTGCACCTGGAACTGGATTGTAAGCAACGAGTGTACGAGTCATGAATGAGTTCATAAAAGCCAAATCGCGCCCTGTGTAAATACGAGATGGGTCGTAGTGATCTAATCGCGGAGTGTGCTCAAGAAAAGTGAGAATTCCACCAGTCTTAGGTTTAACAGCCGCGGAGGCAGATGGTGCACCAGCGACCAGTACGGCGCTGACGGCAAGTGCGCTTGAAGCAGTTATTACTGCAGCACGACGAAGAGCAGAGAGTTTGCTCATTGGCGTATGTCCTTTCATTGGGGGCGCAACGAAGACGCCAGTAAAGGTGAGTCAAGCAGAAAATGTCCGATTTGGGAATACAGATAAGAGATTTCTATGTAACGAGTTGCCTAAATATCACGGATTTAGCGATCGGCCTTCGGATCTAATGCATCTCGGAGAGCGTCACCAACAAGGTTAAAAGCTAATACAACAATCACTAATGAGCCTGCAGCTATGAGGAAGAAGCTAGGCATAACGGTTACGTAACGCGTTGCATTTGAGAGCAAGATTCCCCATGTCGATGCTGGGGGTTGAACTCCAAGGCCTAAAAAGGAGTAAACAGCTTCTGCCGCTAGGTAACCGGGCAATGAGAGAGAAACGACGACGATAACCGGCGCCCAAAGATTTGGAATGAGCTCTTTCGTGATAATTCTCCATCGGCCAGCACCCATTGCTTGCGCAGCGGTTACGAACTCACGCTCACGAAGACTTAGAACCTGCGAACGGATTAGCCGTGAAAATCCTGGCCAACCAAAAAATGAGAGAAAGAAAACCAAGAAAATAATGCGAGCGCTATTTCCTTGTGCAATGCCTGAATCTTCAATTCGAGCAACCACTGGCTGATTGAGCGCAACAATCATGAAAAACGCTGGAAATGCTAAAAGAAAATCGGTGGTCCGACCCAAATAGTTATCGATTCGCCCCCTGAAATATCCGCCGATGATTCCGACAAATAATCCGATAGTTAAAGCGGTCACAGTTGTTAAAATCGCAATTAAAAAGGAAATTCGTGAACCGTAGAGGAGTTGCGCAAGAAAATCGCGACCTGTACCAGGGATTAAACCGAGTGGATGATCCCAAGTGAAGCCAACTTCAGGTATTCCACTGACATCTAAGACATCTAAATTCAAAGTATCTGGATCTACTCCGATAATTTTTGCAACAAGCGGGGCAAAGAGTGAGAGCAAAAGAATTGTAATACTCACAATTGCAGCGCCAACTCCGACTTTATTGCGCTTAAAACGCATCCAGGCAATTTGTCGAGGACTACGGCCCTGAATTCCGCCAACATTAAGCGGGATTTGGGCAATCTCTGATTTCGGACTCACGGCACCTACTCTATACTTGGCATGTTGATTATGGCACCACTTCTGGTGTGGATAAATATCAAGAGGGGTTTGACTTCTATGAAAAATTCTCTGACTGCACCTAAAGTTGTTGCAACTACTTTTGCCCTGCTCTTGCTACTGACTGCATGTGGTGGTAAATCCACTGAATCGTCAACAACGGCTGAAGAGGAACAAGCTTTGACTGAAACCGTTGAAACCACCCCTCAAGCCACTGGTGGATTTGACGCCCCTGTGATTACTCCTGACAAAGTCAGCTACACGCTCTCATCCCCATCAAACTTTGAAACTGGACAATTCGCCGCTGGACAACTTCCAGGGCAACTCAATGAGAAATTTACAGTTTCAATTATTAATGATTCGGCTGCAGCTTTAGATCTAGCAACCTTAATTGTTCAAGGAAGTACTGCCGCTGGCGTCTGTGTCGATATTTTTGATGGCGACAACGCGATGGAAGGTGCACCAACTGATCCACTTGCGGTTGGAGCGACCAAAACTTTTGACTGGGGATTATCCTGTCCAGGTGCTGTCGGTGATGAGTTTACTGTCGTACTTTCAAATGCCGGCGTGAACATCGTAGAAGTAAAAGGCAAGCTAGCTTAATTTTTTAGCGCAGATGTGCCTGTTCATTAAGGCTTCGCAATGCGCGAAGGCCATCACTGGGCCAAATTGAAATCGTCGTGATTGAACATGGCGAAACATCGATGTGAAAAATCGAATCGGGTGGAGCACCGATAGCTAACTTCGCCGCGGTTTTAATAGTTCCATTGTGGGTAACCACGGCAACTCGCTGGCCAGGATATGTGGCAACAATCGCATCTAATGCCGCATCAATCCGTAAAGAAACTGCATCATATGACTCACCCTCTGGCACTGAAAATCCCGTTGAACTAACCCACGCTTGATAATCGGCTGGATACTTTTCTTTTACCTCGTCAATTGACATTCCATCCCAGATTCCAAAAGAGCATTCAATCCAGGATTCATCGAAATAAATCGGCAAACCAGTGGTCCTTGAAATTGCCTCGGCGGTCTGCTTCGTACGGTTAAGTGGTGAGGCAATTATGGTTTCTGGTTTTAGATTGGCAATCGCTGCTGCTACAAGTTCGGCTTGAGCTAATCCCTCTTCAGTGAGCTCTGGATTAAGCGGGCCATCACCTGAAAACTTCTTCATCGGCGTTAAAGGTGTCTCGCCATGGCGAACGAGAAAAATAGTCGTCGCTTTTTCTGCAGATAACAAGCGTTCAGTTAGATAGTTTTTTCGAACTGAAATTATCTCTCCCCCGCCATCTTGTAAATCGAGGGCCTTATTCGCTAAGCGATCGGCATGAGAGTTTTCATCTCGAGGAATCCAGCTATAGGTTACAAGGGCAGGAGTATGTGCACTACGAGCATCTTGGGCAAGAGATCGCATATCGGCATGTTTTATCTGCCAACGGCCAGACATCTGTTCGACAACTAACTTACTATCCATCTTTACATCAACTGTTGCGTTCGGGTCTATCGCGTTAATCGCAGTTAAACCTGCGATAAGTCCGCTGTATTCGGCGACATTATTTGTTGCAACTCCAATGAAGTCATACAGCTCCGCAATTATTGAGCCACTTTCAGTTATAACAGCGCCATAGCCCGCAGGACCCGGATTGCCTCGCGAACCACCATCGGCAGTTAAAAGAAAGTGGCGCGCCATTTAATTAAACTCCGCGCACCAAAATGCAACGACACTCTTCGCATCGAATAACTTCATCTTCGGCTACATCGATGATTCTTTTAAGTTCCACGGCGTTTATAGAAAGATGGCAACCATTGCAACTTCCAGCGATTAGCGCTGCCGCCCCAGTTCCATTATTTGATGTTCGAATTTTTTCGTATAGTGCAATTAACTCTTGGCTAACGGATACGAGAGTTTCACTTCGTTCTTTAGAAATTATTTCAAGCTCGGAGTTAAAGGCAGCGAGCGCATTTTCTTTGCGAATCTCAAGATCGACGATTTCCGTGGCAAAGTTTGCTTCCTGCTCACTCAGTTCGCTGATTCGAGCATTAATATCATCAATTCGCATCATTACTTCAAGTTCAACTTCTTCCAGCTCTGCTCTGCGCGCACTCAATGTTCCAACTTCATGTTGGAGTTGCTCTAGCTCCTTGGGAGTTGCTGAACCTCCATTGAGGCGAGCCTCATCGCGCGTTATGCGCATAACAATCTGTTCTACATCGGCCTCGGCTCGTAAGAGTTCGCGCTTTACGTCACTGAGTTCGGTCTGCGCGCCGATTCGAAGATCACGAGCGTTGTGCGACTTTGTTGTCACATTTGCTAAGAGAGCGTGTTCGGCGAGTGTTTGCGCCTTGTGGTTTAGCGCTGTTGTTCTTTGGTCAAGGCTGGCGGTGTTGAGAATCTGCCGTTGATCATGGGGGCTAGCCTTCATGGTCAACTCCTTCACGTACTTCTAGTGGGCGCTGAGGGTTTCGAACCCCCGACATTCTCGGTGTAAACGAGACGCTCTACCACTGAGCTAAGCACCCGCGCACTCTTAACGAGCACTGGGGAATCTTACTTCAGCAGCAACGAAAAGGTAAATCCTCTTTATAGCGCTGCGATTGCAGCCTTGTAATCATCTATATTTCGTGCAACCCAGCCATTATTGACCTGCCAACGTAGAACTCCATCTTTGTCGATCACAAAACTTCCACGTATTGCACAGCCCTTAGACTCTTCAAAAACTCCATACGCTTTTGAAACCGCGCCATGTGGCCAAAAATCTGAGAGCACGGGAAATTTATAACCTTCTTGCTCGGCAAAGGCTCGCTGCGAGAACATATGGTCGCAAGAGATTGCAAGTAACTGCACTTCATCATTTTGAAAAGCTGATAAATCATCGCGTAGGGCGCAAAGCTCCCCAGTGCACGTTCCTGAGAATGCAAAGGGATAAAAAAGAAGTACTACTGCCTTCTCCCCTTTAAATGATGCAAGCGATACTTTCTCGCCATGCTGATTAACTAATTCAAAATCTGGGGCGCTCTGGCCAATTGTTAGTGTCATAGATGTAAATCTATCGTTTGCCCGACTTGCGTGCCACTAGACGTGTTGCGCTCCAATCAGGTGCCACCGAGATTGTTGAGGTTTGACTCAAGCCAGCAGTCGGAGCTGCATCTTGAATATCACTTGGTTCGACATGACCATCTCGATTGACTTTAGGTGTGAGGACCCAAATCGCACCATGGTCAGATAAATATGTGAGTGAGTCCATAAGCTCATCGACTAAATCACCATCTCCATCACGCCACCAGATGATTACGGCATCGACCACCTCTTGTGAATCTACATCTAGGAATTCGGTGCCGGTAATCGCCACAATCTGCTCTCGCACATTTGTATCGCAATCATCACCACGGCCGACCTCTAAAATAAGGTCACCTTTCTTAATCCCCATTCTGGCTGGCACGGGCTAAGTCCACACAATCTGAGTGGGATATGCAAGAGGTTTTGAGCCTAGATTTTTCATTTCGACTTACAGGGCAGTTCGGGCAGAATAGGGGCATGAGCGAAAACTTCGAAGCGCCCGACCAGATCATCGACCAGTTGGTCGATACCGACCCAGCTGAAACCGCTGAATGGCAGGCATCCTTTGATGCAGCGTTAGCCAATGCCGGACCAGTTCGTGCACGATATTTGATGCTCTCACTTTTAAAGCGCGCACACGAGAAAAATATTGGAATTTCAGCACTTCGTACAACTGATTACATCAACTCTATCTCTCCTGAAAACGAGCCAGACTTTCCCGGGGATGAAAATATTGAACGGCGAATCCGAGCTATTAATAGATGGAACGCTGCGATGTTGGTTCACCGTGCTCAACGCCCAGGTGTTGGTGTGGGTGGACATATCTCAACGTATGCCTCATCGGCCGCACTGTATGAAGTTGGATTTAACCACTTCTTCCGCGGGCAGGATCATCAAGGTGGCGGGGATCAAATATTTTTCCAAGGCCATGCAAGTCCTGGAATGTATGCGCGCGCATTTCTTGAAGGACGGCTAAACGAAAACCAGTTAGATGGATTTAGACAAGAGCTTTCGCATCCATCTGGAAGTCTCTCCTCATATCCGCATCCACGTTTGATGCCGGATTTTTGGCAGTTCCCAACGGTGTCGATGGGAATTGGTCCACTGAATGCGATTTACCAAGCACGGTACAACCGTTATCTTCACAACCGTGGTTTCAAAAATACAAATGACCAACATGTGTGGGCTTTCTTAGGAGACGGTGAAGTTGATGAGGTTGATTCACTCGGCGCAATTGGCCTTGCAACACGAGAGAAATTAGATAATTTAACTTTTGTTATTAACTGCAACTTACAACGTCTTGATGGACCTGTTCGAGGAAATGGAAAAATAATCCAAGAGCTCGAATCAATCTTCGGTGGCGCTGGATGGAATGTTATAAAAGTTGTATGGAGTCGTGATTGGGATCCACTTCTAGCCCAAGATCGTGAAGGCGCACTCGTTAAGTTAATGAACGAGACGCTCGATGGTGATTACCAAACATTTAAAGCTGAGTCCGGCGCCTTTGTTCGCGAAAATTTCTTTGGCCGCGATCCTCGGACCGCGGCAATGGTTGCCGACTGGAGTGATGAGAAAATTTGGAGTTTAAAGCGGGGTGGTCATGATTATAAGAAGTTATTTGCCGCCTATACCGCCTCCGTCCAGCACAATGGCCGGCCAACAGTAATTTTGGCTAAGACGATTAAGGGTTGGACTCTCGGTTCATCGTTCGAAGGCCGTAACTCCACTCACCAAATGAAGAAGATGAGCCTTGAGGATATTAAGGGTTTCAGAGACACGCTCCACTTGGAGATTCCAGATGAAGTGCTAGACAAGTATCTGCCTCCGTACTTTAAGCCTGCTGAAGGATCCGAGGAGGCTCAATATATAGCGCAGCGCCGTGCCGCTCTCGGTGGATCAATTCCACGTAGACGTTCGATATCAAGACCTCTTCCGCAGCCCGATGATTCAGTCTATGAATCCGTTAAGCGTGGTTCGGGACAACAAGAGATTGCTACAACTATGGCATTTGTTCGGATGCTAAAAGATTTAGTAAAAGATCCAGGTTTGGGATCTCGCATAGTTCCAATCATTCCCGATGAGGCGCGCACCTTTGGAATGGATTCACTCTTTCCGACGATGAAGATTTACTCACCAAGTGGTCAGCAGTACATGGCCGTTGATCGCGAACTCATGTTGTCGTACAAAGAATCAGTGACTGGCGTTATTTTGCATGAGGGAATAAATGAAGCGGGCTCCGTTGCCTCATTTACAGCAGTTGGGTCTTCATACTCTACGCACGATGAGCCGATGATTCCGATGTATATCTTCTACTCAATGTTTGGTTTCCAACGCACTGGAGATGCATTCTGGGCGGCGGCCGATCAGTTGGTGAGAGGTTTTGTAATTGGCGCAACTGCCGGTCGCACAACGTTAAATGGTGAAGGTCTCCAACATGAGGATGGACATTCACATCTTCTAGCATCGACAAATCCAGCCGTCGTTGCTTACGATCCTGCATTTGCTTTTGAACTTGGTCACATCGTAAAAGATGGGCTCCGACGCATGTATGGCGAAAATAGTGAAAACGTTTATTTCTATATCACTGTTTACAACGAGCCATATATTCATCCAGCCGAACCAGAGAACTTAGATGTTGCAGGTCTGCTTAAGGGAATCTATCTGTATTCCCCAGCTAAAAATCAACGCAAGAAATCTGCACAGATTTTGGCATCTGGTGTGGGCGTTAATTGGGCGTTGAAGGCGCAAAAACTTTTGCGTGAAGATTGGGAAGTTGAGGCTTCGGTCTGGTCAGTTACCTCATGGAATGAGCTTCGACGAGATGGATTAAAAACCGATCGCCATAACCTTCTTAATCCAAGCGATAAGCGAAGTGCATATATTGAAAACAAGCTATTTGGGCACACTGGTCCAGTAATTGCCGTCAGTGACTACATGCGCTCGGTTCAAGATCAAATTGCACCATGGATATCTGCGCCATTCATCTCCCTTGGCACCGATGGCTTTGGGTTATCGGATACACGAGGAGCTCTTCGTAGACACTTTAAAGTCGATGCCGAATCCATTGCAATTGCCACCTTGCAGGAGTTAGAAAAACTCGGTCAGATTAAAATGAGCGTTGTGAAAGAAGCGATGGAGAAGTATCGTATTGATGACATCTCGGCAGCTGATGCCGGTAACACGGAAGGTTCAGGTTGATATCAAGAATTGCGATTAGCGATATCTCCCCCGCAGTATTCTTCGGGGGAGAATTTCTTCCCGTAAAGGCTATTCCTGGAGAACGTCTTTCCATAAGTGCGACAGCAGTAATTGAAGGACACGAAAAACTAACCGCTGAAATAGTCTTGCACTCCGATAACGGAAAAGTAGTCTCGCGCAGTGCAATGGTGGAAAATTGGCCCGGGTCCAATCGTTTTGTGGGTGAAGTTAAAATTCCAGCCGAAGGTAACTTCTTTTTTATAGTTGAAGCAGATAGCGTTTCGCAATACCGTACTGTCTTAGGTTCAAGTGAAAAATATCCAATCCGTGCCGATCGAGAACGCGCCCTTGTTGGTTCTTGGTACGAATTCTTTCCGCGCAGCGAAGGCGCAATAAAAAACCGCGATGGAACAGTTACGAGTGGAACTTTTAAAACAGCTGCTCATCGGATACCGGCAGTTGCTGCGATGGGTTTTGATGTTTTGTACCTGCCACCAATTCACCCGATTGGCCTTTCGCACCGTAAAGGCGCAAATAACTCACTAACGCCGAAAGAAAATGATCCAGGTGTTCCATGGGCGATTGGAAGTTCCGACGGCGGCCACGACGCGATCAATCCAGATCTTGGAACTATGGTCGATTTTGAAAACTTTATTTCTGTAGCCAATAAAAATGGTATTGAAGTCGCATTGGATTTGGCTTTGCAAACTTCGCCAGATCACCCATGGGTGCGCTCAAACCCACAATGGTTTAACAAGCGCCCTGACGGAACAATCGCTTACGCGGAAAATCCTCCTAAGAAATATCAAGATATTTACCCTCTTAACTTCGATGATGACTATGAAGGTTTGCGAGATGAAACCCTGCGCGTTATACGTCTATGGGTCTCAAAGGGAGTAAAGATTTTTCGAGTAGATAACCCACACACTAAACCCGTCCACTTTTGGCAGGATTTACTAGGGATTATGCGAATTGAGAGCCCAGAGGTCATTTTTCTAGCTGAAGCATTTACAGCGCCGGCCATGATGCATGCTCTTGGAAAAGCGGGATTTCACCAGTCCTACACCTACTTCACATGGCGAACAAGTAAATCTGAACTTATCGATTACGGTCGGGAAGTTTCAACTCAAACCGATGCATATTTTCGTCCAAATTTCTGGGTTAATACCCCTGATATCAATCCCTTCCATTTACATTCTGGTAATCCTGCAGTATTTGCGCTTCGTGCAGTCTTGGCATCAACACTTTCACCCTCGTGGGGCATGTATGCAGGTTATGAGCTTTACGAACACTTGCCATTTAAATTAGATGGTGAAGAGTATCTCGATTCAGAAAAATATCAGATTAAAATTCGCGACTGGGATGGTTCTGCTAAAAAGGGAATTACTCTGGCTCCCTTTATAAGTCAATTGAATAATATTCGAGCATCGAATCCCGCTTTGCTCCGACTTCGTAATTTGGTTTTTCATAGTACTGATTCCGATTCCATAATTGCATATTCAAAGCGTGATGAAAACAATTTGATTTTAGTAGTGGTCAATCTCGATCCAAATTACGCACAAGGCACGATAGTTCATTGGGATATGAAGTCATTGGGAATTAACGGAGGAAATTTTGAGGTTGAAGATCTACTTGATGGCTCAAACTTTAACTGGTCACCTGACACGTATGTTTCTTTAGATCCGACACGGCCGGTTGGAAAAGTTGCACATATTTGCAGAGTGAAAATCCAAGTATGAGTTTCTTCTCGAAGTTTCTTAACAAAAAACAAGTTGAGGAAGTTGTTCCAGCAAGTTTTCTCAATCCAAACTCAACTCTGGGTGAACTTGACCTCCATTTAATCTCTGAGGGCCGCCATGAACAATTGTGGAAAGCGCTAGGCGCACATATTCGTCGTGATAATGAAGGCACGCTCCTCGGCACAGCATTTTCAGTTTGGGCTCCAAATGCCCGTGCAGTCTCTTTAATCGGAGATCACAATTTTTGGGATAGAAATAGAAATCAGATGCTGCGCATAGGCTCTTCGGGTATCTGGGAGATTTTTGTTCCAGATATTGGAAGCGGCATCAAATATAAGTTTGCCGTTTGCGGAATCGATGGGCATTGGGTCGACCATGCCGATCCAATGGCACGAGCTACTCAAACCCCACCTCTGACAGCTTCAATTGTGGAGGAGTCCGAGTATGTATGGAGCGATGCAGAGTGGATTGAAAAACGTAGCGGGTTTCAATCATGGCGGGCTCCAATAACTACCTATGAAGTTCACTTAGGGTCATGGAGGTTAGGCCTGACGTATCGCGATTTAGCAGTTCAATTAGTTGATTACGTCAAAGAGCAAGGTTTTACCCATGTTGAATTTATGCCAGTGACCGAACATCCATACGGCCCGTCATGGGGCTATCAAGTTACCTCTTTTTTTGCACCTACATCACGTTTTGGCAATCCAGATGACTTCCGGTTTTTGATTGATGCTCTTCATTCCGCCGGCATTGGCGTGATTCTCGATTGGGTACCGGCGCACTTTCCTAAAGATGAATGGGCGCTTGCAAAATTTGATGGAACTGCGCTGTATGAACACTCAGATCCTAGACTTGGTGAGCATCCAGACTGGGGAACTCTAATTTTTAATTTCGGGCGTAATGAAGTCCGCAACTTTCTGGTAGCAAGTGCCCTGTATTGGTTGACGGAGTTTCATATTGATGGCTTAAGAGTTGATGCAGTTGCATCGATGCTCTACTTGGATTATTCGCGCGAAGAGGGACAGTGGTTACCTAACAAAAATGGTGGTCGCGAAAACTTAGAGGCGGTGCAGTTGCTTCAAGAGGCGACATCAACGGCGTATCGAACTCATCCAGGAATAATGATGATTGCCGAAGAATCCACCGCATGGTCAGGTGTAACTCGCGAGACTTCTGCAGATGGCTTGGGCTTTGGTTTTAAATGGAATATGGGTTGGATGCACGACACTTTAAAATATCTGCAGCACGATCCAATTCACCGCAACTATCACCACAATGAAATTACTTTCTCAATTCTGTATGCCTGGAGTGAGAATTTTGTGTTGCCGCT
Organism: Actinomycetota bacterium; assembly: GCA_015660815.1. GTDB lineage: Bacteria > Actinomycetota > Actinomycetes > Nanopelagicales > Nanopelagicaceae > Planktophila. Next base: position 17,192 of record JACSDF010000006.1, read on the forward strand.
CTCCCATGACGAAGTTGTGCATGGAAAGGGTCAATTAGTAAATAAATTTCCTGGAGATCGTTGGCAGAAACTAGCAACATTGCGAGCACTCTATGGATATATGTGGGCCCACCCTGGCAAGAAGCTGCTTTTTATGGGAAGTGAGTTTGCCCAAAATGATGAGTGGAGTGAAAGCGCTGGTCTGCAGTGGTATTTAGCTGATTTTGATGAACATAGAGGAATTCAAAAAACAATTGCAGCACTCAACAATGAGTACATGGACACGCCCGCGTTGTGGCAAAAAGATACGTCCCCAGAGGGTTTTACGTGGCTAGTGAACAACGATGGCGCCGCTAATGTATTGGCTTTTACGCGTTGGGACGATGCATCTAATCCACTTGTTTCGGTGACAAATTTTTCTCCAATGCCTCATGAGCGCTATCAGCTGCCTTTTCCAACGGTCGGCACGTGGCGCGAAACCCTCAATACCGATGATTTAGCATTTGGAGGAAGTGGAATTTCGAACCAGGCGATAACTCTAAAAGATCCTAGTCACTTGATTGCACAAGTTGCTATTCCACCGCTTGCAACGGTTTGGTTTAAACGTTCTTAAATATTTTTGCAAAAAATGGAACTGTAAGTAAGAGCAAAGCTGGAATCAATAATGCCAGAGAGAGTGAAAATGCTTGTGCAGTCCAAGCAATGATTAACCGCATAATGAAAACTGAGATATTGTTTATGACGCCAATTTGACCTATTACAACACTCGACGGCAATTTAGAACGAATATTCGCGGCATTCATGATGCTTGGACCTAAAAATGATGAACCCAGGCCGGCAATAGTGAAAGTTATACTTAAAATAATTAGAGAGATTGTTTTATTTTCGATTCCAATAATTCGTGTTGCAAGAATTCCTATGAGAAAAGAAATTCCGGAAATTAGCGATGCACTTTTCACTAAAAATTCCATAGAGAATTTAGAGTATAAGAGGTGAATTGTTAGCCTGCCTGTAATCATTGCAAAAGTGAAGAGAATATAAGGAAGCGTATGAGCTCCACCTTTTATGCCAATATCTTCCTTTACAAATATTGCCGCCCAATCTCCCACACTAAATTCAAGAAGGATTGCACAAAATAGTCCACCTGAGACCATTCCATCGATTCTAAATCCTTTAAATAAGTCGGTGATTTTGTAATCAGTCTCAGAGTTCTGGTTAGGTTTAACTAAACTTTCACTGAGTTTAGTTGTCGTAATCAACATAACAATTGAAACTAATAGCGAGAGAACAAGAATATGCATTTCGAGTGAAATCCGGTCAACGAGCAGCCCTGAAACAACTGCGGTGGCCAATGCCCCGCTGCTCCAAAAGCCGCTTAAAAGCGTTACTACATGCCTTTGTGTGCGATCTTGAAAACTAAAACCTTGGGCATTGATTGAAACATGGAAGGCAGATATCCCGATTGCGTGAATTGTGATACTGATTAGAAAAACAAGGGTTGAACTCGTATTAGAAAGCACAATGAGACTAAGAGCCATCGAAACGGTTGCAATACGCATCACTAACTTAGCTCCATAATTATGCACAAGATGACCGGCCGTAAAGAGGGCTACAAGTGAACCTACTGCAGAGAAACTTATGAGAGATCCAAACTCGCCATTTGAAAGCGCTAAGTTTTCTTTTACCTCGGGAAAACGAGGGAGCCACGACATAATCAAAAATCCAAAAAGAAAGAAAATGAGCTTCAAATAATTGAGCTCCCGATTGGAATCTAAATTCTTCACTAAAATAATGCGTTCGCAAGTGCGCTGCGTGCGGCAGCAAGACGAGAATCTGATGGATCGACAAGTGCAAAGAGTGCCACTAAATGCTCTCGCACTTTACTTCGATCATCGCCAGAAGTTTCTTTCACAACATGTATTAAGCGTGCAAATGCAGCCTCTACTCTGCCATTTACCATTTCCATGTCGGCCGCCATTAGTTGAATCGAAATATCACTAGGGTTTTGAACCGCTTGTTCAATCACTGTAGCTAGCTCTAGGCCATCGCTTCGAATGAGCAACTGGGTTTGAGCTAAACCTAACTTTGCAAAATTATCTGAAGGTTTGCGAGAGAGGAGTTTCTTATAGGCCGCTTCAGCAGAAACAAAATCTCCTGCTTCAAGAGCGATCATGGCCTCATCTTCTTCAGGCTCACTCACTTCAACTGGAGCAGCGCCAACGCCTTGTTCTGATGCAAGAGTCAAGACTTTATCGAGCACTAATCGAATCTGTGCTTCGGGGTAATTTTGTTCAAAAAGTGGAACCATCTGTTCGCCGATTAGAGCAATCGCATATGGAACGCTCTTAGTTTGAAAAGCTTGAGCCACGTTTGGTTCGGCATCTACATCTAAGCGTCCTAAAGCCCAACTGCCTTGATAGGAAACCTCCAAAGATCCAAGAAGTTTTACCATCTCCATTGACTCGGGCGAGCGAACAGACCACGCAATTACGATGACAGGTTTTTTGTGCGAGAGAGTTAAGATCTCGCTTGTTAAATTCGCCGCGGTAACCTCTAAACCGGGCAGTGGCCCAGCCGGTGCCGTCTTTGGTTTTCCAAGTGAACTTAAATCTACCGCTCGAGCAAAATTTGGCGGATTACTCATTCTGCAATCTTACTGTGCCTCGACATCAACCCCCGAATCGCGGCGATACGGCAAGATCTCTGTGACGTAGTTATCAGTGGCAAACTCAAGTCCAACATCGACTCCCCTCTGCTCGCTCAGATACCAGCGATTTTCAAGAATCTCATGGAACATCTGTGCATGTTCAACGCGACCGCGCATCGCCTCAGGAACTCGACTAATTGTTGGTTCAAATACTTCCAAGAACCACGTTTTAGCCATCTCAGTCACTGAAGCTCCTAACTTTTCTTCACGCGCGCAGTATCGATCAAAAGATGCAAGTAGACGCTTGGCTTGCAACTCTTCAGTGTCTAATCCCATTAATTCGCGCAGACGTGCAGTGTGATATCCAGCTGCAACTAACTTAGGTTGAAAGGAGAGCATCTGTGTATCTCCATCGATAGTGATGGAAACTTCCTCTACAGCAAAACCTAAATCGTGCAGAGCGCGCATCGCTCGTTCAACGGCATGGCGATCTTTAGGGTCTAACAGTTGACGCTCTTTTAGCGCAGCCCAGATGCGACGGTAACGTCTAATAACTGCTTCAGCGGCACGAACTGGATCCATCCCAGGATATAGAACTCCCGAAAGCGAAAGGTCTTCGAGTTCTGCGGCCACATTAAACATAGCGATATCTAAATCATGTTCGCGTTGACCGTCGCTGAGAGTTTTTTGAAACTCTCCAGTTTCAGCATCTACAAGATATGCGGCGAAGCCCTCGGCATCTCGCCTAAATAAAGTATTTGACAGCGAACAGTCACCCCACCAGAAACCAAGTAAGTGCAAACGAACAATTAATAGAGCGAGCGCACTTGCCATCGTGGTGATGTCATGGGCCGTTACCGAACCCGAGAGTAAAATTCGGTAGGGCAGTGAATATGGCAGAAAGCGCGTAACGATTGCACACGGAAGTTCTTCCCCATTTTCATCGGTCCGCCCTTCAACGACGGCGATTTGTTCGACACAAGGGGCGTGCACGTGTGTGAGTTCACGAAGGATTTTATACTCGCGATTAGCGAATTCACTGACCGTTTCCTTAACAGCATAGACTTGAGAATCAGGATCTTTTGTTGCTCGCACTAAACGAACAACGTGGCGGGATATACCTCTTTTTTCAGCTAAGGCTGGATCTTCTGGCCACTCTTCAAGGCTCAAATGCCACGGCAGGCCAGTGACGGCAGCGATTTCCTCGCCTAAGCCAGTAATACGTAGCGCCATAGAGACCATTCTTGCCTAACATTGTGTCGATTAGGTGAACTATGCGTCACCTTTGATGTGATGCTGGATTTAGAATAGGTATATGGCTATTTCTGGACGAGTTAAGAAGGTTTCTAAGCAGGCAGACACTGCACCACTACCTACATCAGAGTTTGGAACTCTCGGCGCCCCGATTAATAGAGCCCACCCCTTCTACTTCGGCTTCATTGCAACTTTTGGTGCCTTAACTGCCATCCTTCTAATGCGAGCTTTAGCAAGTGTGAGTCAGATATTTGTTCTCATTCTCATCGCTCTATTTCTCGCAACCGGGTTAAATCCTGCCGTTGAAGCGCTACGTGGTAAAAAACTATCTCGTGCGATGGCGGTCACAATTATTTTTACTTCGGTAATTGCATTTGTTATTTTCTTTGCATTTGTCGTAGCGCCACCAGTTGTTACTCAAGGGACCCAGCTCATAAATAGAGCGCCTCAGCTACTCAATGATCTAACTAATTATGAAGCAATAAACAAACTCAATGAACAATTTGGACTAATCGATACTTTGCAAGCGAAATTGAAATCAGTAACTTCAGATGGCACGTTGCTGGTGACTACTTTTGGTGGTGTGCTCGGAGTCGGCAAAACTATCCTCTCTGGCTTCTTTTCTTTTCTGACTGTTTTAGTCTTAACGCTCTACTTCATAACTTCTTTGCCGCAAGCCATTGATTTGGGACTTTCACTAGTTCCAGCAAGCAGGCGAGATCGCGTTGGCAGATTAACTCATGCAATTATTGCCCGCGTTGGATCATTCGTTGGAAGCCAAGTAATTATCGCGATAATGGCGGCGGTTTTTGTCTTGATTCTCTCAATAATTCTCGGTCTTCCTTCACCGTTTGCAATCGCGATGATTGTGTTTGTCTGTGGATTGATCCCCCTCATTGGCCACTTCATCGGCAGTTCAATAGTCACGATAATTGCCTTAACACAATCGGTTCCGCTTGGACTCATTGCATTTGTTGCTTATGTTTTTTATGTGCAGATAGAAAACTATGTAGTCACCCCACGCATTATGAAGAAGACTATGTCGGTGCCTGGTGCAGTAACCATCATCGCCGCGCTAATTGGATCATCATTATTGGGACTCGTCGGTGGACTTTTGGCCGTCCCAGTTGCTGCAGCAATTATCTTGATTCTGGATGAAGTAGTTATTCCTCGGGCGAAATCCTCTTAATACTCAAGGGGTAAATCTTCGATATCTCCGGTAACTATTGAAGTGATCTGCGATAGAACACGATGAACAAAAGGCTCTCCAAGCCATAAGTGTTTTGCGCCTTCAACCGCGATAACTCTCATTGAAGGAATTATTGAAAAACGTTCACGTGCTTCGTCGGGTTTGAGAAATTCATCAAATTCAGGGACCAGCGCCGTAATCGATCGAGGATCGCTGTTCCAGTACAGCAAATCAGCCTCTATTGTGGTTCGAAGTGGTGGACTCAAAAGAATTAGACCTTTGTGTCTAGGATCTTTGGCATGTCGAAGAGCTAAATCGGTTCCAAATGACCAACCGACTACCCACACATTTTCTAATTTCAAAAAGTCAAAGCAGTATTCAAGCATTGCTTGAACATCTAACGCTTCCGCATCTCCATTATCGAATTCACCAGTACTTCGTCCGGCTTCACTTTCCGTCCCGCGAGAATTGAAACGAACAACGGTGATTCCAGCCATTGCCGGCAATCTGTTGGCTGCTTTCTTAAAAACATGGCTATCCATCATTCCGCCAGCTGTTGGTAATGGATGCAAACAGAGAATAGCTCCACGTTTGGCCCCGAGAGGAGATGCAACTTCGCCGATGAGTTCTACACCATCAGTTGTTAGCACATGAAATGGTGTGCGAACTGAGGGCAAGACTGTACTGGGTCTAATAATCTCGGCCATGCTTCAAATTGTATCGACACACGACTACGCTTCTAACCATGGCGACTAAACAAAGGCCCTCATTTGATTCGCATAATCCAATAAATGGAGATGCAATTGGTACGTATCCAATTTTTAGCAAAAGCGATATCGCCGATGTAGTAATCCGCGCACGCATTGCAACTGTGAAATGGCAGAGGATCGGTTTCAGTGCTCGCAAGCAGGTATTGCTCGCGTGGAGTTCTCTCATCATGAAACGCATAGAGCAGATCGCCGAGTTAATTAGCCGCGAAACCGGAAAGCCGATGAGTGATGCCAGGTTAGAAGTGAGTATCGCGGTAAACCACATTGAATGGGCGGCGCGGCATGCCGACTCGATAATGCGAACTTCATTTCGCCGCCCTGGTTTATTAATGGCCAATATGGCGGCAACTGTTGAGCGCTCTCCACTTGGTGTAATAGGTGTCATTGGACCCTGGAACTACCCCATTTTTACTCCGGTTGGTTCGATTTCATATGCTCTAGCTGCGGGTAATTCCGTTCTCTTTAAGCCCAGTGAATACTCACCAGGTGTAGGAATGTGGCTCGAAGAGAGTTTTAATGAAGTTGCACCCTTTGCCGATATTTTCACGACCATCACAGGCTTAGCCGAAACTGGCAGCGCACTGTGTGTAAGTGAAATCGACAAGCTCTCATTTACTGGCTCCACTCGAACAGCAAAGTTAGTAGCTGCCCAGTGTGCATCGGCAATGATCCCTGTAGTTCTTGAGTGTGGCGGTAAAGATCCAGTAATCGTGGCCGCCGATGCCGATATTAAACGTGCAGTTGATGCAACGATGTGGTCTGCCATGGCTAATGCCGGTCAATCATGTATTGGTGCAGAGCGCGTATATGTTGATGAAAAAGTCGCCGATGAGTTTATTGCTCGTGCCGTTGAACTTGCTTCAACGATTCACGCAGGTGGGCCAGGGGAAGGTAACTATGGACCGGCAACGATGCCTTCCCAGATTAAGGTTATTAGCTCCCATATTAAGGCGGCAATTGCAGATGGCGGTACATGCGTTTATGGAGGACCCCAATCGGTGAAATCGCCATACGTACAACCAGTTGTGCTAGTCAATGTTCCAGAAAGTTCGGTGGCGATGCGCGAAGAAACGTTTGGTCCAATTATTATTATTAATCGGGTTGCAACAATGCGTGAAGCAATCGATCTTTCAAATGCATCGCGATTTGGCCTCGGTGCAAATGTCTGGTCTAAACGACAGGGAAAGAAAATAGCATCCCAACTTCAGTGCGGAATGGTTGCAATTAACTCCACTTTCGCTTTCGCAGCGATTGCTTCTGTACCTTTTGGCGGAGTAAAAGATAGCGGCTCTGGCCGAGTGCATGGTCCAGAGGGTCTCTTGGAATATACCTTCGCGCGGACGGTTGTACGTACTCGATTTCATTTGCCGCTGAAGCTTTTGAGTTTTAAGCGCCGCCCACGTGAAGATGCACTAGTAATTAAATTAACCAAACTGCTCAAAGGACGATTAAGTTGAAAGACAACTTGAATTAATATCTAGGGGCGTTGCGTGTACGTTCAGTATTAGGTCTACGTTGATCTTTTTTAGACCAACATGCACTGTGCCAATGTCGGCGGCTCTCTTCATCATCTTCTAACCAAGCAACAATGTGCGGAGTCGCAAGGGGAATCATCTGATCACATCCTGGACAGCGATATGGTTTATTTGATCCAGAACCAGTTAATTTGCGAACCGTATATAGGCCTTCTTGGTGCTCTTCAAAGCTTTGGTTCGATGTTGCCACATCACGGTCGTCTGACTTTGGCCGCCTATTTTTAGGATAGTTTCTGCGCGGACTCATGCCGATATTTTCTCACAGTATTGGCATAGTACAATCGCACCATGAATGCGATTGAAGTAACTGGCCTACGAAAGAGTTATGGATCTGTTCATGCGGTCAGGGGAATCGACTTATCAATTTCAGCGGGTGAAATCTTTGCTTTACTCGGACCTAATGGAGCAGGTAAAACGACCACAGTTGAAATACTGGAAGGCTTTCGAAGCCGTGATAGTGGAGAAGTCAGTGTCCTAGGTTTTGATCCCCGCAACGAAGGAAATGCTGCCCGTGAGTGGCGTAATCGAATCGGAATTGTCTTGCAGTCAACGTCGGACTCAGGTGATTTAACGGTCGTTGAAACTATCGATCACTTCAGCGGTTACTACTCCAATCCTCGAGAAGTGGATGAGGTGATACATGCCGTTGGCTTGGATGAAAAAGCCGGTTCGCTCATCCGCAAACTTTCGGGAGGTCAGCGCAGACGTTTAGATGTCGCGCTTGGCATAGTTGGCAATCCAGAGCTTCTATTTCTCGATGAACCTACGACTGGCTTTGATCCAGAGGCAAGGCGCGCATTTTGGACTCTTATTGAAAACCTACGTGGAAGTGGCACCACTATTGTGCTTACAACTCATTACTTAGATGAGGCAGAAGCGCTCGCTGATCGCGTCGCTGTGATAAATAACGGTCAGATAATAGAGATTTCAACGCCTTCTGAATTAGGTGGGCGCAGCACTGCGCAAGCTTTAGTCACATGGCGTGATGGAAGCGAAGTTAAGTCGGAAGCAACTGATAATCCCACAGCTCTAGTCAATAAAATGACTGCGATCTTTAATGGTGAAATTCCGGAACTCACTGTTACGCGCCCATCTTTAGAGGATATTTACCTTCGAATGATTGGTAAAACACATGAATAAGATTCCTAGCGCCATCTCACTCGGCATTCGACGCGGGGGTTTAGAGATTCGACAGTTTGCTAGGCAACGAGAGTCTGTTGTTTTTACACTTTTCTTTCCAGTAATTTTGCTGGCAATTTTTGGCTCGGTCTTTAAAGACACTATTGCCCCAGGAGTAACTTTTTCCCAGTACTTTACCGCGGGAATGATTGCATCTGGTTTAGTTAATACCGGCTTTCAAGCACTTGCAATCACAATTCCATTAGAACGCGACTTCGGAGCACTTAAGCGGTTGCGTGGAACACCAATGCCAGTATCTAGCTATTTCATTGGAAAGGCCATTCTTGTCACAGTAAGTATGGTGATACAGATTTTCATGCTTTTTGTAGGCGGCCTACTCTTCTTTGGTCTTGAAATGCCAACTGGTGCTGATAAATGGATTACTTTCGCCTGGTTGGTTTTACTTGGAAGTGCATGTTCGACCGCGCTTGGAATCGCATTTTCAATTATTCCAAAGAGTGGTCGTGGAGCATCGGCGGTTGTTTCGCCAATCGTAATAATTTTACAGTTCTTCAGTGGTGTATTTTTCATTTTCACACAACTCCCACCTTGGATGCAACAAATCGCTGCAATTTTCCCGCTTAAGTGGCTCACTCAAGGCATGCGATCGGTCTTTTTGCCAGATTCCTTTGCTACTCAAGAGATCGCAAAATCCTGGGAGAATGAAAAAACTTTTGTGGTCTTACTGGTCTGGCTCATCATTGGAATCTTCTTCTCGGTTCGTAAATTTAAGTGGGACCGAGATTAAGCGCTTAATCGCACTTGTTGTAGTTGCCGCTTTTCTTGCGCCTTCTGCCTATAGTGCAACTAAATCACCTACTCCAACCCCCAAAGCTACGGCGACTAAGAAAGCCACGCCAACTAAGAAAGCCACGCCAACTAAGAAAGCGGTCGTAAAGAAGAAAGTTGTAACCAAAAAGAGTAAACAACGCATCTCCCCTTCACCCTCTCCAAAATGGCCACCCGTTGGTTTCAAATCCAGCGGTGAAGTTTTTGCCAAAATTCCGAATACAAAGGAGTTAATTGGAACGGCATCAAATGATAAGAAATTAGCTAATGCCCTAGCTCAAAAAGTAGATGGAGTGCCGGTCTGTGAGAAATTCTCGTGTGGTGCAATTCAACTTGCATCCCTCAATGGCTGTACTTGGTGGGAAGTCAATGCCAAGTTATCAGGTGAAACATCGGCAGAAGATGCGACAAGGAAAACTTTTGGAACTATCCGAGCGTTAGTAAGGGCGACTGCGCCAAAAGAAATTGTGACTGTTCTGCTTGTCAGTCAAGAACCACTCGAACTCAAGCACCGGGTATCGGGGATTTCTGCCAACTGTCATCATGATGCTCCAAGTGAGAAAATTCCAAGTTCAATATATACAGCGATAATAATTAGCGATTAGCTCCAGGGACCCACAGTTGATCGCCAATATCTTTATTCACATGTCGCGCTAAAACAAAGAGCAGATCTGAACAACGATTTAAATACTTTGCAGTAATTGGACTAACTCCACCACCAAAAGCGTGAATTGCAGCCCATGTGCAACGCTCTGCACGGCGCACAACGGTGCGAGCGACATGAAGATGTGCAGCAGCTGGTGTGCCTGAAGGCAAAACAAATGAGCGCAATGGCTCTAATTCGCTGTTGTATGTATCGATTGCCTCTTCTAAAAATGTAACTTGTGATTCAAGAACGCGAAGTGGTTCAAAGGCGGGCGAGTCAACCACCGGCGTGCATAAATCTGCTCCAACATCAAAGAGATCATTTTGAATTCGCACTAACAATGCGCGCACATCTTCACTTAAATTTGCTGTAGCAAGCACTACCCCGATCGAAGAGTTAGCTTCATCCACGGTGGCATACGCTTCAAGGCGCGGATCATTTTTCGATGTTCGGCTCATGTCGCCTAATGAGGTCGTTCCATCATCGCCGGTCTTGGTATAAATACGCGTCAAATTAACCATGCCTATAGCCTATAAGTAGACTGCGTCCATGGCATCTCTCGATCGTTTCCGCGTTACGGGAGGAGCTAGTCTGCGTGGAGAAGTGACTGTCACTGGAGCTAAGAACTCCGTTTTAAAACTGATGGCGGCATCGATTTTAGCCGCGGGTACGACCACCATTGAGAATGTGCCAGAGATCGCCGATGTCGACATCATGTCAGATCTTTTGACGCGCTTAGGTTGCACGGTAATCCACACAAAAGATTCTGTGACAATCGATGTTCCAGAAAAACTAGGATACCGAGCAGATTATGATCTGGTGCGAAAAATGCGTGCCTCTATAAATGTTTTAGGTCCACTTGTCGCTCGTATTGGTAGAGCAGAGGTAGCGCTACCTGGTGGGGATGCAATTGGATCGCGAGGCTTGGATTATCACATCAAAGGTTTAGAGGCACTGGGTGCGAAAGCGCATATTGAACATGGATATGTAATCGCCGAGGCAGAAGATGGATTAATTGGGAGCTTTATAGAACTTGATTTTCCAAGTGTTGGTGCGACAGAGAATATAATGACGGCAGCAGTATTAGCCAAGGGTGTAACAATTATCGAAAACTCTGCGCGAGAGCCAGATTTAATCGATCTCGGCGAATTCTTAATATCAATGGGTGCAAAGATACAAGGTCTTGGAACTCCACTAATCACAATCACTGGAGTGGAAAAACTGAATCCCACAACTCATGTAACAATTCCTGATCGCATTATTACTGGAACTTGGGCATTTGCTGCGGCAATGACACGAGGTGACATCACAATCCATGGAGCGCGTGCTAAGGATTTAGAACTGCCCCTTGAAAAACTCGTCAGCGCTGGTGCGATTGTCACATCAACTTCTGACGGAATACGTGTTCGAATGGATTCAAGGCCACACGCTATCGATGTAGCAACTCTTCCCTATCCAGGCTTTCCTACAGATTTGCTTCCTATGGTTATCGCCCTGAACTCGATTGCCGTCGGTCACTCTTTAGTTACTGAAAATGTATTTGAATCTCGCTTTATGTTCGTCAACGAACTTATACGTCTTGGAGCGCAGATCTCGGTCGATGGCCATCATGCATCAATCGAAGGGGTCCCGGAGCTATCTGGGGCGCCAGTTGAGGCCACCGATATCCGTGCCGGTGCGGGTTTAGTTCTAGCAGCGCTCGTAAGTGAGGGTGAAACAACTATAGATGGCGCCTTCCATGTAGATCGTGGATATCCTAACTTTGCTGAGCAACTTGTCACCCTAGGAGCGAAAGTGAGCCGTGAATAATGCCTCCAATTCCAGATCGCAACTTAGCCCTTGAACTAATTCGCGTAACAGAGACTGCAGCGATTGCTGCAGCGCCGTGGGTAGGTCGTGGTGAGAAAAATTTAGCTGATAAAGCTGCAGTCGAAGCAATGCGCGAAATGATTAATACAGTTGATATGGCAGGTGTTGTAGTTATTGGTGAAGGTGAAAAAGATGACGCTCCGATGCTCCATAATGGTGAGAACGTCGGAAATCAGCAAGGGCCATCATGTGATGTTGCAGTAGATCCGATAGATGGGACCTCATTAACTGCAAATGGAATGAATGGGGCTATTTCCGTGATTGCCTTATCGCCTCGCGGAACTATGTTTGACCCTAAGACTTCTTTTTATATGAACAAAATTGTCACTGGGCCAGAGGCCGCGCATGTCATTAACATACAAGCAACAACCGCCGAGAACATACATGCAGTTGCAAAGGCAAAAAATTTGGCGGTTAGCGACGTTACAGTAGTAGTACTAAATCGTCCACGCCATCAGCAGTTAATTGCAGAGATCCGTGCTGCCGGTGCGCGCATCCGCTTAATTCAAGATGGTGATGTTGCAGCGGCAATTGAAACTGCACGACCTAACACTGGCATTGATTTATTGATGGGCATCGGTGGCACTCCAGAAGGTGTAATTGCTGCCGCTGCAATGATTTGCTTAGGTGGGGCTATCCAAGGTCAGTTATTCGAAGATGGCAAGCCAGTGGGTGCAATTTTGTACACCAAGGATCTTGTGAACTCCGAAGATGTTTTCTTAGCGGCAACTGGAATAACCGATGGTGAGTTAATCAAGGGAATTCGCTATACGAGTTTTGGTGCCGTGAGTCAGTCAATCGTGATGCGTGGTCAGTCAAAGACAGTTCGTGTAATTGAAACCGAACATCACTTAAAGTAAGTTACTTGCTCACAGTTTCAGTCAGAATAGAGACTCGATTATTCGATACTGATATGAAGCCACCACTAACAGTAAATTCAGTGGTGCTTCCATCAATACCTTTTATGCTCACAGCACCATCGACAAGTACTCCAAAGAGCGGCGCGTGATCGCTCAAAATTCCGAGATCACCTTCCACGGTACGGGCAGAGACAAATGATGCCTTCCCAGACCAGACTCGCTCTGTTGGAGATACAAGTTCGACGTTTAGTGTCATGTTTTACTTACTTTCCAACACTTGCCGCTAGTTCAGCAGCACGGCGCTCTACATCATCTAGACCACCGCACATGAAGAAGGCCTGCTCTGGAACGTGATCGTACTTTCCATCGGCAAGGGCCTCAAAAGCTGCGATCGTGTCAACAAGTGGTACGAATGAGCCTTCAAGGCCAGTGAAGACTTTGGCAACGAAAGTATTCTGAGACAAGAAGCGCTGAATACGTCGTGCACGGCCAACGAGTACTCGGTCATCTTCAGATAACTCATCAATACCAAGAATCGCGATGATGTCCTGTAGATCCTTGTAACGCTGCAAGATCTGCTTAATTCGGTTAGCAACACGGAAGTGGTGCTCACCGATGTAGCGTGGATCCAAGATGCGTGAAGTCGAGTCGAGTGGATCCACAGCTGGGTAGATACCTAGCTCTGAAATCGGACGGGACAGAACAGTTGTGGCATCTAAGTGCGCAAATGTTGTATGTGGTGCTGGGTCGGTAATGTCATCGGCAGGAACATAGATCGCCTGCATAGATGTAATTGAGTGACCACGTGTTGATGTGATGCGCTCCTGTAGCTGACCCATTTCATCGGCCAAAGTTGGCTGATATCCCACAGCTGATGGCATACGGCCAAGAAGCGTTGATACTTCAGAGCCAGCTTGGGTGAAGCGGAAAATATTGTCAATAAACAAAAGCACATCCTGCTTTTGTACATCGCGGAAATACTCGGCCATGGTTAGCGCAGAGAGTGCAACGCGAAGACGTGTGCCAGGTGGTTCATCCATCTGACCAAAGACTAAGGCGGTCTTATTGATAACGCCGGTTTCGGTCATTTCCAAAAATAAGTCGTTACCTTCACGAGTACGCTCGCCAACACCGGCGAACACAGAAACTCCACCGAAGTTTTCAGCAACACGGTAAATCATCTCTTGAATCAAAACAGTTTTACCAACACCGGCTCCACCGAATAGTCCGATCTTTCCACCTTTTACATATGGTGTTAAAAGATCAATAACTTTAATTCCGGTTTCAAACATCTCAGTTTTTGACTCTAACTGATCAAATGCTGGAGCATTGCGGTGAATTGGCCAGCGCTCTTTGATGTCGAGTGAAGATGTTGGAACATCCATGGACTCACCAAGAGTGTTGAATACGTGACCCTTTGTTACGTCACCAACTGGTACTGAGATGGCAGAGCCTGTGTCAGATACCTCTGTGCCACGAACCATTCCATCGGTTGGTTGCATAGAAATTGCGCGCACGAGGTTGTCACCAATGTGCTGGGCGACCTCCATCGTCAAGGTACGTGTAGTACCTGACATAGTTACGTCTACGTGTAGCGCGTTGAAGATCGATGGCATTGAATCGGCTGGAAATTCAATATCCACGACCGGTCCAATAACGCGAGCTACGCGACCTTTACCTGTTGATGCCGACATCATTCACTCCCTGCACTAGCCGAGGCCAACGCGTCTGCGCCGCCAACAATTTCACTGATTTCTTGAGTAATTTCAGCTTGACGGGCTGCGTTCGCAAGTCGTGTAAGCGACTTGATTAAATCATCGGCATTGTCAGTTGCCGACTTCATTGCACGACGCCGCGCAGCATGCTCAGAGGCAGCCGACTGCAACATTGCGTTAAATACTCGAGCCTCAATATAACGAGGCAAGAGTGCATTAAGCACTACCTCGGCATTAGGTTCGAATTCATACATGGGTAGTAAACCAGTTGGTGCTGGAGTATCGCTCTCAACAACTTCGAGTGGGAGCATCCGCTTTGCCATCGCGTTTTGAGTAAGCATTGATTTAAATTCCGTGAAGACAATATGAATCTCATCAACACCGGCAGGATCGACCTGTGCATCGGCGATGAAGGCTTCAATGAGAGCATTGGCAACTTGCTTGGCATCCTCATACGTCGGGTTATCTGAAAAACCCGACCATGCGCCAGCGACTGTGCGGTTTCGGAAACGGTAGTAATTAGCTGCTTTACGGCCGACAAGATACGAAGTTGTCGCAAGTCCACGCTCTTTCAAAAGTGCGGCTAACTGCTCACCCTCTTTAATTGCATTATTTGAATACGCCCCGGCCATTCCTCGATCTGCAGAGATAATCAAAATCGCGGCTCTAATTGGATTCTCGCTCGAAGTGGTTAAAGGATGGTTAGTCGATGAGAACGAAGCAACTGCAGATACCGCACGAGTCAACTCATTGGCATAAGGAGTCGAAGCACTGACCCGTTGCTGCGCTTTAACGATACGAGATGCCGAGATTAACTCCATGGCTTTCGTAATCTTTTTAGTCGCTTTAACGGATCGCATGCGTCTGCGATAAACGCGAAGTTGGGCACCCATGGGTTACTTCTTCACCGCCGGCGGAACATACTTTGTAATCTGCTCAGCACCTTCGCCATCGAGGGCTTCAGCTGGTGCATCATTGACTACAGCAGCTGCTGAACTTTTGAAGATTTTTTTGAAATCATCTACGGCGCTCTGCATCTTTGCAACGGTGTCATCTTCGAGCAACTTCGTCTCTGCGATAACCGTGAAGATGTCTTTGCGTTCGCGGCCAATGAACTCTAGGAGTTCGGCCTCAAAGCGACGGATGTCGGCAACTGCAACTGAATCCAGCGCACCTGAAGTACCGGCCCAGATTGAAACAATCTGATGCTCAAGAGAGTACGGTGAGTACTGACCCTGCTTTAGGAGCTCAACCATGCGCGCACCGCGCTCAAGTTGTGCCTTTGAGGCGGCATCTAGATCTGAACCAAATGCTGCGAAGGCTTCGAGCTCACGGAACTGTGCCAAGTCAAGGCGTAGACGACCAGCGATCTTCTTCATAGCCTTTGTCTGAGCAGAGCCACCCACGCGTGAAACCGAGATACCTACGTTAATCGCTGGACGAACTCCTGCGTTAAATAGATCTGTTTCAAGGAAGCACTGACCATCGGTAATTGAAATAACATTTGTAGGAATAAAAGCTGAAACGTCATTTCCTTTAGTTTCAATAATTGGAAGACCGGTCATTGAGCCGCCACCGAGTTCATCGGAGAGCTTTGCACAACGCTCTAATAAACGTGAGTGTAAGTAGAAAACATCTCCAGGATATGCCTCGCGACCTGGTGGGCGACGAAGCAACAATGAGACTGAACGGTAAGCCTCGGCCTGCTTTGAAAGATCATCAAAGACGATAAGTACATGCTCGCCGTTGTACATCCAGTGCTGGCCAATTGAAGAGCCAGTGTATGGAGCTAAATATTTAAATCCTGCTGGGTCGGAGGCTGGAGATGCAACGATTGTTGTGTACTCCATCGCGCCGGCCTCTTCGAGTGCGCCCTTAACTGCAGCGATCGTTGAACCTTTTTGCCCGATAGCAACATAGATACATTTAACTTGCTTCTTCTTATCTCCAGATTTCCAGTTTTCCTTCTGGTTAATAATTGTGTCTACCGCAACGGCAGTCTTACCAGTCTGGCGATCGCCAATAATTAACTGGCGCTGTCCGCGACCAATAGCGGTCATCGCATCAATTGCTTTGATTCCAGTTGCGAGTGGCTCTTTTACAGGTTGGCGCTGAACTACAGAGGGAGCCTGAAGTTCAAGTGCTCGTCGTGCATCGGCTTTGATCTCACCTTTGCCATCGATCGGACGGCCTAGAGGATCAACCACGCGACCTAAGAAGGCATCGCCTACTGGTACAGAGAGAATTTCACCTGTGCGGCGAACTGATGTTCCCTCTTCAATTCCTTCGTAACCACCCAAGATAACAACGCCGATTTCACGTACGTCGAGATTGAGTGCGAGGCCAAGTGTGCCGTTTTCAAACTGCAACAACTCATTTGCCATTGTTGATGGCAGCCCTTCAACGCGCGCGATTCCATCGCCTGCTTGGCTAACGGTTCCGACTTCGTCGCGAGCTGCAACGCCTGGATCGTAAGACTTAACAAAGTTCGCTAAGGCTCCCTGGATTTCGGCCGGGTTGATCGTGAGGTCTGCCATGTATTTCTCCCTTTATTTGCTTCCGACTACGGCGCGAGCGGCCCCAGCCAAACGATTTGAAACAGTTCCATCAACTAACTCATCTGCAAACTTGACTGAAACTCCACCGATTACTGCCGGTTCAATCTCAATATTGATACGTACGGGCTGACCTACCTGATTATTAAGTGCGGTAGATAAACGTTCTTGTTGAGCAGCGCTAAGCGGTGCAGCTACGCGGACCAGTGCAATCACGCGATTACGGCGTGCGGCAAGAGCGTGGGCATAGTCATCAAAGGCTGATTCAATGCTGCGTCCACGCCATGTGTTTGCGAGCTGCGAAACCAGCTTCACAGTCGAACCAGATGCACCCTTAAGAATCTCGCTAACGAGTGTTGCTTTAGCAAGCTTTGCATCCGATGTCAGTGCCTTGCGAAGTTCGGCTGAGCCGGCAATCGCACGTGAGGCGGTAAAGATTTCATTTTCTACGCGATCGAGTTCGCCTGCAATATTGGCAGCTGATGCTTCTGCCTCAATAGCTAACTGCTCAATCACAAGTACAAGATCCTTTGGAGCAGACCAACGCATCGCAGATATCTCGGTTGTAATGCCAAGTGCCAATGCGCCAATTTTTGAGCCGAATAACTCAGTAAGAAATGCCGACTTAGATTTATCATCGCGAGAAGAATCAGTTAGAGCGCGACGCACTGCGATATTTGTATCCAGAACATCGGCGACAAAGAAAAGTTCAGCGCTCAACGTAGATGCCTTTGATGCATCTACTCCTTTTACGGCAGCATCTAAAGCCGCGCGCGCAGTCACGAGTGACTGACGGCTGCTGCCTCCGAGGTGAGCTCTCATCTTTTACTGCTTCCTTTTCTTTACTTAGATTTTTCTAGATCTTCTAAAAAGCGATCTACAACACGTGATTGGCGCGCTGCATCATCGAGTGACTCGCCTACAATCTTTGAAGCAAGCTCGACAGCTAGTGCACCAACTTCAGTACGAAGTGATGTAATCGCTTGCTGGCGTTCTGCCTCAATTGAGGCGTGCGCAGTTGCCGTAATTCGTGCAGCTTCTTCTTGTGCTTTGGTGCGAAGATCATCAATGATGGCTGCACCTTGAACGCGTGCATCTTCGCGCAAAACTTGAGCCTCTGCTTGGGCTTTTGCGAGTTGTTCGGTGTACTGAGCAAGTGCGCGTTGAGCCTCAAGTTGTGCTTTCTCAGCACGTTCAATGCCACCTTGAATTGCATTAGTGCGCTCTGTAAATGCCTTTTCAAACATTGGCGTTACAAATTTACGTAGGGTTAAGTAGAGAAGGGTAAAAGCGATTACACCCACAACGATCTCTGCTGTGTGTGGAATGAGCGGATTAAGCTTCTCTTCCGCGGCTAAGTTGAGAAATTGCATCAGTTGTCCTTAAGTTTCAATTAGTGAAATCGAATATGTTTTAGAGAACGAATGCGAGAACGAGGCCGAAGAGTGCAAGGGCTTCAGCCAGTGCGAAGCCAAGGAATGCGATTGGCTGTAGGACGCTACGTGCCTCTGGCTGACGTGCGACGCCGTTGATATATGCGGCGAAGATTAGACCAGTTGCGATTCCGGGACCGATTGCTGCGAGGCCAAAACCAACGAGGTTAAGTGTGCCTTCCATTTTTTCTCCTTATTTCCTATTAGTGTTCGTCGGCAAGGGCGCCGGCGATATAGAGAGCTGCGAGCAGAGTAAAGATGTACGCCTGCAGCACTTGAACCATGAATTCAAAGAAGGTCAACACAATGCCTACAGCGAAGGCAAATGGGCTGATCAACTTTAAACCAATAACTCCTTGGAGAAGATGTTCTCCACCCAAGATAAACACGAGCAACAACAAGTGGCCCGCAAACATATTTGCAAATAAACGAAGTGCGAGCGTTAATGGACGCACGACAAAAAAAGTTAGAATTTCTAGAGGAGTGATGAGAATATATGCCGCTTTTGGTACGCCTGGCATAAACATGATCTCTTTGAAGTATTTGAGTGCACCTTGTTTACGAATTCCAACATAGTGAAAAACGAGGTAAACGGTTAGCGCTAATACATAAGGAAAAGATATGCGTGACATTGTTGGAAACTGCAAAAGTGGAACAATTCCGAAAACATTGTTAACTAAAATGAATGTGAAGAGTGTAAAGAGGTAGGGCACAAAACGCAGAAAGTCATGTCCAATTACATCTTTTGCTAATTCATTTCGTACAAAACCATAAACAGATTCGCCAGCGAACTGAAGCTTCGAAGGAACAACTGCAGCTTTTCGCGAAGCAAGTATGAAAAATACTGA
Source organism: Actinomycetota bacterium (assembly GCA_015660815.1). Classification (GTDB taxonomy): domain Bacteria; phylum Actinomycetota; class Actinomycetes; order Nanopelagicales; family Nanopelagicaceae; genus Planktophila. The sequence goes on from JACSDF010000006.1 coordinate 36,460, forward strand.
GATAAGAATTACTGAAAAGAAAACTAAAAAAATTGGTTTAGTTGTATAAGCGTTATCACCAAAGATTGGTGGGAGTTCAAAATCGGAGCTGCTCGGTGGGACGAAGCCACCACCTGTGCCAGAACGCAGTAAATCGCGCACTCATAACTCCTTCAAATGTTGAGAACGATGGTTACAACTGGAAAGACGAGGGAAGCCTATGGCAGAGGCGGCCAGGTTGAGAAATCGGAATGCCCGCTAAAAAAGTGGGGCGGCTCACTCCCGCCCGAAGCGCAGCCATACGAGATAAATAGCACCACTGATACCCACTAAGAGGCCAAGCAAAGTGAAGTAGCCCTGATTGAGCCATTGGTCGAGACCGTATCCAATTCCGCCCCAGAAGAGCAGGCCAGAAAGGAGGTAGCCAAAGATCGACCACATAGCGTTCTCTTCGCGCTTTGCCATCCAGGGCTCCTTAAGCTTTCGTATCCGGGAGAGGTAAATGTAGGCGAAGTTTCATGAAACTGGCAATCTCGCCCCACAGCCAGGAGATTGTGAGTAAAACCGCCGTAATTCCAAAAGCTGTTCGGCTGATTGTGGCCCGGTCGGTGAACTTAGCAATTGCCCACAGCAATAGGCCTAAGGCAAAAAGCTTGGCAAAGTAAGAAAAGAGCGCCATAGCCATAGTGGAGATTGGATCTAAGTTCCTAGTCATCCGTGAAACTGCGATGTGAATAATAAAGAATATTACGACTACGAATTGGGCCAGAAGTGCGCCATAAAAACCACTGAGTCCGCTCAGAATCGTAGCTACAGTAATTGCAACAACACTGACTGCCAGCGTTGGAAAGAAGGCGCCTCTCAGCAAGCGCGATTCATTGCTACTCATACAAATACCTTTTTTCCAATTTTAGAAACCACTACTGTCACAAAGAATAGAAATACTGCAGTAATCAAGGCTACCCACCACGGTGCAAATGCTAATACTGTAACTGGAAAGGCAATCATTGCCGTCCATAAATAGAGAATCGAAGCTGTTTTTAACTGTGAGTTTCCGGCGCTCAATAACCGGTGGTGCAAGTGTTGATTATCAGGTGCAAACGGAGATTTACCGGCTTTGACTCGACGAATAACTGCAAGCAATAAATCCACCAAGGGAATTGCAAGAACTGCAAATGGCAACAACAGTGGCAAGAGAGTTGGACCGGCAGACTCGGCCGCGATTGCATTAGGGTCGACCTGGCCGGTTAATGTAATGGCAGCAGTTGCTAGTAAGAGTCCGAGCAACATTGAACCGCTGTCACCCATGAAAATTCTTGCTGGGTGTGCATTATGTGGCAAGAAACCAATGCAGATTCCGACAAGAACTGCCGTTACCAATGAAGGGGTACCCGCACGACTAAAGCCGTATTCAACGGCCAGTAAATATGCGAAAGCAAAAAATGCAATCCCGGAAATCGCCACTATTCCAGCGGCAAGGCCATCCATGCCATCGATAAAATTAACTGCGTTAATAATTATCACTACTACAAGGACAGTAAGTAACTGACCAATACTGGGCGGCAAAGTAATTACTCCATTGATTGGGAGCCAAAGAATCTGAATTCCATACATCAGTAAAATACTCGCTGCAAAAACTTGGCCGGCAAGTTTAGTAAGGGCATCTAGTTGGAAGCGATCATCTGCCATGCCCAATAAAACGATGACCGTAGAAGCCAAGAAAATACCTTGAGATTCGTGGCCAAAGGATTTACCAACAAGCGGAAGATGATTCACAATCATGAAAGTCACCGTCATTGCCAACCACATTGCAACGCCACCCCAGCGGGCAGTTGGAACCGTGTGAATGTCGCGCCCACGAATCTGCGCTACCGCTCCAAATCGAATCGCTTGGGTGCGTACCAAGGGAGTAATTGAGTAACACAACGCTGCGCAAATAAACAGTGTTACCAAGTACTCTCTCATGAGATCAATTAAGCCTGATAAATTGGGAAGCGCGCAGTCAATGCATGGACTTCAGTTTTTATCTGCGCATGCACACTGGGTTCATCGCTTGCAATGGCACGTGAAATTAAAGTAGCAATCTGCTTCATCTCAGCGACGCCCATACCTTGGGTGGTTGTCGCTGGTGTGCCAACACGAATTCCGCTTGTAATTCCAGGCTTCTCTGGATCATTTGGAATTGAGTTCTTATTCATGACGATACCAGCCAACCCACAGCGTTCATCGGCCACTTTGCCAGTAACGCCGGTGCTGCGAATATCCATCAGAGCTAAATGAGTTTGAGTTCCGCCAGATACAGCACGCATACCTTCAGCCTCGAGTGATGCGGCTAAGGCTTGTGCATTCACAATTACATCCTTGGCATATTTTTGATATCCAGGAGTTGCGCACTCAGCTAACGCCACGGCTTTGCCGGCGACTGCCGACATGATTGGCCCACCCTGAATTCCAGGGAAGACAGCCTTATCTATTGCGGGGCCGTGTTCGGCCTTAGCCAAAATCATTCCACCTCGAGGGCCACGCAGAACTTTGTGCGTAGTAAATGAAACAACGTCGGCGAATGGCACTGGAGATGGAATCGCTTTTCCGGCGACTAATCCAATGAAGTGCGCGGCATCTACCCACATGATTGCGCCGACTTCATCGCAAATCGCACGAATCTTTTCAAAATCAATGAGTGAGGGATATGCCGTTGCTCCTGAACAGATCATCTTTGGTTTAGTCGCAATCGCTTTTTCTCTAAGTTCATCATAATCAATGAGCTCATTATCGGCGCGAACGCCATAAGACTCAACGTTAAACCACTTACCGGAAAAGTTAACCGCTGATCCATGTGTTAAGTGTCCACCGTGCGGCAACGACATCGCCAGAATGGTGTCACCTGGTTTAGTAAAAGCTTGATAGACCGCGATATTTGCACTTGCTCCTGAGTGCGGCTGAACATTCGCATGCTCGGCTCCAAACAAACTCTTTGCGCGCTCTATTGCAAGAGCCTCTGCCTTGTCCACTTCTTCGCAACCACCGTAATACCGTTTACCTGGATAACCCTCAGCATATTTGTTGGATAGCGTCGATCCCATCGTCGCTAATACGGCACGCGAAGTAAAGTTTTCGGAGGCAATTAACTGAAGATTAGTTTGTTGACGCTTAAGCTCAGATAAAAGAACTGCAGCAATCTCTGGATCTTGTGCAGTGAGAGCTTCAAAATCTGGGCCATAGAATGTAGACATACTCCAATCTTATAGCGCGATAGCGCTAGGTACGATCTTTTGAATCTCCTCCAATGAGATTGCCCCAACTCTTAGCACGCGCACACCAGTTTCATCGGCCTCAATGACTGTTGATGAAGGACCTTTACGCAGATTTCCATAATTAAACTGAAAAGCTAAATCTGAGTCTAAAACAAAGATATCGCTCAAAGCTTTTGGTCCTGGACGGCCAACGCGCCCACCACTAGCAATTGCTAAGGGGCCAGTAACTTCCAGTAAAGCCTTTGCAAATTTACTTCTTGGCACACGAATACTCACACGATCTAATTGATTTGAATCTCCCAAATCCCAACTCAACCCAGTTTGCGGGCGAAGATTCATTGACAACATGCCGGGCCAAAACTTCTTCATGAGCGCGGCTATTTCTGGAGTTATTTCACGCACAACCCCTTGTGCAGTTTTTGCACTACCTACGCCAACTTGAGCAGCGGTAAATAAAGTGTCCCCGCGCAACACATGCATTGCTCGTACTGCATCGTGCTTAAATGCATCACAGGCAAATGCATAACTATGTTCAAGTGGAATAGCAATGATGTATCCCTCAGAAATAGCTTTTACGGCTTTTTTGACATGACGAGAAATTTCACCGGATTTTAAATCTATCTCTTTACCCATATCTACTTCCTAACCGCACTTGTCCAACGAGGGCGTCCAACGAGGTCATCATGGAGTGTAATACTCTCAAAATCTAGGGCTAAATCCTCTGCAATAGAAACTGCTTGTGTTTCGGTATGTTCAATAACTAAAACTCCACCGGACTTTAGCAATCGAGTAGCTGCAGCGATAAATACTCTTGGTAATTCCATTCCAGTAGGACCGCCAAATAAGGCTGAGTGTGGCTCAAAACTAGCTACATCGCGGGGCAATAGTTGTGCGTCGGGAATATATGGAGGATTAGCAATAACTACATCGCATTTAATTCCTGGCAAAACATCGGCAACATCGCCTTCAACGACTCGGACGCTTTGCGCGATTACCGAGACATTTCGCTTGAGCCAAAAAACCGCCTCGGGTGAATTTTCAACTGCGATCACGCGCGTGTCAGGAGCTTCAGTTGCGATAGCAAGGGCCAAGGCACCAGAGCCTGCACCTAAATCGATAACACTCACAGGTGCAGGTAAGTTTTTAATATGCGTCAAAACCGCATCAACTAGAAGTTCGGATTCGGGTCGTGGAACTAAAACACCAGGACCAACTTCAAGCTCTAAATAGCGAAAGGGTGCCAGGCCGGTTAAGTATTGAAGTGGTTCGTGGTTAATCCTTCGATCTAGGAGCGAAAAGAACTGCGCTTCAATGACCTCATCGTCGTTGACTGCCTCTAAAGTTGTTTCAACGAGGACAGAGTTATGCAGATCCATTCGAGAGATCCCGAGAACATGAGCCAATAAATGCTCGGCATCGACTTCAGAGATCCCAGATTCTGCTAACTCAGTTTTGGCACCACGCAGTAAAGCCTTTATGTCCATGAAGAGTTACTTTGTATGTGCTAAACGGGCAGCTTTATCGGCATCAATGAGAGCTTGAATCATGTCATCTAGATCGCCATTTAAGACGGCATCTAAATTATTAGATTTGTAATTTACACGGTGATCACTAATACGGTTTTCAGGATAGTTGTAGGTACGAATTCGCTCGGATCTATCGACCGTACGAACCTGGCTTTTACGCTCGGCAGATGCTGCCGCTTCCTGTGCCTCTTGGGCGGCAGCTAACAAGCGAGCTCTAAGAATTCGAAGCGCTGACTCTTTGTTTTGCAGTTGACTCTTTTCATTTTGGCAGGAAACAACGATTCCCGTTGGAACGTGAGTTAAGCGAACTGCCGAGTCAGTTGTATTAACCGACTGCCCGCCAGGGCCAGATGAGCGAAAAACATCTACGCGCACATCATTCATATTTAACTCAACATCGATCTCTTCGGCTTCGGGCAAGATTAAGACGCCAGCGGCCGATGTATGAATTCTTCCCTGGCTCTCGGTTTCGGGAACGCGTTGAACGCGGTGGACTCCACCTTCAAATTTTAATCGTGCATAAGGTGACTCTCCAGGGGCGGGAACACCCTTTGACTTAACGCCTACGGAGATATCTTTGTAACCACCCATCTCACTTTCCGTGGCATCAATAATTTCAACTTTCCAATTATGGCGTTCGGCATATCGCATATACATCCGCAGTAAATCTCCTGCAAAGATTGCAGATTCATCTCCGCCAGCACCAGCCTTGACCTCCAAAATAACATCGCGATCATCGTTGGGGTCTCGCGGAAGCAGCAACTCCTCCAACTTCTCCCCTGCAATAACTGCCGTAACTTCAAGGGCTGGTATCTCAGTTGCAAAATCCGGATCTACTAACGCTAGCTCTTTAGCCGCGGCTAAATCATCCTCTGCCGACTTCCACGCTTTGAAACCGGCGACTACTGGCCCCAACTGGGCATAGCGTCGTCCAAGTTTGCGCGCATTGTCTTGATTATCGTGAATCGTTGGATCGGACATTGTGGCTTCGAGTTCGGCATATTCGCGAACCATCTCATGTGCTGATGCAAAGCGATCGTTGCTCATGTGGCCTCTCCTTTTCCTTAACTCGTTATTTTGAACTTATTTGAGAAATAAAAAAACCGCGGTCGCAACCGTTAAGGCTGCGATGCGGTCTCTTTAAAAAGCTACTTTGCGTCTGTGGTTGAAATCGCAGCGTTCTCTTTGTTAGCGAGTTTTCCGAAGCGCTCTTCGAACTTAGCTACACGTCCACCAGTATCTAGGATGCGCTGCTTGCCGGTGTAGAACGGGTGGCATACAGAACAAACTTCAACATAGATTGAACCGCTTGCAACAGTTGAGCGAGTAACAAACTTCTCACCACAACCACACGTTACTTGGGTCTCTTTGTACTCTGGGTGGATCTCTGGCTTCATAGTTCTTCCCTTTTTAATGTTTGGATCTCGGCTAGCGAGTGAACCAAACGGATCGGTTAACGTGGATAAGAGTAGGCCAAAGCCCAATTTTTATGAAATTTACGCCTATTTACTTACTGTCATCAGGCCCAGAAGTTGTCTTCTGGATCTGCATCAAGAACTCAACGTTGGACTTAGTGCCCTTCATCTTCTCAAGGAGAAGTTCGAGCGCTGCCTGTGGTTCAAGTGCGTGAAGTACGCGGCGTAGTTTCCAGACAATGTTGAGCTCTTCAGAACCCATAAGAATTTCTTCCTTACGAGTACCAGATGCAACAACGTTGACGGCTGGGAAGATGCGCTTATCGGCAAGACGACGATCAAGAATTAACTCCATGTTTCCAGTGCCCTTGAACTCTTCGAAAATAACTTCATCCATTCGAGAGCCAGTGTCAACGAGTGCTGTAGCAAGAATTGTTAACGATCCGCCATCTTCAATATTACGAGCGGCACCGAAAAACTTCTTAGGTGGATACAAGGCAGCTGAATCAACACCACCGGAAAGGATTCGACCTGATGCTGGCGCTGCGATGTTGTAGGCGCGTCCCAAGCGAGTGATTGAGTCGAGTAGAACAACAACATCGTGACCAAGTTCGACCAGACGCTTTGCGCGCTCGATGGCAAGTTCGGCAATAGTTGTGTGATCATCTGCGGGACGATCAAAAGTTGAAGCGATAACTTCACCTTTAACTGATCGCTGCATATCCGTAACTTCTTCAGGGCGTTCATCAACTAGAACAACCATCAAGTGACACTCTGGGTTATTGGTTGTGATGGCATTTGCAATCGCTTGAAGCACCATTGTCTTACCGGCCTTTGGCGGCGAAACAATAAGTCCACGTTGTCCTTTACCAATCGGTGCAATCAAATCGATGACACGAGTAGTTAAGACATTTGGTTCGGTCTCAAGTCGCAGACGCTCCTGCGGATACAGTGGAGTTAATTTTCCGAATTCAACGCGGTTACGCGCCTCATCGGGGCTCATTCCATTAACGGTTTCAAGCGTAATAAGTGCATTGAACTTCTCTTTGCGCTCACCTTCGCGAGCTTGGCGAACTTGACCTGTAACGACATCACCTTTGCGCAGTCCGTTGCGGCGAACTTGTTGCAGAGTTACATACACATCGTTTGGTCCTGGCAAGTATCCAGATGTGCGGATGAAGCCGTAGCTATCGAGAATATCTAACAGCCCGCTTACAGGTACTAAGACATCGTCCTCACTCAGAACTGGTTCACGCTCTTCGCGTGGCGCACGGTCGCGATTGTTGCGATCACGGTTGCGATCACGGCCACGACTTCTGTCATTGCGATCGTTGCGGTTTCCCCGATCATTGTTGCTCGATGGTGCCTCATCATCTGAGCCATCATCTGAATCTTGACTGCTGTGAGCTGCCGGCTTGCTCTCTTTCTTGCGGCTGTTACGTGCCTCGCGGCGCGCTTCACGTTCGGCTTTAGCAGCTTCGCGATTCTTAGCCTGTAAATCGGCGATCGCTTCCACTAATGCATCTTTCTTCATCTTCGCTGCACCCTCGACACCTAGTTGCGTTGCAACTGTTTTTAACTTTGGCAGGGTCATTGCGGCAAGCTCTGGACTTTGTGAACGTACTGGCTCTTCTGTTGTTGTCATCTGTTTCTTTTCGCTATTGGTCTATGGGCCGATTTATATAACCCGTTAAACCGTGGATTGTTGTTAAAACTATCTGATGTGTTACTGGCCGATTTAAAAGGCCTAGCAGATGGGTAAATGCTAGCAGTGCCTATGGCCAAGGACAAAATTGCCAATCAAACTATGGCCGCTCCCCCGCGCGATACCCCGAGTGCCATTGTTGTAAAACTATCTCCGGCGGCGCGGGTGAGCTCTTCAACCTCAATATCTCCCCCCGTATGAAGGACGAGAACACTAGGACCTGCACCTGAGATAAAGGCTGCAACCCCGGCGCGACGAAGCTTCATAAGGAGCTCAAAAGAGCTCGGCATGGCCTCGGCCCGATAAGACTGATGCAAGAAATCCTCCGTCGCTGTAAATAGAAGATCTGGTCGCTCTTGCAATGCATGGACTAATAGGGCTGCATGTGCGGAGTTTTTAACTGCGTCGGCGTGTGTAATTAATTCGGGCAGCATTTTTCGCGCCTTTGCAGTTGATACAGATGTCGAAGGAATAAATACCACAGCGCTTATTCGCGGATCCACCACCAACTGCACTGACAATGCGACGTCGTGTCCATGTTGTTTTTCCTGCCACGCAATAGTCGCCCCTCCATAAATTGCCGCAGCAACATTATCTGGATGGCCTTCCATTTCAGTTGCTAAGTTCAACACATCATCGTTACTCATCCGCTCGTTGCCACCTAATACAAGTGCGCGCGCCAATGAAAGTCCACCGACGATGGCACTTGCTGAAGATCCGAGACCGCGGGAATGTGGAATGACATTTAAAGCCCGAAGTGCAACTCCTCTTGGCTTTCCACCTAGGAACTCAAAACCTTTATACATCGCCTTAATCACTAAGTTTTTTTCAGTTCGAGGTAGGTCATCAGCGCCTTCACCAGTTACATCGACATCAATAATCGCCTCATCGAGAACTTGTGCAATGTATCGATCGTGCATTGCAAGTGCTAATCCCAAACTATCAAAACCGGGACCTAAGTTGGCACTTGTTGCAGGAACTTGCACCTGCATCGCTTGGGCTTTGAAAGTTGGTTTCATTTTATTTAAGCCCTAGAGCCTTTGCGGCAGCCTTCACATTGACCGGAACGACAACTGGGTTTTTGGCGGTTTCTAGAGCATGAGAAATATCCTTTAAACCATGTCCAGTAACGGTAATTACGATTGTCTTATCTTTAGCTAGCTTGCCAGCTTTTTTGTATTTAATAAGTCCAGCTAATCCTGCAGCTGAAGATGGCTCAACAAAAATACCCTCTTTAGCGGCGATTAAACGGTAAGCGGCAAGGATTTCCCGATCGGTAACGCTATCAATAACGCCTCCAGAAGAATCACGCGCATCTATAGCCTGCCTCCATGAAGCTGGATTTCCAATTCGAATTGCCGTTGCAATTGTCTCTGGATTCTTAACAATTTTGCCCTTCACAATCGGCGCCGAACCCGCCGCCTGAAATCCATACATTGCAGGTAGACGCGCTGACAGGCCATCTTTGAAGTACTCCTTATAGCCCTTCCAATAGGCGGTGATGTTTCCAGCATTGCCGACAGGGAGTGCGTGAATATCGGGAGCGTTGCCTAACATATCTACAACTTCAAAAGCCGCAGTTTTTTGACCCTCAATCCGAAATGGATTTACTGAATTTACAAGTGCCACTGGGTAATTTTCTGATAATTCGCGGGCAATCGTTAAGCAATCATCAAAGTTTCCATCTACTTGCAAGATAGTAGAACCATGAATTACAGCTTGTGCGAGTTTGCCCATTGCGATTTTACCTTGAGGGATAAGGACTGCTGGAACCATGCCAGCTTTAACGGCATAAGCGGCAGCCGATGCCGATGTATTTCCGGTAGATGCGCAGATAACGGCTGTGGCACCATCTTCGGCCGCCTTTGAAATCGCCATTGTCATTCCACGATCTTTAAAGGATCCCGTTGGATTTAATCCTTCGTACTTAATCCAGACATTATTATCTAATAACTCTGAAAGGAAGGCTGCGTGGATGAGCGGTGTACCGCCTTCGCACAAGGAGATAATCGGAGTCTTCGCACTCACTGGCAGACGATGGCGATACTCCTCTATTACTCCGCGCCACTGATGTGCGCCTTTTTTTCTTCCACCAAATATCACCATTTACGAAACCGCACCTTCGACACGAATAGCAGATTCAACTTTTGTAACGATCTCCATTGACTCAAGTTTATTAAGACAAGATGTAAGTGCCGCTTCAGTTGCACTATGAGTAACAACGATAAGTTCGGCATCTTTACCAATACCGGCCTGACGAACGGTTTGAATTGAAATACCTTCACTGGCAAAGGTTTGCGCGATTGAAGCTAAAACCCCTGAAATATCGGCAACATGCAGACGCACAAAGAATTGGGATTTAACTTCGCTCATGGGTGCAATATCTAAATCAGCATAATCTGATTCACCGTAACCGACGGTTGAGTAAGCCCGATGGCGAGTAACTGCCACTAAATCGCCCAGGATTGCCGATGCCGTTGGTGCCCCACCTGCTCCACGTCCGTAAAACATTAACTCTCCTGCCGCCTCTGATTCAACATAGATGGCATTAAATGCATCGCGCACCGAAGCTAAAGGATGTGAATGAGGAAGCATGACTGGATGCACGCGAACCGATATTTCATCCTTAACCGTTATCTCTGCGATCGCTAGAAGCTTGATGACGGCATTCATCGCCTTTGCTGCGTTGATGTCCGCGATTGAAATCTTTGAAATTCCCTCACAATAAACCTCATCAATTGTTACGGTGCTATGGAAAGCTAAACTGGCAAGAAGCGCGGCCTTCGCTGCAGCATCAAAGCCTTCAATATCGGCAGTTGGATCGGCCTCGGCATAACCCAGAGTTTGAGCCTCTTTCAGAACGTCGGCAAATTCTCGGCCTTCCTCATGCATCTTAGTTAAAATATAATTTGTTGTTCCATTAACGATGCCCATTACACGTGTAATTTGATCTCCAGCTAATGACTCGCGCATTGAGCGGATGATAGGAATCGCCCCAGCAACGGCGGCTTCGTAATACAAATCAACTTTCGCGGCATCGGCTGCATTAAAGAGTTCGTGTCCATGCGTTGCTAGCAAGGCTTTGTTCGCAGTTATAACTGATTTCTTATTTTTAATCGCCTCTAAAATCAAGGTACGCGCCGGCTCGATTCCACCCATTACTTCAATAACAATATTAATTTCGGGATCGGTCACTATTGAGTGCAAATCGCTCGTAACCATTGCCGCATCTATGCCCTCACGTGGGGTATTGCTGCGCACGCCAACTCTTTTCAATACCAACAGTGCACCTGATCTATCCGAGAGTTCTTGGCGATCTGATTGCAGCAGGCGGGCCACTTGGCTGCCGACAACACCTGCGCCAAGCATGCCAATTGAGATAGTTTTTAAGCCTGCATCCATGCGGGTTATTCTTTCACAGATGAGAGTTACGGCGTTAAATATCCAATCTAAGTAGATCGGCCTCAGTCTCGCGGCGCACAATAATGCGGGCTTTTCCATTATTAACTGCAACAACAGGCGGTCGAGGAACATGATTGTAATTACTCGCCATACTTCGTCCATATGCACCAGTTGCGGGGGTTGCCAGTAAATCACCTGGTGAAATATCGCTCGCTAAATCAATATCGCGAATCAGAATATCGCCAGTTTCGCAGTGTTTTCCGACTAATCGAGAGGAAACTGGGGCTGCAGTACTAGTGCGATTTGCCAGAACCGCAGTGTATTCGGCGCTATATAGGGCGGGGCGAATATTTTCACTCATTCCACCATCAACCGATATGTATCGACGCGTGTCGCCATTTTCTAGAAGTACATCTTTTATTGTGCCCACCTCATACAGCGTAAACATTGTTGGGCCAACAATTGCTCTACCTGGTTCGATTGAGATCTGAGGTATTTTTAATTTATACATTGCGCAATTCTTTGCAACAGCGGCCGCAAGGGCATTCATTACAACCGATGGTTCTAACTCTTCATCGCCTGGCAGATAATGAATTCCGTAGCCTCCGCCTAAGTCAAGCTCGGCAAGTTCAACACCAAAGGCATCTCTATATTTAGCTAGAAGTGCGATAAGTCGCTGCGCACTAATCTCAAATGAATCTGTATCTAAAATTTGAGAGCCTATGTGCGCGTGAAGACCTCTGAGATCAAGTGAGGGATATGTGAGAACCACTTCAATCGCACTCCATGCCGCACCGCTTGCAATTGAAAAGCCGAATTTCACATCCTCATGGGCAGTGGCAATAAATTCATGAGTGTGAGCCTCTATGCCAGGAGTTAAGCGAAGTAAGATCTTTTGAATTTTTCCATGCTTTAGTGCAGCTGCAGCGACTCTTTCGATTTCAACCAGAGAGTCCACCACAATGCATCCCACACCAACTGAAACTGCTTTATCGATTTCAGTTAAAGATTTGTTGTTACCATGAACCTGAATTACTGATGGTTCAATCTCCCCCGCTAATGCAACTGCAAGTTCTCCACCTGTGCATACATCGATTCCGATTCCTATATCTTTAATCCAACGTGCAACCTCCGTGCAGATAAATGCCTTGGCGGCGTAGTACACAGTGCCTGCATCGTTGCCAAAGGCCTTCTTTAATTCACGATCCCAATTACTTGCACGCAGACGAAAATCAGCCTCATCCATAACAAACACTGGAGTACCAAACTCTCGCGCTAAATCAGTTGCGGAGAGGCCAGAGATTGAAAGCTCATCACCTAAAGAAACACTAGAGGACCACACAACTACATCCTCTCCGGAGCGCTCACGCCCAACAGATCTAAACCATTGGCTATTACTATTTTCGTTGAAGTACACAGTAGTAGTCGAGCCGTATGAAGCGCAGTTGGATTTTCTTCACCCATCGGAAGTACACGACAATCAGCGTAAAAACCATGATATGTACCAGCTAAGTCCTCAAGGTAACGCGCGATGCGATGAGGCTGCCGCAGTTGTGCCGCAGCAGCCACTACACGCGGAAACTCTGCGAGCTTGCCGAGTAGTTCGTTTTCTCGATCATGGTTTAACTGCGACGGATCAAACTCATCTAAATTTACGTTGATATTCAATTCGGCAGCATTTCTCAAAACCGCCGCGATTCGCGCATGAGCATACTGAACGTAGTACACCGGGTTTTCATTTGTATTTCGTTTTAGGATATCGACATCCATGACCATAGGCGTGTCAACGGGATACCTAATCAATGTATACCGCGCTGCATCAACACCAACTTTTTCAACTAACTCTTCCAAAGTGATTATTGTGCCTGCACGTTTCGAAAGTTTTACCTCTTGTCCGCCCTCCATAATCTTTACTAGCTGACCAATCAATACATGAATGTTGTATTCAGGATCATCACCAGCACATGCAGCAATGGCTTTTAAACGCCCTATATAGCCATGGTGATCGGCACCTAACATATAGATACAAATATCAAAACCCCGCTCGCGCTTATTTATGTAGTAAGCAGTATCAGATGAAAAATATGAAGGCGAACCATCAGACTTTGTTAAAACTCGATTCTTATCATCGCCAAAGTCAGTTGTACGCAACCAAATTGCCCCTTCTTCTTCATAAACATGACCTTGCTTCCGAAGTATTTCGATTCCATGTTCAACAGCGCCTTGGGCGTGAAGTGAGCGTTCAGAAAACCAAATATCAAAGTGCGTTCCTAAAGTATCCAGTACACGCTGCTGATCTTTTAACTGAAGCTGATAAGCGGCTTCACGAAAGGCGTCTCGTTGTTCACCTTCAGGAAGTGAGAGCAATTCAGGATTTTTGGCAACAACCTCTTTGGCAAGATCGCCAATATATTCACCTTTGTAACCATCCTCTGGAATTGGCTTACCGAGTGCGGCCGCCTCTACCGATGCACCAAATAGCTCCATCTGGTTTCCACGATCATTTATATAGAACTCGCGTGTGACGTCGGCACCGGCCGCGCTAAGGACTCGGCCCAATGCATCTCCTACAGCTGCCCACCGCGTGTGCCCTAAATGCAAAGGGCCTGTTGGATTAGCGCTTATAAACTCAAGATTTATGCGTATTCCGGCCAGTTCATCTCCATGCCCAAATCCCTTGCCCGCAGTGATTATCGTGGAGACAAGTTCGGCTTGATTAGCGCGATTGAGAGTGATGTTTATGAAACCTGGCCCAGCTATTTCAAGCCCGGAAATTCCATTAGCTCCCTTGAGGTGTTCGCAAATAATCTGGGCTATCTCCCGCGGATTCATACCCGCTGCCTTGGCTAGTTGAAGGGCAACTGATGTGGCGTAATCGCCATGATCGCGGTTCTTGGGCCGATCTAAAACGACAGATGAAGGTGGCTCACATGAGATTTCTCCCGAAGCGATAGCTCGATTAATGGCCGCTTGGATGGCCGATTCGAGCCCTTGCAGTTGTGATGACATCTGACAAGGTTACCCTCAGAGAGTTAATTCACGTTACTTAAATATTAGGTTAGACGTGAAATTTCATTGATTTTCCTAATGACCTTTCTAGTGATTTCCACTAACGTAAGCCATCAGAATCACCCTCCTCATCTGGGCAGAATTCCTTTGCCCTGGGGTGTTTCTCCTTTCGAAAGGTGTTTCATATATGACAAAGCGCCGCCTCGCGATTTATCGCACTTACAGGTTGCTCAAGTGCTGACGACGCAGCAGATGCGTTCGTCGGAGTAATCCTTCCCGATGCAGCATCATCAAACCGTTGGGAAACTGCTGACCGCGGATTCCTTCAGGCGGCATTTGATGCAGCAGGAGTTAAAGTAGATATTCAAAATGCAAACGGCGACGTAGCTGCATTCGCAACTATTGCTGACCAGATGCTTACTGCTGGTGCAAAGGTTCTTATTCTTGTAAACCTAGATTCAGATTCAGCTAAGGCTGTTCAGGATAAGGCCGCTGCACAAGGCGTTAAGACGATTGACTATGACCGTCTAACACTTAATGGTTCAGCTTCATATTACGTTTCATTTGATAACGAAGCCGTTGGTGTAATCCAGGGCGAAGGCATCAAGGCATGTCTAGAAGCTGCCGGAAAAATGAAGGCGAACATCGTGTACTTAAACGGTTCACCAACAGACAACAACGCAACTCTTTTCAAGGCTGGATATGACTCAGTGCTTCGTCCAATGATCGATGCAGGGGACTACACACTCGTTGATGACACAGCTGTCCCAGATTGGGATAATGCAAAGGGTGGAGTTATTTTCGAACAGCAACTTTCAAAGGCTGGCGGAAAGCTCGATGCAGTTGTATCAGCTAACGAAGGTCTAGGACTTGCAGCAATTGCAGTTCTTAAGAAGAACAAGCTAAATGGCAAGGTCTGTGTATCTGGACAAGATGCAACTGTCGATGGATTGCGTGCAATCCTTTCAGGTGACATGTCAAATACTGTCTACAAGGCAATCAAGGCTGAGGCCGAAGCTGCAGCAGCACTTGCTATCGCTCTGCTTAACGGCGAAGAGGCAACAACAGCTACTGGTTCTGTAAATAACGGAACCATGGATGTGCCTTCAGTCCTCTTGGTACCAGTTGGAATCACAAAGGCAAACGTTAGTGCAGTCATCGCAGATGGCTTCCAGACACGTGAAGCTGTTTGTGCCGACATCGAGGACCTCTGCGTAGCTAACGGACTCTAATATCCGTAACGGCTAGTCAGTAAAGAACAATGGTTGCGGCTCGGGGTAAATACCCTGAGCCGCAACTTCTTTACAATGATTTTTAAACTCAATCAATCCAAGAGATCTAAAGAATTGTAGGTATTTGAATGAGCACACCAATTCTCTCTTTGCGGGGAGTTAATAAATCCTTTGGGCCGGTCCACGTTCTTCGCGATGTCGATTTTGATATTTCCGCAGGTAAAGTGACTGCACTTGTTGGAGACAACGGTGCAGGAAAAAGCACGCTTATTAAATGTATCGCCGGAATTTATACTCCGGACCACGGAGAATTTCTCTTTGAGGGCAATAAAGTTAATATCACAGGCCCCCGAGATGCCACTGCCCTTGGGATTGAGATCGTGTATCAAGATTTAGCGTTGTGTGACAATTTAGACATAGTTCACAATATGTTTCTGGGTCGTGAAAAAAAGCGCGGCTCAGTTTTAGATGAGACCGGCATGGAATCTCTTGCCCGTAAGACGTTAGATGGTTTGAGCGTGCGAACAGTGAAATCAATTCGCCAGACGGTATCTTCTTTATCCGGTGGTCAACGACAGACCGTGGCGATTGCGCGAGCAGTGCTGTGGAACAGCAAAGTCGTGATTTTAGATGAACCAACCGCAGCTCTCGGTGTGGCTCAAACCGAGCAGGTTTTAAATCTTGTACGACGTTTAGCCGATAATGGTTTAGCAGTTGTGCTAATTAGCCACAATTTAAACGATGTATTTGAGGTCGCCGATAATATCGCCGCACTTTATTTAGGCCAGATGGCGGCGCAGGTTGATAAGAATGAAGTCATTCCAAGGCAAGTCATTGAGTTAATTACTACTGGAAAGTCCGCTGGCGTAGAGAGTGCAGGTGCAAAGAAATGAGTTCTCCAACAACTGCCGATACTTCTACTGACAATGCAACGTTAAAAGGTGCAATGCAGGACTACTGGTCCAGAATTAAGGCCGGAGATATCGGTTCATTGCCGGCAGTGCTTGGCTTAGTGGCGCTATGTATCGTATTTGGCTCAATGTCGAGCGTTTTCTTAACTCCGGGAAATTTTGCAAATCTATTAACTCAAGCCGCAGCAGTAATAGTTATTGCCATGGGCCTGGTATTTGTACTCCTCCTTGGAGAAATCGATTTATCGGCTGGATACACAGCAGGTGTGACTGGCGCGGTTCTAGTTATTCTCATTACTAATCACGATGTGCCGTGGTACTTGGCACTCCTGGCTGCAATTTTTGTTGGTGTGGTTTTAGGTTTTGGTCTCGGAACTTTAGTTGCCCGACTCGGAATTCCATCCTTCGTTGTAACTCTTGCCGCTTTCTTAGCTTTCCAAGGAATATTGCTTCTACTGGCCGGTGAGGGTGGAACGATTCGTCTGGAAGATAAGACTATTTTGGCGGTTGAGAACTCAAATCTCACACCGACGCTTAGTTGGATTTTCTTTTTCTCGGTGTCGGCAATTTATGTACTAACTGGGCTTAATCGAATGAACGCTCGCCGAAAAGCTGGTTTGAAATCTGAGCTTAAAAAACTTTGGATATTAAAGACCGCTGGACTCTTAACTATTACTGGAATTGCCGTCTTTGCGCTCAATGTTGAGCGTAGCAATAACCCTGACTTAGTAAGCCTCAAAGGTATTCCATATGTGGTTCCAGTAATTCTTTTAATTCTAGTTATCGGAACTTTCGTGCTTGGTCGCACTGCATTTGGCCGACATATTTACGCAGTAGGTGGAAATGCCGAAGCTGCACGTCGAGCCGGCATTAACGTCAAGCGAGTTCGGATCGCAGCTTTCATGATCTGTTCTGGTCTCTCTGCTATTGCAGGAATGATCTTTGCATCTCGTCAAAACTCGGTATCTCCAACAACAGGCGGCAGTTCGACACTTCTTTATGCAGTAGGCGCGGCAGTCATCGGCGGTACCTCGTTGTTTGGCGGTAAAGGAAAGATGCGCGATGCAATCCTTGGCGGTCTCGTCGTTGCCGTTATTGACAACGGCATGGGACTTTTGGGATATGCCGCTGGAATCAAGTTCATTGTTACCGGTCTGGTCCTCTTAGTATCTGCAGGAGTTGATGCGATTTCACGAAGAGGTGCGAGCGTTTAGCTTAGGCTAAACGCTCCACACTAATTAGCTCTGAACTCCCATTAAGTGCTCGAGTGCTAACTGGTCAATGGCTTCGTATCCATAACCACGTGTACCTGCCGCTTCAACATCGAATGAATCATCATCAAGATCTCTCCATGTTTGACCGCTGCCAAGAGTTGGCTCGTTCAGCCCTGGGATATTTGATTCGGCCATCGCTGCAATAACTCTTGCATCGGCGCGGAAAGCGAGCGCGCGCTCTTTGAGCGCTAAGTACGTCCGCATATTTGCTGTTGCTGATTCCCACACACCTTTATCGCTTTCAGTGCGAGCGGGCTTATAGTCAAAGTGCTTCGGTCCGTCGTATTTATATCGCTCAAGTAAATCAACTAAGAAGAATGCAGATTTTAAATCACCATGACCAAAGACTAAATCTTGATCAAACTTTGGACCGTGTTGTCCATTTAAATCTATGTGGAAGAGTTTCTTCTGCCACAGGGCTTGTGCAATTCCATGCACGAAGTTAAGTCCTGCCATTTGTTCGTGACCAACTTCGGGATTTAAACCAACGAGCTCTGGTCGATCCAAGGTATAAATAAATGCGAGCGCGTGACCAATGGTCGGCAAGAAGATATCTCCACGGGGTTCATTTGGTTTAGGTTCAATTGCAAATTTAATGTCATAACCATTGTCGGTTACGAACTCACCTAAAGTATTAAAGGCTTCGCGAAAACGATCAAGTGCAACGTAGGAATCCTTGGCTCCATCGGATTCAGCGCCTTCCCGTCCGCCCCAGCAGACATAAGTTTTGGCGCCAAGTTCGACTGCAAGTTCGATATTTTTCATTACTTTACGCAGTGCAAAGCGGCGAATATCTTTATCATTTGAAGTAAATGCGCCATCCTTAAAGACTGGATGAGTAAATAGATTCGTTGTAGCCATCGGTACTTTCATGCCGGTCTCATCCAGCGCCTTCTTAAAACGATCGATGTGGGTGCGTCGTGCTCCTTCATCGCTGCCAAAGGGAATTAAATCATCATCGTGAAAAGTCACTCCATGAGCACCTCTTGCCGCTAACTCATTAACGGTACGAACTGGATCCAAAGCAGCACGCGTGGCATCGCCAAAGGGGTCTCGCGCCTGCCAACCAACGGTCCAAAGCCCGAAAGTGAATTTATCTGCAGGTGTGGGTGTTAGTGACATGGCTTCGTGCCTTTCGATTTCGCGGGCAATGGCTGCGTTTGGTACTTCGCTAACTTACCTCTAATCTTGGGACCTATCCATTTAAGGGCACTAGCGGCTTTTGTATGGGTTGAGCGGGAGTGGTGAAATGGCAGACACGCAGGTCTTAGGAACCTGTGTCTTCGGACGTGAGGGTTCAAGTCCCTTCTCCCGCACACTGATTGTTTAATTGCCTACTAGGCTTAATTTATGGCTAAACAATCTGTAGCAAAAACCAAAAAACTCGCCGCCGAGGCCAAGCGATCTGGCGCTGCTCGTCGAGCGGAAAAGAAAGTGCGAGATACTGCAACTACAACAGATAATGATCATGAATTAGATAGATATGAAGCTGTAGATGGCCCTTGGCGTGAACTTGGTTTAGGTGCACCTGCACGACGTGCGCTCATCGATGACGGTTTATTTACGTTGAGTGATCTTCGCAAAACCTCTCTCGCCGCCATAAAAGAGCTTCACGGGATAGGACCAAATGCGATTAGAGTTTTAGTTGCAGAGATGAAAAAGGCCGATCTCTCCTTCAGGAAGTAATCTTCTAACCACTCTTAATTAAGATAGCGCCAACTCTTGAGATCTCAAACCGCCGATCGCACGAAAATCAGCGTGGCCGCCGAGGCAACTGGAGTCGAATATCCAATTCGCGTGACGGAGGCGCTCACCCGGATAAGACCCGGATAAATGGGTGGGCAACTCGTGGGATCCCATTGGGGTACCAGTGTCACACCCCGTGGGTCTTTCACTGGTGCCGGTGCTACCTGCAAGAACGTAGTTATATCCCGACAACTTGGTTCGGTAGAAGCTGGCGAGCGTACGGCTCGCGCACCTTCTATCTGCTGATTGACAATCTGTGTTGCGGTCGCAATCGTGGTATTCATACCAGAGTCCTTAACTGGGCTAATCGTCAGTGCAATGTAGGAGATAAGCAGCGCTCCAAGAAGAAACATCGAAACCACAATCGTAATTACACCAAACGCACGCTTGGAACTACGCACTTCTCCGATGGCTGGTTCTAAATGGTTGACCTTCATCCCTTAACCTGCCCTACTTGTTCGCCACTACTGAAGAATCTCTGACTTATCCTGACCAGTCATTCCTAATAGTTAAACTTGACCATTTGTATAGTCTCTGTGGATGTATCTTACAGTTAGACTTCACAAATTGTAAAGATATTTTGTAATGTTATTTTTTTGGTACCAGAAAAAGAGCTGTCGAAATCCCGTACCCACATAGTGCGACTATCAGACCTTAGATCCCAAAAGTGTCTTCGATTCTTCCTGGGATGCCGCTGCGGTAGCAGAGAGAGCTTTTTCGTAGGCGTCAATTGCCCGCTCCTGTAAACCCATCTCCACAAAAACCCTGGCAACCTCTCCCCAATATACGGCCACTTCCTTCGAAGGTTCCATATCCACTGCATGCTGTAGTGCGAGTTCTAATTGAATCTGCGACTCTTCAACCATGCCTAACTTAAAGAGGACCTTTGCCTCAAGGCAGAGCAACCTAGCCCTTGGACCAGGAACATCTTTTGGTAACTCAGTTAAGCCTTTCCGAACAAACATCAAGGCATTGGAGGGATTGCCTCGGAGTAGTTCGACCTCAGAAAGAGTTAGGCAGGCATAGGCTGCAGGGACAGAATGGTTCTGTGAAGTGAAATGGATGTAGGCGACTTCTGCAAGATTGTGAATCTGATCCAAATCCGGGTTAGGCAATTCCAATAAAATCCTTGCAGCGTTATTATTCAATGCGGGCACAACATCATTGAGCTCGGCCACCTTGGACCAATGGAGAGCATTTGTGATGTGGTGAAGCGCAAGGGAGAGGTCGCCTCGGCTCTCGGCCAGCATGGACGACTGCCATTGTGACTGAACCATCGCTTTCGGAGATTTACACGCCTCGGCCAGCTCCAGAGCCTGTGTAACTAATTCGGAAGCTCGATGTGTGTCTCCGCGGTGAAAATGACAACTTGCTACGAGGCAGAGCAGTTCAACGACCTCAGTCTCAGGCCAAGCGGTTGCAAACTCCCGCAACATTTCCTCACCTCTCTGAGCCCCCATCCCGAAATCCCCAGATCGAAAGCAGACTCTGACAATTTCATTTCCAATACGGACGCGGAGCTCAGGAGCCGCTTGGGGATGATCATCAAAGAGGCGTTCAAGTTCATCCAGAACGCCCTCAACTTTACCTTGCCGAACCCGCACCTGGATGAGCACTACCGCGGCAGCAAGTCTGGCGCCATTGTGATCTCTACTCGAATCAATAATTTGTCTTGCGTAATTTTCGGCATCATCTAGATTGCCAGAACTCAAGGCTACTTGAGCCACATTTAAGCTCCAGTCAACCTCTTGATCTCCCTGATCAATGATTAACTCTGCGACCGAGACACCCAAACGAGAAGCAAACTGGTCGACCAATTCCGGCTTTGGCTTTCTTTTTCCAGCTTCCAATAGTGAAATATAACTGGCCGCTGAAATACCATCAGCTAACTCGGCTTGGGTTAGACCAGCCGCCTCGCGCAGATTTCTTAATCTAGTGCCAAAATCCATTGGACTTCCTTTTCTCTTTGAATTGGTATATCTTACAGCCAATCTTTACAAATTGTGAAGGCCATTAGGGAGAATTGTGAAGAAGATAATTGCCGTAATCCTGACCGTTGCGTTCTTGGCCGCATCGCCTGCACAGGCAGCTCGCAAAGACGTGAAAACTCCATCCACTGATGGCGGAATAGTTATGACAACTCAATCCGTTGGTGGCGGAATTTGGTGCTGCTTAGTCTAAATCTGGGCATTTCACCGCGCAACTATTTTTAGGGGGAAGGCTCCACATGTTGATAAGTGGGTCGTTCATTGGGCAAGAAACCTTTGTAGCGCGCAGCAAAGGTTTCTTGCCTGCAAATTCACCCACGCCTTGGTTATTAACTAAAGGACACATAACAAGTGCAAAGATATTAACCAACGCTTTTAACTAAGTCGGGCAATCATCGCCTTCATCTGCTCGATTTGCGCGGTTTGGTCCCGAACAATATCTTCCCCAAAACGTTTAATCTCAGAGTTTTTTGCATCTTCAATCATTTGGCTCATATGGATAGCTCCATCGTGGTGATCCGTCATTCCTTTTAGCCACAAGAGATCAAAGTTTTTTCCACTCGCAGCATTTAAGGTAGAGAGTTCGGCTTCGGTGAGCATTCCACCCATTGAACCCCCCATCGAGTGTCCCATCGAATGTCCCATGCCGCTACCGACATTAGCTTGATCAAGCCATGACTCCATTTTAATTATCTCGGCAGATTGTCCTTCTTTAATATCTGTGGCTAATGCAATTAATTCAGCGTCCTTCGATTTCGCTATAGCCACAATCGACATATCTATCGCCTGTTGATGATGCGGAATCATCATTTCAAGAAACATAATGTCAGCACCCGACAGATCCGATGAGCCATTATTATGATTTGAACCCATCATTCCAAAGCCTTGCATGCCGAAAAAACCACGCTCATTGTCGCGCGACATCCCCATGTTCACAATAATGATAAGCAGAATGACGATAATTCCACTCAAAATTCCGGTCTTCTTATCAATATTGATCTGCATGCGCAACCCTTCAAACTAGTTAGTTAAAGAGTACTCCTATTGATTGATGACACTAAACAAATCAGGCTTTGTCGGTTTTAAAAGGGGGTTATGGGATACTCTGATTTTATGAAAACGGAAGAAGCGGCAAATCAAATAGCTTCAGGTGACTCACCAATCCGCGTTCTTGTAGTTGATGATCACCCAATTTTTAGACTGGGTGTCTGCGAGCGGATTAAAGCTATTGGCGGGCGCGTGATTCTAGTCGGAGAGGCTAGTGATGGTTTTACCGCCCATTCATCGGCTGCTGCGTTGCGGCCAAACGTAATTTTGATGGATCTGAATATGCCAGGCATATCGGGAGTTGAGGCCACTCAAAATATCAAAGCGGATTTTCCTGAGATCCACATTATTATCCTTTCCGCTGATGACAACATGGAGGATATTCAGTTAGCGCTCAATGCAGGAGCTAGTGGATATTTACTTAAATCAGTCACCGGACCTGAATTGCGAGAGGCTATCTTAAATGTCGTTCAGGGAGTACCTATTTTCTCCTTAAAAGTGGTCCAAGGTTTGTTAACCGCCCAGACTCAATCCCTTGCTACTTCCAGCCTTCTGTCTAGAGGCGAGGTAGATATTCTTGCTATGGCCTCCATCGGAGCGAGCGACAAAGATATCGCTAGAGCGCTCTCTATTAGTAAGCGCGACGTGGGGTCAAGTAACCGCACAATCTCCCAAAAATTGGGCGCTTCATCGCGCACTGAAGCAATCACTCAAGCTATTCAAGATAAAATAATTAAAAGCCCTAAAAATTATTGATAAGCGTATCTTCTAAGAGATTTAGAAAATCTGCGGTGTCTCCGAGTATGCACAATAATATTTAATATGATAACGAAAGCTACGACGAAGAATTGCACGTAAAACGAACCAAGAATCATTTTCACATAGCCAAGCGAAGGAATGGTCTGTACAACTCTATTGACTTCTAAATTTCCATCTACAGTATAAGAAGCACTGAGAGCCTGACCTGCTTTAGGGGGTACGGATATAGTCACTTCTCCGTTAACGCCGGGGGCTGAAATTTCGCTAACTTGGATCATCTCAGACTTACCCGAAAATGCATCATGCATACTTACAAAATCATTTACAACTAATGCGGATGCAGGTGCCTCTTCTGCAATAAGTAGATCTCCTCTTTGAATTCCAGCGACCTCGTAACTTGTTGTGGCTGCAGTGACTTCCATTTTTAGAAAAGTATGTAAAGCGGAAGGCAGAAGTATTGAGAAGAGAATTAAGGTGATATAAATAATGTTAAAAGCATGCATCCAATCGAAATGAAATCCAATCGCTACATACTTTTCTTCAACTTTGCGGTCGTCAAGAATAATCGCACGCTTCTTTTCGATCACTTCCTCTGGGTTTGTGCGGCTAATAACAGGATTGACAGGTTGCCCATCCTGATCTAACCGTCTAGAGATGAGATCCAACGTCTGGCTGATCCGCAAAAGAACATGTTGTTCATTCAAATGCGCGTTCTCAAGAGAGGGAACCTCTGAATAGCTCTGTTGCTTTGTGCCACGAGAATCATCACCCGTATAAATGTTAATAACAGAACCAAGTGATTGAATCGGTTCGTTTCCGGTTTTCGGTGAGGTTTGCGGTTCCTCTGATTGAATCTGGGTCGCCGCTAAATCTGTAAGTTCGTCCAACTCTGATCGCTCAACTATAACCGCGCCAGGTGGCATATAGATGGTCATTCTTTGACCTTGAGCTTCATCTTCGGGCTTCTTTTGACTTGATGGGGGAGGTGCATCAGTCATATTACCGAACCTCACATTCGCTTAAATATGCTCCTTCTAGAACGCACACGTTTAACTAATTTCCTTAAGTATACCTGGAGTTGTAGCTAACTTGAGCGCGACTCCAGGCGTTGGGTCAAAGATTTCGATTTGGTATGGCAAATTTTTAAAGGCAAGATACACATGCAACGGGGTGGTCTTTGCATAAAAAACAATCGAGCCATCTGGGTTAACAGTACTTACTCCAGTATTAGATTCTGCCGCCTTTTGCATCGTTGCATAAGCGTTTGGATCGGCATATGTACCGATAATGCGATACTTTTCCGTCGTATCTTCTACGCCTTGACCACCAGGAAGGTAACGAATGAAATTTTGATCCTCGGCTAAGTTATTGAATGCATACTTAGCCCCTGCTGACGCTCCAATCCAAAAAACTGAGATTCCAGTGGATTTTACAGCAGAAATTAATTCAGTTTCGGAAAGTGCAGTCTGTCCTGACGTAATTAGATTCACTGCAGCAGGCACAGTTGCAGACCCATCTGGCTGGACAAGAGACAAGCTGACCGATCTGGAACCTGAGAATGCAGCCAAGGTGATTGAAAAAGTTAACAATGAGAAAAATATCGCCACTGCTGCGTATTTTAAAAACTGTAATTTGCGCCTATTTCGAGCCCCTTGATCAACTGTAATTATTCGTTCTACAGGAATGGCTCGATCTATTCGCTCTACTCGATCTGTTGGATTCACCATTATGAATTAGTTCCTCCGTTTATCCGTTTGCGGTCTCACTGGCTTTTATGTACCAGGTAGTTCCTTCTGATCCAGTATTGCCGCCCTTGTTGCTGGCGTCACAAGCGCCCCACGTAATTTGGCCACCGATTCTTATACAGACTGGCATGCCTGTTCCGCCGCCTCCAGCAGGACCGGCAGGTCCTGTTGCCCCAGTTGGGCCGGCAGGTCCTGTTGCACCAGTTGCACCAGTATCACCCTTGACGCCCTGTGGGCCAACAGCACCAGTTGCACCAGTTGGGCCAATTGGGCCCATTGCACCAGTTTGGCCCGTTGCACCAGTTGCACCAGATGCACCAGTTGCACCAGTTGCACCAGTTGCACCAGTTAAGCCGATTGGGCCTTGAATACCTTGAATACCTTGAATACCTTGTGCTCCGGTTTCACCTTGAATACCTTGTGCTCCTGCCGCTCCTGCCGCTCCTGCCGCTCCTGCTTCACCAGGTGCTCCAGGTGCTCCAGGTGCTCCAGCGTCACCTCTAATTCCCTGTGGACCCACGGCTCCGGCTGCTCCAGTGGCACCCTGTGGGCCTTGCATTCCATCTAATCCCTGTTTCCCATCAGCTCCAGTGGCTCCGGTGGCTCCAGTGGCTCCGGTGGCTCCAGTGGCTCCGATAGCTCCAGTTAATCCTTGTATACCTTGTATACCTTGTATA
Organism: Actinomycetota bacterium; assembly: GCA_015660815.1. Lineage (GTDB taxonomy): Bacteria > Actinomycetota > Actinomycetes > Nanopelagicales > Nanopelagicaceae > Planktophila. The sequence goes on from JACSDF010000006.1 coordinate 62,129, forward strand.
CCTTGTGCACCAGTCGAACCGGTATCACCCTTGATTCCCTGTGGTCCAATAGCTCCCGCTGCACCAGTTTCGCCGATTGGGCCTTGAATGCCTTGAATGCCTTGCGCGCCAGTCGCACCGGCTGAACCAGTCGCTCCCGTTAATCCAATCGCACCTTGCACCCCTTGAATACCTTGTAATCCTTGGGCGCCAGTAGCACCGGTTGCGCCAGTATCACCGGTTAATCCCTGAATTCCTTGCAATCCTTGGGCTCCAGTAGCACCTGCTAATCCTTGTATTCCTTGCGCTCCCGTTAATCCTTGTATTCCTTGCGCTCCAGCGGCACCAGTCGCACCAGTTAAGCCAGTCTCACCTTGTACTCCTTGCGCTCCAGCGGCACCGGTTAATCCTTGTATTCCTTGCGCTCCAACGGCACCGGTTAATCCTTGTATTCCTTGCGCACCAGTAGCACCGGTTGATCCAGTCGCGCCAGTAGCACCGGTTGATCCAGTCGCTCCAGTATCACCCTGCGCTCCAGTTGCTCCGGTTAATCCCTGAATTCCTTGGGCACCAGCTAAACCTTGTATTCCTTGGGCTCCATTAGCTCCTGTCGCACCAGTTAATCCTGTCGCACCAGTTAATCCTTGTATCCCTTGTATCCCTTGTATTCCTTGCGCACCAGTAGCACCGGTTGATCCAGTAGCACCGGTTGATCCAGTAGCACCCTGCAATCCTTGTACACCCTGCGCACCAGTAGCACCGGTTAATCCTTGCAAACCTTGTAAACCTTGTAAACCTTGTAAACCTTGTAAACCTTGTAAACCTTGTAATCCTTGTAAACC
>JACSDF010000053.1 GCA_015660815.1 Actinomycetota bacterium
TGCCCAGGTGTTGTCACGGTTAATGCAAATGTGGCTTTCAGTGATGGCTGATCAAAGCAGGGGAACATGCGGCGGATATCGGCAGTCTCGCCCTGTGAATAAAGATAAATCTCACCATCAGATGGATCAACCGAGCGCTGCAGACCCTCACCAGATTTTGAGTAGATGCCATCGATTTCAATAATTAAATGATTTTCACTTTGCAAATTCTGTAAAAAAATTGATTCGCCATCAAAATCAGTTGTATCGACGGTATTTCCATTGAGAGTTGCGGAAATAATGCTCTTGCCACAAGCATCAATAAAAGTCGAGTAGCCCTGGGTATTGCACGAGAATTTGACTTCGGATTTTGAGTAAAAAGTATCTGCACCGGTAGTAACGTCGAGAGTTACGTTATAACTTTCAACCTGCAAATGAGATGCACGCTCTGCCGCCTCGGCGCGAGAGATATTGACTCCTGGCATTTATTTGCTCCTTTTGTAGGTATCAAGCCAACCATGACACTCTTGCCCCATGGAACGCCCTTCAATTCGTAGCTACAGTATTCGAGGAACTCGAATTACGGAGGCTCAGAGGGCTGCAAAAAGTTTACTGCAAGAGATTCACGGAATTCCAGTTGAGAATAAAATCTTGGATCTGCAAGCGATATTTCCAGAGGCTCAAAAAATTATCATGGAGATTGGCTTTGGAATGGGCGAAGCCACGGCAATTATGGCAACCCAATCACCTGAGAATGCTTATCTAGCCGTAGATCTACATCCTCCCGGAATCGGGAAATTGTTGGCTCGAATTCAGGAACAGGCGATCACTAATATAAAAGTCATTGAAGATGATGTACATGTTGTTCTGCCTTACATGATTCGCGATGAAAGCCTCGATGGTGTCCATCTCTATTTCCCAGATCCATGGCCAAAAGCCAAACACCACAAGCGCCGGATAGTTACTCCAGCTTTTCTCGAACTCGTTGCATCAAAGCTAAAAATAGGCGGATACTTTCACTTAGCAACTGATTGGGTGCCATATGCCGATGCGATGCAGATTGTTTTTAGTACTTCAACGCAATTTAGCGGGGGAGTAATTGATAAACCTGACTGGCGCCCCGAAACTCGTTTTGAAGGACAGGGAATTGATAAAGATCACCGAGTTACAGACTTGATGTATCTTCGTACTTCGTAATTTTGTTTATGCGTCGAACATGACGTTCATCATTAGAAAATGGCGTTTCAATAAAAGCATCGATAATCCGTTTACACTCATCTATTGAATGCATTCTTCCACCGATACCAACGACATTTGCATTGTTATGCTCTTTAGCTAGCTGAGCAGTTTCAATGCTCCATGCAAGGGCTGCGCGAACCCCTTTAACTTTATTAGCAGCTATTTGCTCACCGTTACCTGATCCACCTAAGACGATTCCGAGTGAACCGGGATCCACAACCGTTGCAATTGCAGCGGGAATACAAAAATCGGGATAATCATCAACGGCATCAAATTCAAAAGGGCCATGATCGGTAACGCTATGACCCTTTGATTCAAGATATTCAATGAGCGCGGCTTTAAGTTCAAGTCCTGCATGGTCGCTACCAATGTGAATCCTCATACGTGCATCCTGCCATTAACAATGCTTAGACAAAGAAAAACCCGCCACATGATTATTCACGTGGCGGGTTTTCACCTTAGGAGGAGGTTACATATTTCAGAGTTTTAAGGCTTCATCCCCATGCCACGACCGCCATCCATGTTTCCATGTCCGCGACCGCCCATGCCAGGACCACCTTTACCAGGACCCATTTCACCGCGCACTGAATCAACCTGAGCGGTGACGCGTGCAGTAAGACCTGACTTCAGAGTTGTTGCTTGAGCTGCAGTCATTTTACCTGCAGTTACAGCGGCATCAATATCTTTAGTCGCCTCTGCAACAAGTGCAGTAATCAGTGCAGATTTCTTTGCACCTGCAATTGCGCCGAGTGTTTCACCGGCTGCAAGACGTGTCTTGATTGTCGCTGCATCAATGCCAATAGTTGAAGCGATTAGCGCCTCATGCGCTGCTCGTCGTGCACTATTAGCTGATGCATTTGCATCACGATCTGCATCATGGGCAACTCGCGCAGCAGTCACGGCTGCAGTGATTGCATCCGACTGTGCTTGAGTAATTGTTCCCTTAGTTACTAACCCTGCGAGAATGCCTTTTAAAGCTGCCTCTCGTCCATCCATCATCTGTCCTGCCATTGGGTTAGCAATTGCATTAACAGCTGTTTTGGAAACGCTGGTACGAACTGAAGCTGACTTACCTTGATTTGCAGTTGCAACTCCAACCGAGCCAACTGAAAGTACGGCCGTTGTTAATACAACTGCCACGATCTTCTTTTTTGATGACATTTTCATGTCTACCTTTCTTCTATCGGAACCGCCAGTGACCCCTCGTCATCGACTACCTGTAATTAACTCCTTGATGCTGAAGATGTTAGTAATTCATGCTTAAAACTCCGTGTGAATAATTCCCAGTTACGGGCTGCATCAACGGGGGACACCCGCCACACACGTGGAATTTCCCGCTGGGAAGCCCTTATTCCTGGGGGTAGTCGCGCACTTCACACTTAACTCAGTGCATTCTCAGAAAAGAGAAATGGAACTTCCTCATGAACAGACATAGTAAAACCATCGCAATTTCGCTTGCAATCACTCTCTTCGCAATGCAAGGTGCAGAACCTGCCGCAAAAACATCCGTCACTGTTAAAAAAGCTGGACGCGCTACCACGCAAACACCTAACACAATCCTTAGCGGAAGTGGAGTTCCTGCAAAATCGATCGGCATAGATGGCGATTTCTACATCGATATAAAAAATGCGAATCTATACGGACCGAAAACAAAAGGTGCATGGAAGGTTGCAACATCTCTTAGAGCTATTGAATCTAAAAATAAAGCGGCACCAGTGTCAGGTGCAGTTGGAGCGGTTGGAGCGAAAGGAGCAACTGGTGAACGTGGATCAATAGGTGCAACTGGTGCGGCAGGAAATCCTGGAGTCAAAGGCGATACTGGGTTAACAGGTCCAGCGGGAACAATTGGAGTTCAAGGTACAAACGGTTTGCCTGGTGCAAAAGGTGACACAGGCGCTACCGGTGCAGCCGGAATAGCTGGTGCGAACGGTATTGCTGGTGTTACAGGATTGACTGGTGCAGCTGGGACAACTGGAGCAAATGGTGCTGCAGGTTCAACAGGTCCAGCTGGAACAACTGGCGCCGCAGGAATTTCGAATTCATACTTTGTGGATATACAACAATGGTCACTTTCAACTTCTGTTAATTCAGGTACAAGTGATTCGTCTCAATTTGGAACAATGGTTGGCGGAGGATCATATACATTTGAAATTGTATTGGATGGAACATTTTCGCCTGGAACGGCGACACTAATGTCCATTGGTATGCAGTTAATTGCATCCGTAACTCCTGTCTCACTTCAATATAGAGTATTTACAAGTGATTCAACCTCCTTTATAAATGCTGTTGGAGGTCGTCATTATCAGTTCTTAATTATGGGAACAATTGTTTGTAGTGCTTCGACAACTTCATTGACATTGAGGGCAATTGATCAATATGGAGTTACTGCCTCAAATACGCTTTCCTTTAGCGGAAAAATTCTTATCAATAGAGTCGGTGCTATTGGATAGTCAAACAAGTTCGATGAATAAATGGCTTCAAGAGAAGTATTCACGATAAAAAATAGCTAGCCCAGGGAGTCCTGGGCTAGCTATTTTTAGTATTTGTCAGCCAATAAACGTGAAGGTTGATTGCACGTCATAATAACCTGCAGGTACGACTATGAAGTTCGTGTCACCTAGGCTCGCGTCTCCCGTCGCGCTAGGGTGAATTTGAAGAACTCCTGCGCCACAATCAAATGAGCCACCAATATTTATCGACAGTGGAGTTGGCGATGTTGTGCCCACCGAACCATAGCGTGAG
>JACSDF010000020.1 GCA_015660815.1 Actinomycetota bacterium
CACTCATTTGTCTTTACTGCAACCGATGGTGGTTTTGGTAAGAAAACTCCGATTGATGAGTATCGACTACAAGGTCGAGGCGGGATTGGTATCAAAGCTGCCAAAATAGATGAAAGCTCACGCGGATTATTAGTGAGCGCCCTTGTATTACGTGATGGGGATGAGGTTTTGGCAATCACATCGGCGGGAACAGTAATGCGAACGCCAGCTGCAGAGGTTCGCCAAACTGGTCGAGATTCAATGGGTGTCCGTTTAGTCAATCTAGATGAAGGCGTTGCCTTGGTATCGGTGACTAAAAATAGCGAAGATGAGATTTCCCCGAAAACTTAGTATGGTTCGCACCTGAAGTTGTAGGGTCTGACTCGCCATTTTGGGAGTTAGCGAAGTTCAAGGTAACCTTGCGCTTCTGCATTAAAGAGTGATCTTTTATGCGGGCCTATAGCTCAGCCTGGTTAGAGCGCTTCCCTGATAAGGAAGAGGTCGATGGTTCGAGTCCATCTAGGCCCACCCGTTCTAATACGGGGACCTAGCTCAATTGGTAGAGCACCGCCTTTGCAAGGCGGGGGTTAGGGGTTCGATTCCCCTGGTCTCCACATGACATCACAAGCGACTCTTCACACATCACTCGGCGACATAGTCATTGAGTTATTTCCAAACCACGCACCTAAGACCGTTGCCAACTTTGTTGAGCTAGCAACCGGCGCCAAGGAGTGGACAGATCCAAACACTGGTGAAAAAACAACCGCTAATTTGTATGACGGAACAATTTTTCATCGCGTCATCGACGGCTTCATGATTCAAGGTGGAGATCCACTTGGAAAAGGAACCGGTGGTCCTGGTTACCGCTTCGCGGATGAATTCCACGGAGAGTTAGTCTTTGACCGTCCTTACATCCTTGCCATGGCCAACTCAGGACCAGGAACAAATGGTTCACAGTTCTTTATTACAACCGCACCAACAACATGGTTAAACCGAAAGCATTCAATCTTCGGTGAGGTTAAGGATTCGGCTAGCCAGGCAGTAGTAGATGCAATCGGTAAAACCAAGACCGGTGCACAAGATAAACCAGCAACCGACATCACGATCAACAGCATCACCATTGCTTAAACGTTCGGCAACATATTCTTTAATCGCAGTTATCTCTGGCGCTTATTTGCTGCAGATGATTGTTCCATCATTTGAATCTCAACTCTATTTACGCGAACTTTCTTACTTGCAAGGTAGTAATGAGTGGTATCGACTTTTTACCGTAGCTCTCGTTCATGCCGGGTTATTACATCTTGGTTTTAATATGTATGCATTAATGGTTTTAGGAAACCCAATAGAAGCTGCTTTTGGCGCACGTAAACTTTTGGGCATCTTCTTCTTTTCACTTTTAACAGGATCTCTAACTTCAGCGTACTTCGCTCAAACTCCAAGCGCTTCAGTTGGCGCATCAGGTGCAATTTTTGGTTTGTTTGGAGCTATGGTCATCGTCGGAAATAGAATCGGCGCAGAGGTTCGATCCATTTATGTGATCATCGGAATAAATTTTGCAATTGGCTTTGTCTTAGGAGGAGTTGATTGGAAAGCCCACCTAGGAGGATTAATTGGAGGTTTGATTAGCGCGAAGTTTGTATTAAATAAACGCTAAGAGTTATCCACAGCGATTATCCACAGTGTGGAGAGAGTTACACCCGTGTAATTTAGGGGGCTTAGAGCTATCTCCACCTAGTGGCCAGGGAGAAGCCAACACCAATGAAGCTAAAGCCAACAATCATGTTCCAGGCACCAATTCCTGGTATTGGATAGCGAGTTTGAGTCACATAAAAAACCACGATCCAAAATAGACCAATTAAAAAGCCAGCCACCATGGTCGGAGCGAGCCACTTTGGGCTCTCAAGCGGGGCGTGTGGTGCGTCAACGACGACCTGTGCCTCATGGGTGTGCTTTTCAATAACTTTCTTACGGAGCTTTGATTTAGGCATACACGAAAGATACACCATGGGTAAGAATGCTCCTATGTCAACAAAAATCCTCGTTATCGATAATTACGACTCATTTGTTTTTAACCTGGTCCAATATCTGGGTCAGTTAGGCGCAGAGTGCACCGTTGTTCGAAATGATGAGGTTGAGGCAGATGCCGCCAAAGATTTTGACGGCGTACTTATCTCTCCGGGGCCAGGGATTCCAGAAAAAGCTGGAGTAAGTATTGCAATGATTAAATACTGCGCCGAAAAAAAGATTCCCTTATTTGGGGTTTGCCTAGGGCATCAAGCGATCGGAGTTGCTTTTGGTGCAACAGTTTCTCGAGCACCAGAGTTGCTACATGGAAAAACATCTCTAGTACACCACAAATCTCAAGGGGTTTTAGCAGGTCTTCCTACCCCATTTACGGCAACACGTTATCACTCGTTGTGTGTTGAGCCAGCTACTGTCGGCACAGATCTTGAAATAACAAGTCAGACTGATTCTGGAATCGTGATGTCGATGCGGCACCGCACTTTACCAATCGAAGGAGTGCAGTTTCATCCTGAATCGGTTTTGACGGAGCATGGACATGCAATGCTAGCTAACTGGTTATATGAATGCGGAGACATGCAAGCACGCGAAAAAGCAGTTGGTCTGTCGGCAGTTGTGGGTATTAAAGTTTAAGGTGCAGTATTAATTGTAATAGTTACAGATTTACCTATTGTTTGAGTAGTTCCTGGATCTGGGGCTTGTCTAATAACCACACCAAGAGGCAGATTCTCATCGAAGGCTTGAATCTCATTCACTAAAAAACCAACTTGAGCCAGAAGTGTTTTCGCTTGTATCGCATCGACCCCAATAAGTTCAGGAACTTCAATCTCTCCATTTGCGATTTGTAGAATTACGCCACTTCCAGCAGTAATTGTTGAACCACCTTCAGGGGTAACTTTTAAAACAGTTCCTTGTGGTTCATCTGACGGTACCGCTTCGGTTCGTGCAATTAATAAGCCAACTGCAGATAATGCGGCGCGGGCGTCTACTAAAGACATTCCAACTAAATCTCCCGGAACAATTGAATCTCCAGGACCATCTGAGAGTGTGAGCACCACACCAGAGCCCTTTTGAGCACGCACCGTGGCAAGTGGAATCTGACTAGCAACGCGATCTTTAGGAATTTGGGCATCAGGTGCTCGTGTAATGGTGACGACATAATCTAATAACAAAACTCTAGCTTCAGCCTCAGTTAGTCCGACAACATTTGGAATTTGGGGGAAAGTTGTTGCATCTTCCGAAGGTCTAGTCAGAATTAACCCGGTGGCGATTAAAGAAATCGCGAGAAGTGATGAGAGCGCACTTATCAATATTTTACGCCTGGAAATCTTTGCTCTCGGTGCTTTGGTGGATAAAGCCTGCCCCGCCGAGATTTTAAAGAGATCGTCGAGCATTAGACCGGCTGATTGATATCGATCCTCAACCTTCTTAGCAAGGGCAACGGCTAAAATTACATCTACACCTGGCGGCAGATCGGGTTGAAGCACGCTTGGGGTAATTAATTTTCCTGAGACATGTTGATATGCAATTGAAACCGGCGTATCACCTGTGAAGGGAGGTTTTCCAGTGAGAACTTCGTAGAGTACACAACCAGTTGAGTAGATATCGCTGCGAAGATCTGCAACTTCACCCAAAGCTTGCTCAGGAGATAAGTATTGAGCGGTTCCAACAATGTTCCATGTATTTGTTAACGTCGCACCTAAATCTGCAAGCGCTCGCGCTATTCCAAAATCCATGACTTTTACATCACCTTGATCAGTGATCATGATATTTGCAGGTTTGATATCACGATGGACGATGCCTCGCTCATGCGAGTATTCGAGAGCAGCTAAAATTCCTTCACCAATTGCAAGTGCTCGCTTAAGCGAAATGCGCTCGCCTTTATGTATGAGTTCGCGCAGGGTGTGACCCGAAACAAGTTCCATAACAATGTAGGGCGCGGGATCTTCACCCGAATCATAAACAGCAACAATGCCTGGATGGTTTAAGCCAGCGGCAGCTAGAGCCTCTTTTCTAAAACGAGCTACAAAGGATGGATCGCGAGCTAAATCGCTGCGCAAAACTTTAATAGCAACGGAGCGCGCAAGCCTCGTATCTTCTGCGACATAAACATCGGCCATTCCGCCGGTGCCAATCATTTCGCCAAGTTTGTATCGTCCCCCCAGAAGTGATGTACTCACAGAGCTGCCCCTAAAAACTCATTTGTGATGACTTCTTCACGAGTGACATCTGCAATAAGGACTGTGATGTTATCTGGTGCACCTTGAATATAAGTTGCATCAATAAGCGCTTGAATAGCGGCTGTTCTGTCACGTTTCTTTAAGAGAAGTTTTATCTCTTTCTCAGTTAAAACACCCGACAATCCATCGCTACATAAAAGATAACGATCGCCTTCTTTAGCATCAAATAATTGCAACGTGGGAACCACGTTACCTTCACCCATAAGTGCTTGGGTTAAAACAGATCGCTGAGGATGATCAAGGGCCTCAGTAGGAGTAATAGCCCCTTGAGAAAGTAATTCTTGAATAACAGTATGGTCATTGCTTAATTGCTCAATAGTATTTCCGCGCAATCGATAACATCGAGAATCGCCAACATGTAATAGTGCAATTGAATCATTATGAATCACGAGTGCAGTTAAAGTGGTTCCCATTCCTCGTAGTTCGATTGCCTCACGGGCAAAATCGCCTATTTCAGCGTCGATTGCGTGCAACGAGTTGATTAATAAATCGTGGGTCGAATCAGAATCAATAGTTTCATCGGTGAGCATTGCGGCCATCGATTGAAGAGCTCTAATTGCGATTCTGGATGCCACCTCTCCACCGGCATGGCCACCCATTCCATCAGCAACTGCGATTAAGCGACCAGAAACATAAGCCGAATCCTCATTCCCGTTTCGTACCAAACCCAGGGCTGAGCGCGCATCGCTATCGAAATAAAAGCCGCCCATAAGGGGTAAGCCTAACCCTGTTAATCTTTAATCATGAAGATTTACGCCCACCGTGGTTCATCGATTGATTTTCCGGAGATGACAATGAGGGCGTATCAAGGCGCTCTTGATGATGGGGCCGATGGCTTTGAATGTGATGTTCGGGTGACACAAGATAATCAACTCGTTCTTTGGCATGACGCTGATATGAAGCGGGTGGCTAGTTATAGCGGGCGAATTGCTGAGATGGATTTTATGGAGATTAAACGCCACTACCCAGAGGCAATTCTATTGGATGAGCTACTTGAACTGGCTAGAGATAATAAAAAAGAGTTAGCAATTGAAACTAAACACCCTGTACCAACCGGAAGTAGGGTCGAAAAGAAAGTGATGGAGCTCATCGCTCAAGAAGTGCAGTTAAGTGAGATAACAATCATGTCCTTTTCTTGGCTCGCCCTGGAAAATATTCGAAAAATAAATCCACTACAACCAACAGTTGCCCTGTTGGAAGATCGTTTTAACGCTCTTATGCGTAGATATACATCGGCGCAATACTTAGGACCGAGCGTGGAGTATCTCCGACTAAAACCCGAATTAACCCACGAACATCGAAAACTCTTTGTTTGGACTGTAGATGACGCTGATGACATGCGTTTTTGTTCAGATAATGGTGTAGAAGTTCTGATTACAAATAACCCGTCATTTGCACGTAGGGTGCTCGGGTATCATTAGCAAGTGAGTACATATGCATATCTTGGCCCAAAGGGAACTTTCACCGAAGCTGCGCTTAAAAAGATTACCTCTTCTAACGACTCACTCATTCCTTATGCAAATGTCACCGCAGCGCTAGATGCCGTCCGAGTTGGTAAAGCTCATTTTGCATTAGTACCTATTGAAAACTCCGTTGAAGGTGTAGTCGCTAGGACTCTTGACGAACTTGCAACTGGCACACCGCTAACAATTGTTGGCGAAGTTACCTTGCCCGTCTCCTTCGCTTTGATGGTTAAGAAAGATGTTTTTGACATACGCCGAATTGCAACCCACCCACACGCAGAAGCTCAGTGCCGAACATATATAGCAACTAATTATCCAGAGGCTGAATTAATAGCTACGGCCTCAACTGCGGCAGCGGCCGAAGCAATTGGACGTGGAGAGTTTGATGCGGCAATTGCTGCTCCAGTAGCCGCTGCACACTATGGACTGCGCGTTATTGCCGACAATATTGGTGACAATCTAGGGGCGGTTACTCGCTTCGTTCTCGTTTCAAAGCCAGGCGTGACGCCAAAGGCAACTGGTTTAGATCGCACATCACTGGCGGTATTTATCGGAATCGACCACGCTGGAGCGCTTCTAGATATTTTGACTGAGTTTGCTAAGCGGAATGTGAATCTAACTTTTATTCAAAGTCGACCTACAGGTTTAGAGTTGGGACATTACCATTTCATTATCGATGCAGAAGGCCATATTGCAGACACTGCTGTAAAAGAGGCGGTTGAAGCTTTACGTGCGATGTGCGAAGACATCCGCTTCCTTGGCTCTTACCCACGAGAAAAGACTGGAAAATGATCGACATCAAATTTTTGCGTGAGAATCCTGAAGTTGTACGAGCATCTCAACGAGGACGTTTTGAAGATGCAACTATTGTAGATAGAGCACTGGTCAGTGATGAGAATCGCCGAATAGCAATTAATGAGTTCGAAGCCCTTCGTGCTGAGCAAAATACTTTGTCTAAACTTGTCGCTTCGGCAAAAGATGATGAAAAAGCTACACTTCTTGAAAATTCAAAGGCACTTGCCATGAAAGTGAAAGAGGCCGACGCTAAGCGCACCGAACTTGAGGAATCAACTAAAAACCTGGTGATGCAGCTTTCTAATGTTTTAGATCCAGCTGCACCTATTGGAAAAGAAGAGGATTTTGTAGTCATCGAGCATGTTGGCACTCCACGCGAATTTGATTTCGTTGCGAAAGATCATGTTGAACTCGGAAAACTTCTCGGTGCAATAGATACGGAACGCGGCGCAAAAGTTGCTGGATCTCGCTCATATTACTTAACAGGTTCGGGGGCAATGCTTGAGTTTGCACTTGTTAATTATGCAATTGCATCGGCGTTAAAAGCTGGTTTTACACCAGTAATCCCCCCGGTATTGGTAAATCCACCCGCCATGGAGGGAACAGGATTTTTAGGTCAAGCGGCAGAAAATGTTTATCACTTAGAAAAAGATGATGTCTATCTAGTAGGCACAAGTGAAGTGCCTCTTGCGGCATTTCATATGGACGAAGTTCTGCCAGCTGAAAAACTACCAATTCGTTACGCTGGCTATTCATCGTGTTTTCGACGCGAGGCTGGTACATATGGCAAAGACACTCGCGGAATTATTCGTGTTCATCAATTCGATAAGGTTGAAATGTTTTCATTCTGCCACCCAGATCAAGCTCTAGAAGAACACAAACGTTTATTGCAGTGGGAGAAAGACTTTCTAAATGCGATGGAGATTCCTTATCGTGTTATAGATGTCGCATCGGGGGATCTTGGTTCAAGCGCTAACCGTAAATTCGATATCGAAGCGTGGATTCCAACTCAAAATGCATATCGAGAGGTAACAAGCACTTCGAATTGCACCGAGTTTCAGGCTCGTCGATTGAATATTCGCTACAAGGACGCTGATGGCACAAAGAGCGTCGCTACTTTAAATGGTACTTTAGTTGCAATCCCACGCATGATCGTTGCAATTTTAGAGAATCATCAAAATAGCGATGGAACGGTAAATATTCCAGCTGCACTGCGTCCATTTCTTAATAAAGATCGATTTGAGTTGGTGTGAGTAAACGCCCAAAACTCATTGCTACCGATTTAGATGGAACCATCGTGCAATATGATGGAACAATTTCTGAACGAACCATCAAAGCCTTCTCGAAAGCCCATGCAATGGGAATTCACATTTACTTCGTTACGGGTCGCCCCCCGCGGTGGATGGATGAAATTCGTGATGCCTTTGGATTCGGGGGCGCCATTTGCGGTAACGGTGCGATGTTGTATGACCTCAAAACTAGAACCGTCACAGAAGAATGGATGATTTCAAGTCAGATGCAGGCAGAAGTTGCCCAGCGTCTTCGCATCGCAATCCCATCAATATCTTTTGCAATCGAGTCACATGATTATTATCACCGCGAGAAAACATATGTTCCTCGGTGGGATATCGGTTTAGATAATGTTGGAGTAGAGCGAATCGAAGATGCAATTAGGGGGCCAGCATTTAAAATGCTCGCGCGTTGCAGCGGTAGCGAACTTACATCTGATCAAATGTTAGAAATTGCATTTCCTGAACTCGATGGTCTTGTTACGGTCACTCACTCAAACGCCAACGAGTCTCTACTTGAAATCTCAGCCTTAGGAATTTCTAAAGGGCAAACACTTGCAAAAGTTGCGGCGCGGTTAAATATTGATTCCAGTGATTGCATCTCATTCGGTGATAACCCTAATGATTTTTCAATGCTCCAATGGTGTGGACGCTCTTATGCAATGGCCGATGGACACCCTGATGGATTTAAGTACTCAAGCGGTATTGCCGGTCCTCATCAAGATGATGGTGTGGCGATAGTCATCGAAGAGCTCTTAAAACTACCTGCCTAAAGTAGCGCCGATTTTTCGATAGGACCTAAGTCAGGTAACCTCTCCCACGGAGGGCTCGCATAGCGGCCGAGTGCACCGGTCTTGAAAACCGGCAAACGAAAGTTTCGTGGGTTCAAATCCCACGCCCTCCGCCAGTTTTTCTCCATGTGGCTGAGTTCATAGCCATTAGGAGTGGATATTTATAGCCGTTTTTTCTCGGTAAGAGGACACTAACCCCTAGTGATTTACCCAAATCAACGAGGCTAGGGGTTGGCAATGTCAGGTGTTTTTTCACCGAGTAGAGCGAAGATTAAAGAGCGCACTCTGCGCACTGATAAATGGTGGTTACAACCGGCCATTACATTCGGAGTGCTCTTCTCGTTTGTTATCTATGCAACCTTTCGCGCATTTGAAAACAAATATTATTTTGCTGAACCTTTAATCTCACCATTCTATTCACCATGTTTATCTGCATCATGTGAACCTGGAACTGCGCTAGCGATCTTTGGTCAACCTTTTAATAATCAGTATTTTGGTATTGGGATATCACCAGCGCTATTTATTTTGATCTTCCCACTCGGTTTCCGAATGACGTGTTACTACTACCGTAAAGCGTATTACCGAGCATTTTGGCTGTCACCACCTGCATGTGCAGTGGCCGAGCCACATACAAAGTACACAGGTGAGACTCGCGCACCACTCATCTTGCAGAACAGCCACCGATGGTTTTTTTATGCAGGCTTAGTTTTCAATCTGATTTTAACGTGGGACACGATTTTAGCTTTTAGAAATGCCGAAAAAGAGTGGGGCCACATGAGCGTTGGAACCCTCGTGTTTCTATTTTCAACAACAATGTTGTGGCTCTATTCACTCTCATGCCACACATGTCGTCACACTCTCGGCGGTCGCTTAAAGCACTTCTCAAAACACCCAGTGCGTTATAAGGCATGGACTTTCGTTTCTGCGCTCAACCACAAACATCCAACTTTTGCATGGATCTCACTCTTCGGAGTTGCAGGTGCCGATATTTACGTCCGCGCGGTTGCATCTGGTGCAATCACTAACTTCTACTTCTTCTAAAGGAAATTAACATGAGCGAATTAGAGCGTCATTCATACGACGTGCTTGTCATTGGTGCAGGTGGTGCTGGTTTACGTGCTGCGGTTGAAGCTAGAGAAGCAGGATTACGCGTTGCTATCATCTGTAAATCCCTATTTGGTAAAGCCCACACGGTAATGGCTGAAGGTGGAGCTGCAGCATCGATGGGCAACGTCAATGACAACGACAATTGGATGGTTCATTTTCGCGACACCATGCGAGGAGGCAAATTCCTCAATCATTTCCGTATGGCCGAGCTTCATGCCAAAGAGGCACCCGATCGCATCTGGGAGTTAGAAACATGGGGCGCTCTCTTTGATCGCACTAAAGAGGGAAAGATTTCTCAACGCAACTTCGGCGGACATGAGTATCCACGACTTGCACATGTCGGAGACCGCACAGGTTTAGAGCTCATCCGCACAATGCAACAGAAAATAGTTGCACTGCAACAAAAAGATGGTAAACAGTACGCTTCAATGGAGAGCAATGTTAAAGTCTTTGCTGAATTAACCATCACCGATATTTTAAAGGAGAACGGCAAGGTTTCAGGCGCTTACGGTTATTGGCGCGAAAGCGGGGCCGAAGTTTTATTTGAAGCACCAACTGTCATTATCGCAACGGGTGGAGTCGGAAAGACTTTTAAGATCACATCAAACTCTTGGGAAGGAACGGGAGACGGCCACGCGTTGGCACTTAAAGCCGGTGCGAACTTAGTTGATATGGAGTTTTTACAGTTCCATCCAACAGGAATGGTTTGGCCACCTTCGGTTCGAGGAATTTTAGTTACTGAATCGGTACGCGGTGAAGGCGGAGTCCTTACTAATACTGCTGGTGAGCGATTTATGTTTAAGTACATCCCTGATGTTTTCAAAGAGATTTACGCCGACAATGAGGCAGAAGCCGATCGTTGGTACATTGACCAAGATAACAATCGCCGCCCACCTGAACTACTACCGCGAGATGAAGTCGCGCGTGCAATTAACAGTGAAGTTAAGGCCGGTCGCGGCACCGAACATGGTGGAGTTTTCCTAGATGTTTCAAAACGTTTATCAGCTGAAGTAATTAAGAAGCGCCTGCCCTCAATGTGGCATCAGTTCTATGAATTAGCTGGAGTTGATATTACGAAGGAGCCAATGGAGGTTGGTCCAACCTGTCACTATGTGATGGGTGGAGTAGAAGTAGAACCCGATACCGCCGCTGCAATCGGAGTACCAGGATTATTTGCTGCGGGCGAAGTTGCCGGTGGAATGCATGGTTCAAATCGCTTGGGAGGCAACTCTTTAACCGATCTATTGGTATTTGGTCGACGTGCCGGAATCGGTGCTGCGCAATACTTTAAGAGCAATGGTAAGAATCCAGTGAGCGAAGCGGCGATTAAAGCTGCCGCGGCAAAGATTCAAGCACCATTTGATCGTGAGGGCGGTGAAAACTCGTACGCCCTGCATGCTGAGTTACAGGAAGTTGCTCATAATCTAGTTGGAATTATTCGTACAGCCACTGAACTAGAAGATGCAATTGCAAAAATTGCAGAAATTAGAAAGCGCAGCGCAAATGTCTCTGTAAGCGGCGGGCGCAAATTTAACCCTGGATTCCATTTAGCTTTTGATTTAGACAACATGCTGCTAGTTGCTGAATCAACTGCAAAGTCGGCAATTCTGCGTGAAGAGTCACGGGGTGGACACACACGCGAGGATTTCCCTGGAATGAACAATAAGTGGCGCCAAAAAAACCACATCTCATCCTTTGATGGTGTACAAGTAAATGTTCGCGAACAAGCTCTGCCTGCACTACCTAAAGAACTCTTCGATCTCTTTGATGTTCATGAGTTGGAGAAGTACATGACACAAGAGGAAATAGCGAAAGGTGGTACCAACTAATGGCACGCATGCTTAAGCTTCGTATCTGGCGCGGCGACTCAAATGATGGTGCGCTTCAAGATGTTCAAGTAGAAGTAAACGAAGGCGAAGTTGTCCTCGATGTAATTCATCGCGTCCAAGCAACGCAGATGGGTGACTTAGCTGTGCGTTGGAACTGTAAAGCTGGCAAATGTGGTTCTTGTTCCATGGAGATAAATGGAAAGCCTCGATTAGCATGCATGACCCAAGTTGCGGCATATGGCGAAGAAGAGACAATCACAGTTACACCGCTTCGCGCATTCCCAGTAATTAAAGATCTAGTCACGGATGTGTCATTTAATTACAAAAAGGCGATGGAAATTCCCGCATACGCACACCCAGATGAGTTAGCACCGGGTGAGGCGCGTATGGAGCAGATTGATGTTGAGCGTAGTCAAGAGTTTCGCAAATGTATCGAGTGTTTTTTATGCCAAGACACATGCCACGTAATTCGCGATCACGAAGAAAACAAGAAATCCTTCGCTGGCCCACGATTCTTTATCCGCATCGCCGAGTTGGATATGCATCCTCTGGATACGCTGCGAAATCGCAAGAAAACCGCACAAGAAGAACACGGTTTAGGGATGTGCAACATCACCAAGTGCTGCACCGAAGTCTGCCCTGAGCACATTCGTATTACTGACAACGCCATTATCCCCATGAAAGAGCGTGTTGTAGATATTAAATATGATCCTGCTCGGTGGTTGGGCTCCAAAATTCGCAAACGAGAAGGTATCGTTTAATACATGAAATTATTGATCCGTTGGGGCGCATTAAGCGCGGCTTTTTGGGTGGCAACTGCATTGATTCCTGGAATCGATGTTAAAGGTGGTTTCACAACGTATCTATGGGTGGCACTCCTGTTTGGACTACTCAATGCAACTCTTGGCTCACTACTCAAGCTTCTTACACTTCCCGCGGTTATCTTGACGCTTGGACTCTTTCTCGTCGTTGTTAACGCTGCGATTTTAATGCTTGTAGCGCGATGGAGCGACAAACTAGATGTCAATAACTTCTGGTCGGCATTCTTTGCCGCGTTCATCATCAGCATCATTACGCGATTGATCTCTGGAGTTACAAAGAAAGCTCTACCTCTCTGAAATCACTCGTTCTTGTTTCAATAGGTGGTATCGCAGGGACGCTAGTACGGTACGCGCTCGGTATTGCAATACCTGATGCACGAAACGGCACTTTGGCAGCAAATTTAATTGGGGTTGCACTTGCATGTGTGCTCTTAGTCTTAATGGAGCGACGTGGCGTTACTGAACTTCGCCACCTTCTATTACCTGGATTTTGCGCAGGTCTCACAACCTTTTCAGCGGTAACAGCTCAGTCCCTTGAACCGAGCGAAGGCGGAGCGCTTTTCCTTGCGCACAACTTAATTTTCTCTTTGTTGATTATTGTAATAATTCTTCCCTTAGCTCGCAGAGTAATTCCGGCGCGAACATGAATACTCTTTACGTGATTCTCGGCGCTGCGATTGGCGCACCAGCACGTTTTGCAATTGATCAATACATTCGCAGATTTTCATCTAAGCCATATGGAATTTTTCTCGTAAACATTCTCGGTTCCTTTTTACTTGGCCTAACATTTCGAAGTAGCGAGCAAATTTATGATCTCATCGCTATTGGATTCGCTGGAGCTTTCACAACGTGGTCGACATTCATGCTCGATATTTTCTTGGCCCATGAACTGCGCCGTTACAAAGAGGCGGCCTTAAACCTGGTCTTATCCCTTGGTATTGGTCTTCTGGCCGCATGGTACGGCCTTCAAATCGGCTAAAAAATATTCATTTGGGATGCAAGAAAGAGTTAACTCATGACATATAGCAATTGGAGGGCCAATGAGCACATTATTAGTTATGAATACTCAAACTCGATTTGAGCTGTTATATGAGTCCCATGTGGGCGCCATATATAGGTACTTCACACGTCGGAGCGCTGTCTCGGATTGTGAGGATTTAACCTCCGAAGTCTTTACTATCGCTTGGCGCAAGATTGCAGAGATTCCAACAGAGATGGAGCTTGCCTGGCTATATAAGACCGCTTGGAATGTTCTTGCAAATAAGCGACGCAAGTTTGTTGAAATTCCAATCGAAGAATTGGATATCGAGGGCGATGATATTGCCGACGTAATCATTGAGGATGAGAATTTAAAGAATGCCTGGTTAAGGCTCTCAATCCGAGATCGTGAGGTGCTACGACTAACCGCATGGGATGGTCTTTCACCAGATCAACTTGCCCTTGTTTTGAATATTTCAGTAAGTGGTGCAGGAGCTGCATTAAGTCGTGCCCGAAGAAAATTTGAAGAGGAGATGGTGAAATAATATGAGCGATAATTTTGAAAGGTTACAAAAGGCTGACCCTGCCCGCGAACTTGATCAATTAAGTAAAGCCCGCATCAAGGCGGCGATTAAGATGAAAAAGAGTTCATCACAATCATTACTGAAGTACGTAGCTGCGATTACCTTATTTGCTGTTACCGGAACCATAGGTATTGGAATTGGCCGAGCGAGCGAGAATCAAAACTTTACAGTTATGAGTGCTGATGAGGGCGCTCCCACACGTCAAGATGCAAGCATCGGTGAGTCAAAAGTGGGCTCAATGTACTTTGGCTTCGGTCGGATTTTAATCCAAACTGATTCCCAAATAAAAGGCGATGCTGGAACCGCTAATGGATATACTTTTGTAAATAGCTCCGTGAAGCGAGAAGTTTTAGTTAAGGCAGTTGCAGAAATAATTGGGGCGACTGGACCAGTATCTGCGCAGGAGCAATCACTGTTTATTGGTTCACAGGATGGATCATCCCCTAATGCAACAGTAGATGCTGAGTCACTTATTAATTTCTACGGTTATAACTCCAGTAAATCTCCTTGGGACTGCGTAAATTCTGCAGGCTCGTCTACAGGAGCAGAAGGTAAACCAGACACCAGGGTATGTGATTCAAATGAATTTACGCTTCCCTCACGCGGGTTTGCAATTCAAGAACTAAAGCGTGTTGTAGAACTACTTGGAATTGATATCAATATTGATGGGGCGGTCATTGAAGAACAGGAAAAAAGCCTATATGTATCTATCAATTTAGTAATCGAAGGTTCGAAGATTTCAATGCAGAGATTAGGATTCAATCTCTCCTCCAAAGGTATTTATGGAATAAATGGGTTTGCTGCCCCAACAGAAAAAATTTCCGGATACGAAATAGTTTCGGCTAAAGATGCAGCAGAGCGAACTCTGGATGCGCGATGGAGCAACCTTGGACCGATCTATATCTCTGGTAACGAAGTGGTGGCATACAGCGAATCTGCTTCGCCACGTACTGGAGGATTGTCTGGTTCTACCCTTGAAGGGAAACCAATGGTTGAGGCAATGATTGAAACTAAAGTGGCCACTTCAGCCACGTTAGAACTAGGCACTTTTTATAACCAAGGACAAACACTAATTCTTCCGATGTGGGTGTTTACGGATAAAGAGGGTAGTAAATGGGGTGTTTTAGCCGTCGCTAATAAGTATGTAAAATTCACTAATAATTAAGTGGTTTTATTGCTCGCTACTTGAGGAGGGAAGCCATCCAGGCTTCGATCGCATCTGGATGGCGAGGAATGTTCTCACTTAAATTGAAATAACCAGTCTCAGTGACAAGAACATCATCCTCGATCCGAATTCCGATTCCTCGGTACTCAGGGGGGAAGAGTTCGTCATCAGGTTGGATATAAAGGCCTGGCTCAACCGTTAGAACCATTCCCGCCTCTAACTTAGCTTCGGTATATTGATCTTTACGAGCTTGTGCGCAGTCGTGGACATCTAAGCCCAGCATGTGGCTCACACCGTGCAAAGTCCAACGCCTATGAAGACCTACTTCTGGACGCATAGATTCTTCAGCGCTGATTGTTAAAATCCCCAAATCAACTAAACCTTGAGCTAAAACCGTGTGGCACGCTTTATTAATTTCAAGGAAATCAACCCCTGGTCGGATTGCGGCGAAACCCGCTTTCTGTGCTTCACACACCAACATATATAAAGAGCGTTGAGCGGGAGAGAACTTTCCATTAATCGGCAAAGTACGTGTGATATCTGCGGTGTAATACGAATCTAACTCGACACCAGCGTCTAGTAATAGCAGATCACCGTTTTTAACATCACCATCGTTTCGCGTCCAATGCAATACACATGCATGCGAACCGGCCGCCGAGATAGTGTCATAACCAAGCTCATTTCCCTCTATCCGCGCCCGACCATAAAAGGCAGCTTCAACAACGCGCTCGCCGCGAGGAGTGACAACTGCAGCTGGCAGTGATCGAATAACATCATTGAATCCACGATGTGTCACATCAACAGATTTCTGTAGTTCATTTATTTCGTGTTCGTCTTTGATTAATCGCGCAACAGATACAAAGTTCTCCAGCTCACCTCCGCGCGGATTTTTCTTTATTACTGAATCAACAAGAGCATCAAAACCACTTAATGCCACAGCGGGAGTACCATCTTTTAAAAGTTTTTTAAGCGTATCAACTTTGCGGACTTCAATCCCGAAACGCACCGATGCTTCATCAGTCGTGTAGCGTCGTCCAACCCATAATTCTCCATATTTACGATCGTTGTAAAACGCACTTGTATCTCGCGTTGATCTGGGTTGAATATACAAAATCGAGTCATGAGCTTCGCCATTTGGCTCCATCACTAATACAGCATCTGATGTAACTTCTTCGCCTTGAACACCTGTGTAATACACGAAGGCACTATGAGGACGGAAACGGTAATCAGTGTCATTACTTCGGACTTTAGAGTTTCCGCTTGGAATAATAATTCGCAGTCCTGCAAAAGCCTCAGAAAGTTTGGCCCGACGTGCAAAACAGAAGGAAATAACCGGATCTTGGGTTATTCCATGTAGAGGCGAAGGCGCCCAACCCGTTGTCATAAAATCGGCGTATACATCTGAAGGTGGCACGTCGTAAACACGACGGCTCTCGGCAGTTTTTTCTTCCATGGCTTTAGCCTACAAGAAGGTCATTTGCTTGTGCAGAACGCTGGTTTTGTTCAGGCTCGAAACTTAGGTAAATCCAGCAACTCACCTTCAAGGGGGCCATCCAGCGGACAGCTTTGGTTGAGTTCGGAAATTTCATCGGTAGTTAACTCGATCGTGGTTCCAACTAATGAATCCAGAATTGATGCCGAAGTCGAAGCGCCTGGAATTGGGATTGACGTTGGGAATTGAGCCAAATGCCAAGCGATCGTAATTGCATAAGGCGATACCCCTCTCTCTTCGGCAATTGTGTTAAATACACCCATTTCCCCCGTAGCAATCTTTGAAAAACTATTCGTGCCTCCAAGGGGCGCCCAAGGCAGGTATGCAATTCCATATTGAGTACAGATATCAATGACATCGGCCCATAGGCGATAGCGTGGACTGAACTCATTTTGTACGGAGACGATGCCCCCCTGCTCTGGTGTTCCACCAATTTCAATTGCACGCAGCAGCATTTGCGCATTTACGTTGCTGACTCCGATAGCCTCGACATAACCGTGCTCTTTCAAGCTCAGCACATTCTCAAATTGCTCCTCATAAGAAATTGAAGGATCGGTGCGATGGTGTTGCCACAAAGGAATCTTTGATAGACCCATTTTAGAAGCGGATGCTTCAACTGCACGGTAAAGATAGTGCTTTGATGAGTTTCGGCCAGAAAGTCCGAACATAGTTCCATTTTCTTCTCGAGTAATCCCTGCTTTAGTCGCAAGCACAATTTTTGATTTTTGCTCAGGGCTTGCACTCCAACTGTGAAAAGCTTTACCAACGAGAATTTCATTGTGGCCCATACTGTTCCAACTCGGCGCATAAATGTCGGCTGTATCAAGAAGGGTAATTCCTGCGTCAAGGGCGGCATGAATCACTGCAATCCCTTGATCTGGTTCGTTGACAAGATTTGGATTTCGTTTATTTGGAATCGATAAATGCATGCAGCCCAAACCGATTGCCGAGACTTGATAAGGGCCGAGTTTTCTCTGTGGAATCATTCATTGAGCCTACTCTGAGGCTTGAATTCACTACTGCTGAAGCTTTGAGCAATCATGGCACGGGCCGCTGCAATATCAGTGATGACGCCAGCAGAGATGGCTTGGACTGCAATATTTCCATAAAGCGTGGCTTCAACTGGGCCAGTTTTCACTTTCAATTGGCAGGCATTGGCCGTTAATTGATTAAGTAGTGAGATTTGTGACCCACCGCCAAGAATATGAAGAGTATCTAAGGTAAGCCCAGTAACTGATTCAAGGACATGTACCGTATCTCGATAAGCGTTAGCTAAACTCTTCAAAATTGTTGCTGCAAACTCTCCGGGAGTCACAGGTGGCTGGAAAAATCTATCAATGCAGTATTTTGCGATACGTGATGGCATGTCACCCGGTAGTGTAAAACTTGAATCATTAGGGTTAATTAAAGTTGCGAAATTCAAATTGTCATTGGCTAAAGATATGAGTTCTGGAATTGAATAAATATTCCCCTCACTCGCCCACGTGCGGCGACACTCTTCCAATAGCCACATTCCTGCAACATTCTTTAGTACCCGAACTGTGTTATAGACACCTAGCTCATTTGTTAAATTAGCATCCTCCGAAATCTCCGAAATATACGGGATAACCGATTCAATGCCTACTAATGACCATGTTCCGCTAGAGATATATCCTTCAGATTCGCGGTGGGT
Source organism: Actinomycetota bacterium (assembly GCA_015660815.1). Lineage (GTDB taxonomy): Bacteria > Actinomycetota > Actinomycetes > Nanopelagicales > Nanopelagicaceae > Planktophila. Next base: position 18,228 of record JACSDF010000020.1, read on the forward strand.
AAAAGGTATTCCGGCAATAGCTGATGCGGTGTCATGTGAGGCTGTAGCAATAACATTAATACCATCTAATTCGCCAAATCCGCGAACTGGACCAATGACAGTTCCCGCTTCGTGAAGTTTAGTAAATATCTCAGTTCTTAGTCCGGCCAGTTCAATTAATCCGATATCCCAACTTCTAGTTGAAGATTTAAGTAGCTGAGTTGTAGAGGCATTTGTAACTTCAGTTGATCGCACACCAGTCAAAATAAAATTGAGAAGATCCGGAAGCAATAGAAATGACTGCGCTGAATTGTATTCTTCGGAACCGATCGCCGAGTTAAGTTGATACATAGTATTAAATGGCAAAAACTGTATTCCTGTAGAAGAGTAAATTCTCTCCTTTCCAATTCGCTGTGTTAACTCATCGAACACTCTCTCGGTTCGGGGATCACGATAGGCATGAATCCCTCCTAAAACATTTCCAGAATCGTCGATAAAGCCATAATCCACCGCCCAAGAGTCAATCGCTAATGAGATAGGTCGACTAACACGAAGTGCGATATTTAAACCTTTTAATACCTCGTCGACGATTGAATCCCAGTTCCAGAAGATAGAACCATCATCAGTTGTTGTGACCTCATGAATAAATCGATGTGCAATCTCTAAATCAATACGGCCATCTCTTACTCGACCAATCGCAACACGTCCACTGGTGGCACCGAGATCAACAGCAAGAAAGTCGGACATTATAAATTAGCGAAGGAAGGCCGCAGATACCCCGCCATCGACAGGTATATGTAGACCAGTGGTAAGCGGAAGATCACTTGCACACAGAACGAAGACTGCAGCAGCAATATGGTCGGGGAGAACTTCTCTTTTTAAAATAGTACGTTGTGCATAATATTCGCCAAGTTTATCTTCTTCTACGCCATACACTGCGGCACGCTGTGCGCCCCAACCAGCAGCAAATATGCCGGAGCCTTTAACAACACCATCGGGATTAACTCCATTTACTCTAATTTGATAAGTACCCAGCTCGGCGGCTAGTAAACGAACTTGGTGAGCCTGATCCGCCTTGGTCGCACCATAAGCAACATTGTTTGGCCCAGCAAAGACTGAGTTTTTAGAGGAGATATAAATTATATCCCCACCCATTTTTTGGGCAATCATTACTTTTGCGGCTTCGCGTGAAACAAGAAAAGATCCACGCGCCATGACATTATGTTGAACATCCCAATCGGTGGCCGAAGTTTCAATCAACGCTTTGCTAATTGATAGTCCTGCATTGTTTACAACTAAATCCACGCCACCAAAGGCTAAACAAGCTGCGTGAATAGCATCTACAACGGCCGCTTCATCCGTAACATCAACGGATACTGATACTGCCTTATCGCTTCCACCCAAATCCGAAGCAACTTTTGTAGCAGCATCAAAATCACGGTCTGCTATGACAACCACCGCGCCTTCTGCCGAAAGACGCTCAGCAGTGGCCCTACCAATTCCCGAACCTCCACCAGTAACAAATGCGACACGTCCTTGCAAAGCTTTTGGTTTTGGCATTCTTCGTAGTTTTGCCTCTTCCAACTCCCAGTACTCAATTTTAAATTTCTCAGATTCATCGATGGGGTGGTACGTAGAGAGAGATTCAGCACCGCGCATCACATTGATTGCGTTTATATAAAACTCACTGGCAACACGTGCAGTCTGTTTATCTTTTCCGTATGAAA
>JACSDF010000054.1 GCA_015660815.1 Actinomycetota bacterium
GTAAGTAATAGCCGATTCAAAGTTATTTTCATTCATGTTACTCGTGAATCACCTTCTTTAACCTCTTTGTAGCGGCCCGACGCCACTAAGTCTCGCATGCGTTCGATGCCATCCCAGACTTCAACGTAAGAAGTTGGCAGCGGAGAGATTGCAAGGCGAATGGAGTTTGGAGTTCGGTAGTCAGGAATTACATGTGAGATTTCGCGAAGTGCTATACATATTTGTGCTGCATCTGGGTGTACTAGTGAAATATGTCCCCCGCGCTCGTGAGATAGGCGCGAAGTATTTAGCTCTAAACCTAGGGGAGCTAGCCAGGCGTCGAAGAGTTCAATCATCATCTGAGTACCAATTGCCGCCTTCTTTGCAATCGCTTCAATGCCCGCCTCTTGGATCATTGAAAAAGCAGTTTGCACGCACCGGATTCCCATTAATGGGGGGCTGGCAATTTGAAAACCACGAATTCCTTGAGCTTTTTCAAAGACAGCACCCATTTCAAACTGAGCACCCTGGGCGAACCAACCTTGAATGGGCACTTGTAGTTGATCTTGAATATTTTTACTTACATATAGCCACGCCGGTGATCCCGGTCCAGAGTTACCGTACTTGTATGTACACCCCACACAAAGATCGACCCCATTTGCATCTAGATTCAATTCAATCGCACCCACTGCGTGGCTCGCATCCCAAACTACTAAACCACCAATGGCTCTAACCTGATCTGTAATTGATTTAATATCGGTTCGAGCTCCGGAGCGATATTGAATAACCTCGAGAGTCACCAGAGCTACATCATCATTAAGGTAAGGCGCCAAAACATCAGTGGTGATTCGTTCATGCACGGCAATTGCGGGGTCCTCATTGTTAATAATGACAAGATTTAAACCAAGTTGCTTTGCTATTCCATCGAGAATGTATCTATCTGTTGGAAAATTCGCTGCATCAGTGATTATTGTCTTTCGCCCAGGACGAGCATTGATTGCAGCCAAACACAGTTGATAGAAATTAACTGAGGTCGTATCGCAAACCAGTACCTGCCCAGCTCCGGCACCCAAAGCCGCTGCACCTAATAAATCACCGGTGGGTTGTGCTTCATCGACCCAGTGGCCCCAGCCCGTAACCACCTCTGGACCCCATTCGTCAACCATGAAGTTATTGAGTGCAATCACCGTTGCTTTAGGTAAACGGCCAAGTGAGTTTCCATCCAAATAACAGATTTCGGGATCACTGACCACAAACTGCGATTTAAAATGAGCTAAGGGGTCATTTCTGTCGAGCTCCAGCGCAAATTCGCGGTCAGTGACATTCATGGATGAAAGGTACGCTCTCCCATCATGGCGCGCAATGTTGTAAATATCGAAGAGGTTTCAAAGGCCTTTGATATTAAAGAGTTACTTATCTCAGTTTCTCTTGGTGTTTCCGAAGGCGATCGAATTGGAATCGTCGGAAGAAATGGATCTGGTAAAAGTACTTTAATGAAAGTTATTGCTGGCACAGAAGCCCCTGATGCTGGGCGAGTAACAAAATCAAACTCAGCACGTATCGGCATTCTCTCCCAAGTTGATTTAGAAAACCCGGAGAGCACTGTAGGTGAAGTGGTTTTGGGAGATACTGCAAAACACGAATGGGCGAGTGAGCCAAATATTCGAGAGGTTTTTACAGGGTTATTTGGGAGCTTTGATGACCATATCTTTGACCGTAAATTTGGTCAGCTTTCAGGAGGAGAACGACGACGGGTTGGTCTGGCTAAGCTTCTGATTAATGAACTGGATTTGATTCTGCTCGATGAACCGACAAACCATTTGGATGTCGAAGGCGTAGCTTGGCTGGCAAACTATTTAAACAATCAAAAAGCTTTAGCGGTTACGGTTGTTACACACGATAGATGGTTTTTAGATGCGGTAACAAATCGGACTTGGGAAGTCGTTGAAGGAAAAGTTGAAGAGTATGACGGTGGTTACAGCGCATTTGTTTTAGCTAAAGCCGAGCGCGCTCGCCAGAGTTCAGTCATGGATGCGCGACGAAACGGATTGATTCGTAAAGAGTTAGCTTGGTTGCGCCGAGGAGCACCGGCCCGAACAACAAAACCAAAATTTCGCGTCGATGCCGCCAACGTCTTAATCGCAGGAGAACCCGAGCCGCGCAATCAGGGAGAACTCCTCAAGTTCGCACTCAATCGACTTGGAAAAACCGTATATGAAGCACATCATTTAAATATTAAGCTCGGTGATAATGAATTAATTAAAGATCTCTACTGGAATATAGGTCCAGGCGACCGCATTGGCGTAGTTGGAATTAATGGTGCAGGGAAAACAACTTTAATTCGTACGCTAGTTGGAGAAATTCAACCAACATCCGGAAAACTGGTCACTGGAGTGACAGTTAAGCCAGCATTTTTAACCCAACACTTAGATGAGTTGGATCCCACATGGCGTGTATTAGAAGCGGTAGAAAAAATTGCAAACCGCGTAGAGCTCGGCGGTGGACGCGAACTATCAGCATCGCAACTATGTGAGCGTCTAGGTTTTGATCGAGAATCACAATGGACACCTGTGGGTGACTTATCTGGTGGAGAAAAACGGCGCTTGCAGCTAACCCGGTTATTAATGGATAGCCCAAATGTGCTCTTGCTCGATGAACCAACAAATGACTTTGATATTGAAACGTTAACTGAGCTAGAAGATTTACTTGATAGCTATGGTGGAACATTGATCGTAATTTCACACGATAGATACTTCTTGGAGCGAGTATGTGACCGATTTGTGGGATTGCTAGGTGATAAATCCGTGCGTGATTTACCACGCGGAGTAGACGAGTATTTAGAGCTTCGTCAGGCGAGCATGAATCAATCGGTTGTGGCCCAAAAAGTGAAAAAAAGTTCAAGCGCGGCTGAAGAGCGCCAATTAAAAAAGGATAAAGCTCGTCTTGAACGTCAGTTGGAGAAGGCAAATACGCGAATTTCGGAGTTAGAAATCGAGCTCGAAGAGGCGTCAATGAAATCTGAGGAGCTTTTTGAAATAACAAAGAATTTAGAATTGGCACACAATCTTAAGAACAATCTAGAGGAAGAATTGCTCCAGATCATGCTAACTCTTGAAGATTGAGTTAAAGTTTCCGCATGAATCGAATATCAGATGGTATTGAAGCAATTCTTTTTCGTTCCCGTTTTCTCCTAGCCCCTCTTTATCTTGGTCTAGTCGGAGCACTCTTTCTATTGACGTACCGTTTTCTGATTGAGTTTTACCACATAGCACTGGATATCGGAGAGGCAACGCCTCAGAGTTTTACGCTTGACTTACTCGCTTTATTGGATCTAACCCTCCTTGCTAATTTAATTTTGATGGTGATTTTCGCTGGGTATGAAAACTTTGTTTCACGAATCGATATTGCTACCGAGTCCAAGGATCGACCACACTGGATGGGAACGATCGACTTTAGTGGATTGAAGATTAAATTGATTGGCTCACTGGTAGCCATATCTGTCATTGAACTCCTAAAAGATTTTATTGAATTAGCTGGCCAGGATCATGTTGGCGGTGGTACAAAGTGGCGAATTATTATTCATCTAACCTTTGTCGCCTCGGGTGTCTTATTTGCCCTGATGGATTGGATTGCAGATAAAAGAGAGTTTCACGGCACTCACAACTAACTATTAACCTAAAGTTTCACTAGATTTTCCTAGACGTATTGACTCTGTTTCTTATGCCTGGTTCAGAATTCTCCTAAACCCAACTGGGGAGAAGAGAACAATGAAAATTCGAAAATCGGCATTAACAGGAAACAACACTCATTTAGCACGAAATGATGCAATAAATACGGCGGCAATTGAAGGTGGTCAATTCTACATAATGACGATCTCGAATTGGGATACGGTTTTCGCGGGCTAGCTATATAAAGAAAAAGCGAGAGCAGATGGCCGTC
>JACSDF010000055.1 GCA_015660815.1 Actinomycetota bacterium
CAATTCCATTTACACCATTATATGAACCATTATTTTTTGCACGGCCAAGGATAACAAGGCCACCCCAATCACCTAAACGTTTTTCTCCTTCAACTGCACTTGAAGTAAAAACAATTGGCTTATCCAGAGTACCTTCTGCAAATATTTTTGCACCACGTTTAATAATCAACGTAGAAGCTTGTGAAGCAGCATAATCTCCTTTAACTGTAGCACCTTTTTCAATAGTAATAGTTACGCCGGCATCAACATAAACAAATCCACATGGCACTGCACCAACAACTGATGCTTCGTGATTGACTAAATCTACGACAACTCCATTTTCAATTATTAAAGCGTTAGAACGGGGCATTCCTGCTGAAATCGCTAATTCGGCATTTGCCTTTAAGTGGCGCCATTCGCCATGAACAGGCAATACATACTTCGGTTTTACGATGTTATAACAGTACAAAAGTTCACCCGCAGCAGCATGTCCGGAAACGTGAACCATGGCATTTGCTTTATGCACAACTTGTGCACCAAACCGTGTTAGTTCATTAATGATTCTAAATACGGAGTTTTCATTTCCAGGAATCAGCGAAGAGGCTAAAATAACTGTGTCGCCCTCACCGACTCGAATTTGATGATCTCCATTAGCCATTCGAGCCAGAGCGGCCATTGGTTCACCTTGCGAGCCTGTGCAGATGAGTACAACATTGTCGTCAAATGAATCAAGCTCCTTAACATCTATTAAAACTCCAGCAGGAATAGTTAAGTAGCCCATCTCCTGTGCAATTTTCATATTACGAACCATGGACCGACCAATAAATACAACTTTACGGCCATGCATTGACGCAATATCGATTACTTGTTGCACTCGGTGCACGTGAGAGGAAAACGATGCAACAATCACTCGACGCTTAGTTGAGGCAATAACTCGGTTAAGGGCGGGCATAATTTCACGCTCGGATGGAGTAAAGCCGGGAATATCAGCATTGGTCGAATCAACCATAAAAATATCAACGCCTTCTTCGCCAAGTCGAGAGAAAGTTCGCAGATCAGTAATTCGACCATCCAGTGGCAGTTGATCCATTTTGAAATCGCCCGTATGTAAAATCCGTCCAGCTTCAGTATTGATGACAACGGCTAGGGCATCTGGAATTGAGTGGTTGACGGCTACGAACTCAAGTTCAAAGGGGCCGATATCTTCATGTCCGCCTTCGCGAACTTCGCGCGTAAGTGGAGTAATGCGGTGCTCTTTCAACTTAGCTGTAATAAGCGCCAAAGTGAGAGCAGACCCATAAATTGCAATATCCCCTCTCTCGCGAAGCAGATAAGGAACAGCACCAATATGATCTTCGTGACCGTGAGTTAAAAATAGACCGACAACATCATCTAAACGATCGCGTATGTATGAAAAATCAGGCAAAATTAAATCAATGCCAGGCTGAGTATCTTCAGGAAATAAGACACCACAATCCACAATCAATAGCTTGCCTTTTGTTTCAAAGACGGTCATGTTGCGACCAATTTCAGCAAGGCCGCCGAGGGCTACGATGCGCAATCCGCCATTGGCTAGCGCTGGAGGCAATCCTAAATCTGGATGAGGATGATTCATTATTTAAGGAGGACGCCACCGGCGATAAGATCATCGCGCAACTGCGCTATCTGCGCATCCGTCGCATCAACGAGTGGAAGTCGTGTGTGTCCACCAGGCAAACCCATCAGCGTTAGCGCTGCTTTAGTCATTATTGCACCTTGAGTGCGGAAAGTTCCGGTAAATACTGGCAAGAGTTTTTGATGAATCTCTAATGCACGGCCTGGGTTGCCATCAAACCACGCGTTAAGCATCGCTTTTAAATCATGTCCAACCGTATGTCCACACACTGAAACAAAACCTACTGCGCCAACTGAAAGAAGTGGCAAATTCAAAATATCATCACCTGAATACACCGGAATCCCGCAGCGTTTAATTACCCACGAAGTTGCAGCTACATTTCCTTTTGCATCCTTGAGAGCAACAATCGATGGATGCTCGAAGAGTTCAACAATCGTGTCAGACTCGATTTCAACTCCAGTTCGCCCCGGAATGTCATAGAGCATCATTGGCAGACCAGTGGCATTTGCCATCGCTAAGAAATGCGCTTTTATGCCAGCTTGTGGGGGTTTATTGTAATAAGGAGTCACTACCAAGATGCCATCGGCACCCGCCGCCTCAGAACGTTTAGCTTGGTTGATTGAATAATCCGTCTCATTGTCACCTGCGCCTGAGACAACCTTGATGTTCGTGCCAACTACTCGTTTTACTACTTTAATGATCTCTTCTTTTTCAGAGGATTTAGTTGTAGGTGCCTCACCGGTTGTTCCATTAACAACGATTCCGTCATGGCCAATTTTAACTAAGTGATCGGCAATAGTTTCTATGCCATTCCAATCGATGCTTCCATCCTTATTGAAGGGAGTGACCATTGCGGTCAACATTCGACCAAAAGGTGCAGGCGTACTCATAGCGCTAACTCTACCTGTTTTAAGGCGCGATTCGACCAGATTTTTCGAAAGCGCCGTGGGTTAATGGCATTAATCGCGCGAACTCGGCCTCCATTTTCTCAGCTACCATCTCAATTTCACGCTGCGGATAGCTAGGAAAATGTGAGCCTTCGCGGGAAGTACGTAGCGATAAAAAATTCATTAATGCGCGTGCATTCATTGTCACATACATTGAAGAGTATGTAGCGACTGGTAAAACTACACGTGCAACTTCGCGTGCAATACCTGCATCGAGCATCTTCTGATAACTATCGTAGGCAACTACATAAGCCGCCTTCATAGCACTAATTGAAATTTCAAACTGCTCTTGTGTGCCATCTTCAAATGTATATGCGCCAGTCTTGCCAACTTGTAAAAGTTTGCGCGATTTAGATGGGATATAGAAAACTGGTTTTAATTCACGGTAGCGACCGCTTTCTTCATTGTAAGAGGCGATGCGATGGCGCATGAATTCACGGAAGACAAAGATTGGCGCAGAGACAAAAAAAGTCATCGAAGTATGTTCGAAGGGTGATCCATGACGCTCGCGAGCCAAATAATTAATCAATCCAGCCGATCTAGATGGATCTTCGCCAATTTCCTCCATCGACTGTTCGCCGGCCGTTGACACACGTGCAGCCCAAATAACATCTGCATCACTTGCGCTAGATTTCACGAGCTCTACGGTGACATCATCGCGGTAAATAATCTCTTCAGCCATAGCGTGAGACTATCCCCGCCCGCCTTGGTGGCTTTGGATTTCTACGGCAGACTGTCCGCGTGTCCAGAGTTGAAGCCATCACAGTTCGCGATTCTTTGAGCGTATCCCTGACGGTTGGTGCCTATGGCATCGCTTTCGGGGCAGCCTCGGTTGCTAATGGTTTTTCAGTTCTGCAGAGTTGCCTCTTATCTCTCTTAACATTTTCAGGTGCATCTCAATTCGCCGTTATCGGAGTGCTTGGTGCCGGTGGTAGCGCGCTCAGTGGAATCGCGACCGCTTCATTACTTGGAATTCGCAATGGTTTGTATGGCGTAATTATGGCGCCGCGTCTGAAAGTTAAGGGTTTAAAACGAATAGTCGCCGCACACCTAACTATTGATGAATCTACAGCCGTTGCATTAGGTGCTGAAAAACGCGGAACGGATGCCATGCGACATGGTTTTTGGCTTACAGGCATTGGCGTATTCCTTTTCTGGAACTTATTTACGTTGGCTGGCGCACTTGGGGCTCAAGCTATGGGTGATACGCGAGCATGGGGTTTAGATAGTGCCGTGCCCGCCGCGTTCTTAGGGCTAGTGTGGCCACGCCTTGAAAACAATCGGGACCGAGCACTTGCAATTGGATCGGTTATTTTTGCCTTAGCCATGACACCGATTTTGCCCGCAGGACTACCCATTATCGCAACGGCGTTTAT
>JACSDF010000007.1 GCA_015660815.1 Actinomycetota bacterium
GTGAAGCTCTGGATTATGTACTTCAACGCCAGTTGGAACTGCGATATCGGCACCAGTAACTGGACCGGCACCTGACTTGCGGATATAGACAACGCTTGGCTCATCGTTATCGGATGAGAGCACCAAGTTCTTGATGTTCAAAACAATATCGGTGAGATCTTCCTTTACGCCTTCAAGAGTTGTGAACTCATGAAGTGCTCCTGCAACGCGAATGCTTGTAACTGCCGCACCTGGAATAGATGAAAGCAATGTACGACGCATGCTGTTGCCAAGGGTGTATCCAAAGCCTGGTTCTAACGGTTCAATAATGAACCGTGAACGGGACTCAGAAATTACTTCTTCACTGAGGGTGGGACGTTGTGCAATTAGCACTGGTGCTCCTCTTCGTTTCGGGGAAATCCACTATTTGATCTCCACATTTGCCTTACTTGTACTGCCCGCATGCCCGCTGATTTTTAACGTCAGAGGCTTTTTAAAAATTACTTAGAGTAAAGCTCAACGATTAGCTGCTCTTGCACCTGAGTGTCGATGACTGCACGTGCAGGAACACCGTGAATGATGATGCGCATTTGCGAACCAACGACCTCCATCCATGCCGGTACCGACTTCTCGCCAAGTTCTGCACTTGCAACGATAAATGGTGTGAGATCGAGTGACTTTGGAAGAACATCGATGATGTCCATTGGAGTCACACGGAATGAAGGAATATTTACCTTCTTGCCATTTACAAGGAAGTGACCGTGGCGCACTAGTTGGCGTGACATGTCACGACTCTTAGCAAATCCTGCGCGGAAGACAACATTGTCAAGACGTGTCTCAAGAAGAACTAGAAGGTTTTCACCAGTCTTGCCCTGCTTGCGGTTTGCCTCTTCGTAGTAACCACGGAACTGCTTTTCGAGAACTCCGTAGATACGTGCGCACTTCTGCTTCTCACGCATCTGCAATAGGTACTCAGACTCTTTTGATCGACCACGGCCATGCTGGCCAGGTGGATAAGGACGAGATTCGATTGGACATTTAGGTCCATCGCACTTGGTGCCCTTAAGGAAGAGCTTTACTTTTTCGCGACGGCAACGCTTGCAGTCTGCTCCGGTATAACGAGCCATTTATTCTCTTCCTTCCTTAAACTCGACGAGGCTTGCATGGACGGCAACCATTGTGTGGAGCAGGTGTTACATCAGAGATGGCACCGACTTCCAAACCAGCTGCTTGCAATGAACGGATTGCAGTTTCACGTCCAGAGCCAGGGCCCTTAACGAAAACATCTACTTTCTTTAAGCCATGCTCTTGCGCGCGACGAGCTGCAGCTTCTGCTGCAAGCTGTGCTGCGAATGGAGTCGACTTACGTGAGCCCTTGTAACCAACTTGGCCAGATGAAGACCATGAGATAACAGCGCCCGATGGATCAGTGATAGAGATGATTGTGTTGTTGAAAGTGCTCTTAATAAAAGCCTTACCAACAGCGATGTTCTTCTTCTCTTTTTTACGAGTCTTTACTTTGCCCTTTGTTGCGGCAGTCTTTGACTTAGGAGCGGCCATTACTTAGTCACCTTCTTCTTACCTGCAATTGCCTTACGAGGACCTTTACGTGTACGCGCATTTGTGTGTGTGCGCTGACCACGAACAGGAAGTCCCTTACGGTGACGAATTCCCTGGTAACTCTGGATTTCAACTTTGCGACGGATGTCGCCAGAAATTTCACGACGAAGATCACCTTCGATTTTGAAGTTTGCTTCGATGTATTCGCGAAGTTTTGCAAGCTCAGGCTCCTGCAAATCCTTAACGCGTGTATCTGGACTAATGCCAGTTTCAGCTAGCGTTTTTTGAGAACGGGTAAGACCCATTCCAAAGATGTAAGTGAGTGCGATTTCAACGCGTTTTTCGCGCGGAAGATCGACACCGACGAGACGTGCCATGTATCTACCTATCTGTATCTGGAGGTCCTCCGCAATACTGTTCTCTGGCCTACCAGTCCAGAGGTCTTCAGCAATTACTCGCTGAAGTCGTATTACGAGTTAGTTAGTTCTTAGCCTTGACGTTGCTTGTGACGAAGATTTTCGCAAATGACCATGACGCGACCCTTGCGGCGAATGACTTTGCACTTATCGCAAATCTTCTTAACGCTTGGATTAACCTTCATGACTTTGTGCTCCTTCGTTACTTATAACGATAAATAATTCGACCCTTTGTAAGGTCATACGGACTCATTTCAACGATCACACGGTCAGCAGTTAAAATGCGAATGTAGTTCTTTCGCATTTTTCCACTGATGTGAGCGAGGACTTTATGTCCATTAGTTAGTTCCACACGAAACATCGCGTTAGGTAAAGCTTCAGAAACAGTGCCTTCCATTTCGATGGCGCCATCTTTGCTAGCCAATCTGTACCTACAATTCTGTTTGAGCGTGAAACAAGCGAAGTTGTAGTTTAGAGGTCGGGCTTGAATAAGGGAAATCGGCCAAGGTGAATTACAGCGGTGTAACTCAGGCCACAATTATTGGCGTTTTACGGAGAAAATCGAGCTTCCGAGGAGGATAGAGAGTCCAATAAAGACCGCACCAGCACCGGAGGCTGCGGCGACAATACCTGCCGCGGCTGGGACAAGGAATTGGCCCAAACGGTTGCCCATCAATCGCGCAGAAACTGCCAATGCTCGTTCTTCGGGCTGCGTTTTCTGGGCCACCAATGACATCGTCAATGGTTGTCCAATGCCCAAGGAAAATCCTGCAATAAAAACAATTATCGCTAGTGAAATAGCGCTCTTTGCAAATGCCATCGCACCACATGCAATTAGTGAAATTAACGTGCTCCACATCAACAATTGATATGTTGAAAAACGCTCACTCAATCGTCCAAGAAAAAAACGGGACATCATGGTTGTACCTGCACGCAATGCCAAAATAATTCCAACGGCATACGGTGAAAAATTATTCTCGCTTCCATATAGTGGCAAGAAGACGACAAGCACATCGGCCGTTGCAGAAATAGCCAAAGAAATATAAATCGCCGCCAGAATTCCGGGTTTTCTAACCAATCTAATTGCAGCAGAGTAAGTTCCTTCGCCATTGGTTTTTGCCTCTACTGATGGTCGCTCGCGACGCCAGCTCAGAACAGGAACTAAAGCTGCAATTGAAAGAAAAGCACCTAAAAGAAAAGCGCTAGAAGTCGACTTAGGTAAAACGCCATTTGATCCAGCAACAACCGTTGCAAGGAGTGGTCCGATCATGTGTCCGACAGATGCACTAAATGTGTAATAGCCAAAGTAGCGATCATAACTTTCGCGTGGCGTGCGCAGTGCAACCATTGTCTGACCGCCAAGCATGCACGCTAAGTGCGCGATCCCCGATAATGAAGTTGCTATGGCAAGAAGAGCTAATGAGTTTGAAAAAACTAAAAGGAGAGAGGTGAGAATCATTGTGATTGTTCCTGCAATAATAAACTTTCCCTCTCCAAGCCGTCCCACTAAACGACCAAACTGCAAAGCAAGTAAAACAGGGAAGAGTGCATAAATTGCGGCAATTAATCCGACTTGGGCGGCGTTAGCATCTAGTTCGAGGGCTCGATAAGTAATCATCGGGCGTATCTATTTCTTATTAACTGCGAATTTTTTCTTAAAGTTCCAAACTAATGGTCCTATGATCACTAAAATGAGGATCGAATAAATAACTTTAGGGAAACTGCCATCGATCAAAATTTGCCAATCTCCCTGACTAATTTGCAGTGCCCGTTTGAAATAAAGTTCTGCCAAAGGTCCAAGGATTACGCCGATTATCAATGGAGTTATAGGTACTCCAAAGCGACGGAATAAATAGCCAATAAAGCCAACCGCAAGTGCGACTTGTAAATCAAAGGTCGAATTATTGAGTGCATAGGCACCTAAAAGCGCAAAAGTTGTGATGCCGGCGTATAAATAGTGGGTAGGAATCTTGAGAAGCAAGACCCAAAAACGTATGAGCGGCAAATTAAGTACTAGCAGAAGTGCGTTACCGATAAATAATGATGCAATCAATCCCCAGACGATTTCAGGGCTTGTTTGAAATAGCATTGGCCCGGGTTGAATATTAAATGATTGAAAAGCAACGAGAACCACGGCGGCAGTCGCTGACGTTGGCAATCCAAGTGCCAACATTGGAACTAAGACTCCGGCCGCGTTGGCATTGTTAGCCGCTTCAGGGCCAGCAACACCTTCGATAGCGCCTTTTCCAAACTCATCCTTATTTTTCGATAGTGCTTTTTCAACGCCGTAACTTAAAAATGTTGGAACCTCTGAGCCACCTGCAGGTATCACTCCAAGTGGGAAACCAATCGCCGTTCCACGAAGCCATGGTCTCCATGAACGACGGAAATCCTCCTTCGTCATCCAAGCTTTGCCCTTCATCGCTAGAACTTCTACAGGAACAAGAGAATGACGACTAGCTAAATACAGAGCTTCACCGAGTGCAAAGATGGCAACAATTACCGTAACCGTTTCAATGCCATCAATTGCATTAAGGTTTCCGAAAGTTAAACGCAACGCGCCTGATTGCAGATCAGCACCAACTAAACCAATTACTAGGCCAACGGACAACGCCACCAACCCTCTGATTCGAGAGGAGCCAAGAAGAGTTCCCACTGTTGCAAAAGCCAAAATAATTAAAGACAAGTAACCTGCCGGTTGAATCGTAAGAGCAAACTCGGCCAGCGTTGGAGCACCAAATGCGAGAAACAATGTCGCAATAGTTCCAGCTACGAAGGATCCAATTGCAGCGGTTGCAAGGGCGGCACCGGCACGGCCGGCTTTGGCCATTTTATTGCCCTCTAAGGCAGTAATTACCGATCCGCTTTCACCCGGGGTATTTAGTAAAATCGATGTTGTTGAACCGCCATACATCGCTCCGTAATAGATTGCCGCAAACATAATCAGTGCAGATGTTGGATTAACCGTCAAAGTAATCGGAAGCAAGAGTCCGATTGCTAAAGCGGGTCCGATACCTGGCAGAACCCCGACAAGGGTTCCAAGAAATGTTCCTAGTAGTCCAAACATTAAATTAGTAGGAGTGAATGCGGTTTGGAAGCCGTCCATTAACATTGCAAAACTATTTCCCATAACTATTTACCTAACATCCCTTCAAAAAAACCGGAGGGTAGATTTATATTTAAACCTTTAGTAAAAGAAAAATAGACGATGCCAGCAAAAGCTAAACTTATCCCTAAGTCCTTGAGGTATTTACGTGAACCGAATGCAAAAGCTACTCCCCAAAAACAGAGAGTTGCCGCTACGACATAACCAGCAATCTCCAATAAAATTACGTGTAAACCAATCGCCGCTGCCAAGATAGCCATCGTTTTAAAATTTGCTGGAAGAAACGGGTCGCCAGGTTCATCCCCATCCGGTGTTGCATAACGTCCTCGGAGAACTTCGAAAACCAACGCTATTCCAACGAGTGAAGTAAAAAGCGCGACCATATATGGGAAGGTTTGTGGGCTAACAATCGATGAACCCTGTGGAATTTCCATCTTGGAAACATCCCAAGCGACGAAAATTCCAAGCAAGAAGAGAGAGCTCGCAAATGCGAGCTCCCCCTTTCCTTGCTTAGAAATCTTTGGAATCAATTAGATTCCAAGACCCTTCATAACTGCATTTATTTCTGGGATGTGCTTCTCAAGGAATGACTTAAAGTCCGTTCCCGCTGCGAATTCGTTATCCCAGTTGTTCTTTACTAGCTGTGCCTTCCATGATGGAGAGACATGCATGATGTCGATTACTTTAATGAAGTTCATGTAATCGGCCTTTGAGAGATCAGCCGGTGCCATAATTCCGCGCCAGTTTCCGTAGACCAAGTCATATCCCTGGGAAACAAAAGTCTTGCCCTTGAAACCCTTGAGTGCTTTAGCCGATGAAACTCCGAGAACACGGAGTTTTCCTGATGCAACAAATGCTGCAAACTCTGCAGAGCCTGAAATACCAACTTGAGTTGAGTTACTCAAAAGAGATGTTACAACTTCAGGTCCACCTGAGAAGACAACGTAATTCAACTTAGTTGGATCGATGCCTGCTTTTTGAGCAAGGAGTCCGATTACCTGATGATCAATTCCGCCTTTGCTTCCGCCAGCGATTGCTACACCATTTGGCTTAGCTTTTAAATCATCCATTAACTGATTGAGTGTGCGGTACTTAGATGATGCAGGAACAACGATTGCATCGTACTCGCGTAATACTTTGGCAATTGGTGTTGAACTGAGAAGATTAAGTGTTGATTTATTTGAGTACATTCCACCTGTTAATGCAATTCCAACAACTAAGGCTGCCTCAGGCTTACCTTTAATCTCTTGGAACGCTGCTAGGCCAACAGACCCACCTGCACCCGGCTTGAATGACGATGTGTAATCACCAAGTAGCTCTTCGGCCTTAAGTGAATCGCTTATTGCACCACTAGTTAGTGAGTAACCACCTGGGTTAGCAGGAACAGTCCAATCAATATTCTTTAGAGCTTTAACATCTTTGTACCACCATTTAGTTTGGCCCTTGTATGAACCATTTGGTACAACCATGCACGTTAAATCTGTACCTTCGACGCCACGGCCCTTTGCAACTTTTCCAATCTTGGCAGCTGCTGCAGTGCAGTCATCCCCAATCATTGCTTTTTCAGCTGGCTTGATTGCTGCCTGGGATATGGCAGCGCTACTTACGAGCATTGCGGCGATTGCCACGGCCGCTCCGATGCGTGCAAAACTCTTCATTAATTTCTCCATTATGTAAACCCCTCGAGGGTGAGGGCTGAGAGAAATTTACTAGAAATGTGCTAATTATTTATAAGAATTCATCACGTACGTATAACTATTTACAGTAAATCTGAGATTTCCACGCCTAAGCGATTGAGTTGAGATCGACCACCATCGATGGCCGTCAATACAAATGGCTTACCGTCTGGGCAGATTGCATACGAGTGTTCGAAGTGTGCGCCGCGTGATTTATCTACCGATACAACGGTCCAATCATCGCTCAATACTTTGGTGCGCTCTGAGCCACGAGTAATCATCGGCTCAATAGCTAAAACGAGCCCGGGGACAATCTCTGGACCTTGACCGGCTTTGCCAAAATTTAAAACATGGGGCGCTTGGTGCATTTCAGTACCGATTCCATGGCCGCCGTATTCGCGCAGGATTCCATACTTACCCTGCGAATTCGTGTACTGCTCGATCGCATAGCCAATGTCAGTTAGCTTGGCACCGTTCTTGCCTGCGGCGATTCCACGCCACATGGATTCTTCGCAGACATCCATGAGCCTTTGATCAGCTGAATCCACCGTACCTATACCGATAGAAAAAGCTGCATCTCCATGCCATCCATCGACAATTGCACCACAATCAACTGAAATAACATCGCCAACATTAATTATCTTTGCTCCAGGAATTCCATGAACAATCTCATCGTTGATGGAGACACAGATTGTGGCGGGAAAGCCATGATAATTTAGGAAGTTTGATGTTGCACCAGCGCGTTTGATAACTGCCGCTGCTATCACATCAAGTGCATCGGTCGTCATCCCAGGTTTAATTACATCCCGAATTGCCTGATGTATTTGGGCAACGACCAAACCAGCACGACGCATAATCTTTAATTCATCGAGCGTTTTTATTTGAATCGCCATAAATATTTTCCTCTAGGAAACGCGGTTCAGGGCTGAAATCGCACGCATCGTAATCTCTTCAACGTTTCCGCTTGCGCTGACAGTAATTAGCAAACCTTCGTTGCGATAAAAGGAAATGATTGGCGCAGTCTGTTCTTGGTAGACCTCAAGGCGACGAGAAATAACCTCTACTTTGTCATCTTCGCGCTGGTAAACATCTCCACCACAGTTTGGGCATTTTTCTTTATTAACCGTTGGCAATCCACACTCTTTACATGTCCTACGACTTGATAAACGAGTAATAATCTCATCATTGTCGATAGATAGTTCTAGGACTGCCGTGAGTGGAGTTAATTTTTCCGCTAAGTTTGCCCGCAAAACTTCGGCCTGCAAAACATTACGTGGAAAGCCATCTAAGAGAAAACCATTACCAAGATCATCCTGAAGCAAGCGAGTCTTTACCATCTCATTGGTAACTGAATCTGGTACTAATTCGCCGCGATCCATGAAACTCTTTGCTTCAAGCCCCAGTGAAGTTCCAGCTTTCAAATTGCTCCGGAAAATATCACCCGTTGCGATATGCGGAATTGAATAGTGCGCTGCTAGGAATTGTGCTTGTGTTCCCTTACCAGCGCCTGGTGGACCTACCAGGACAAGGCGCATTACTTCAGGAATCCCTCATAGGAACGCTGCTGCAACTGTGACTCAATCTGCTTTGCAGTATCAAGACCTACACCAACAACAATTAAAATCGCTGTTCCACCGAAGGGGAAGTTCTGCGTCGCACCAAAGAGCACAAGTGCACCAATTGGAATAACGGCAACTAAGGCAAGGTATAGAGAGCCAGGTGCGGTAATACGTGAGAGAACATACTGTAGATACTCAGATGTAGGGCGGCCTGCACGAATACCAGGAATAAATCCACCGTACTTCTTCATATTATCTGCAACCTCATCTGGGTTGAATGTAATTGCAACATAGAAGTAAGTAAAGAAAATAATGAGACCTGCATAGGAGAGTACATAAACAATATTGTCACCGTTTACAAAGTTTCGACTAATCCAAACTGCCCATGCTGATTGACTATTTGTGAAGTTAACAATAAGGGAAGGTATATAAAGTAAAGAGGAAGCGAAAATCACTGGAATTACGCCAGCCTGGTTAACTTTAATTGGAATATATGTACTAGTTCCGCCATAAGATTGACGTCCAACCATGCGCTTTGCATACTGCACTGGAATACGGCGCTGTGCCTGCTCAACGAATACTACGGCGGCGACTACCAGAACACCCACGGCCATAACAAATAGAAAGGCAAAGAGACCCTTCTGAAGTCTTATGGACCACAGTTGACTTGGAAAACTTGCAGCAATAGATGTAAAAATCAAGATTGACATACCGTTACCGACACCACGATCAGTGATGAGCTCGCCGAGCCACATGATTACTGATGTTCCAGCGGTCATTACAAAGATCATTGTGATAATTCGAGACCATGACGTATCTGGAATAATTGCCAAATCACAGCCTGCAATCAAACGACCTGGTGTACGTGCAACTGCGATTAATCCAGTTGACTGCAAGATTGCAAGACCGATGGTTAAGTAACGTGTGTACTGGGTTAATTTTGCAGTACCTGACTGGCCCTCATTTTTAAGTGTTTCGAAGCGAGGAATAACAACGGTAAGCAATTGAATAATAATTGAGCTAGTGATGTAAGGCATGATTCCAAGTGCGAATACCGAAAGTTGTAGAAGTGCTCCACCGCTAAATAAATTAATTAAGCCGAAGAGACCCCCTGATTCAACAGTGGCCAAGCACTGCTGAACATTTGAGTACGACACGCCTGGAGTTGGAACGACTGAGCCAAAGCGGAATAGCGCCATGATGGAGAGGGTGAAGAAGATCTTCCTACGTAGGTCAGGTGTCCTAAAGGCCATTGCGAATGCTGAAAGCATTGATCTTCTCCACTCTTTCTATCTATTAAATGGTGCTTCGATTAAAGAACGGTGGTTTTTCCGCCGGCAGCTGCAATTTTATCTACTGCAGTTGATGAGAATGCATGAGCCGTGACGTTTACTGTGACATCGATATCGCCATTGCCTAACACCTTCACGGGAAGAGAGTCACGAACTGCACCCTTAGCAATGAGATCTGCAACAGTTACATCGCCACCCTTAGGGAATAGCGCGTTAATCGTTGAGACGTTAACTGCTTGATACTCAATTCGAGCAGGGTTCTTGAAGCCACGAAGCTTAGGTAAACGCATTACGAGAGGTAGTTGACCACCTTCGAAACCTGCACGAACCTGATTACGGGCACGAGTTCCCTTGCCACCACGACCTGCTGTCTTACCCTTTGATGCCTCACCGCGACCCTTACGAGTTTTAGCTTTCTTTGCACCAGGGGCTGGACGAAGATGATGAAGTTTTAGTGTCATCGTTATTCAACCTCCTCAACTGTGATCAAGTGACGAACTGCGTAGACCATTCCGCGAATCTCTGGACGATCCTCTTTAACAACGACATCGTTAATGCGCTTGAGGCCCAATGAACGAAGTGTGTCGCGCTGCTCCGGCTTGTTTCCAACCTTCGAGCGAATCTGAGTTACTTTTAAACGTGGCATTAGACACCTACTGTGATCTGTGAAGCGCGGATAATTGCAGCTGGTGCAACATCTTCTAATGGAAGACCACGTCGAGCAGCGATTTGCGCTGGGCTCTCAAGCATCTTTAGCGCTGCAACAGTGGCGTGAACCATGTTGATTGCATTGTTAGATCCAAGTGACTTAGTCAATACATCCGTGATGCCTGCACACTCAAGTACTGCACGCACTGGTCCACCGGCAATTACTCCGGTACCTGGGCTAGCTGGGCGTAGTAGAACAACGCCAGCTGCAGTTTCTCCTTGTACTGAGTGAGGAACAGTTCCTTGGATACGTGGAACAGTAAAGAAAGACTTCTTAGCCTCTTCTACTGCCTTTGCAATCGCTTGTGGAACTTCCTTTGACTTTCCGTAACCAATTCCAACCTGACCATTGCCGTCTCCGACAACAACGAGAGCAGTGAATGAGAAACGACGTCCACCCTTTACAACTTTAGATACGCGGTTAATAAATACGACGCGCTCCATAAATGGATTTTTTTCTTTTTCGCGATCATCGCGGCGTTCGCGGCGTTCGCCACGACCTTTACCCGCACCAGCGCGATCATTTCCTGCAGGTGCTGCAGTAGTTGGATTAGCGGCCATTAGAACTCCAATCCATTCTCTCGTGCACCATCAGCAACTGCTGCAATGCGTCCGTGATACTTATTACCGGCGCGATCAAAAACGACAGAATCGATTCCGGCAGTTTTAGCGCGCGTTGCAATTAATGCACCGATCGCCTTTGCCTTAGCGCTCTTATCAGCTTTATCGTTACGGAAATCTGCCTCCATTGTTGAGGCGAAGGCAAGCGTCTTGCCGACGGTGTCATCGATTACTTGAACGAACAAGTGACGTGACGAGCGTGAAACGACTAAACGTGGACGTGCTGGAGTTCCCGAGACCTTTTTGCGAACTCGGAAAGCACGACGGGCGCGGGCATTTGTTGCCGAACCTTTGCGGACCTTTACACCAATAGCCATTACTTCTTACCCGTCTTTCCTTGCTTGCGGCGAACAACTTCACCTGAGATACGTAAGCCCTTGCCCTTATATGGATCGGCCTTACGAAGCTTCTTAACTTTGGCAGCTACTTCGCCAACTTTTTGCTTATCAATTCCAATGATTTGGAACTTAGTTGGTGTCTCAACTTTGAAAGTGATTCCAGCTGGTGCTGGGAAATCAATATTGTGGCTGTATCCGAGTTGGAACTCAAGGTTCGCGCCCTTTTCAGCGACACGGTAACCAACACCAACGATTTCAATCGTTGTTGTGTATCCATTTGTAACGCCCTCAACCATGTTCGCAACTAGTGTGCGAGAAAGGCCGTGAAGTGAGCGAGTTAAGCGCTCTTCATTTGGACGAGCAACTGTGATGACACCCTCTGTCTGTGAAACTTGAATTGGCTCGGCAACGTCTAGAGAAAGAGATCCCTTAGGACCTTTAACTGAAACGTTCTGGCCAGCAATTGTGATTTCGACGCCACTAGGGACGGCGATTGGCATACGACCGATACGGGACATTAGCGATCACCACACATAGGCGAGAACTTCTCCGCCTACGCCCTGCTTGTTGGCTTGCTTATCAGTAAGCAAACCAGATGAGGTTGAAATGATTGCAACGCCTAATCCACCAAGTACTTTTGGTAGAGATGTTGACTTTGCATAAACGCGAAGTCCTGGCTTGCTTACTCGACGTAAACCAGCGATTGAACGCTCACGGTTTGCGCCAAACTTAAGGTCAAGAACTAGGTTCTTAACTACTCCATCTTCTGCTTCTTCAACGCGATATGTAGCGATGTATCCCTCTTGTTGAAGGATTGCTGCAATTCGTACCTTGACCGATGATGACGGCATTGAAACCGAATCATGGTAGGCAGAGTTCGCATTGCGCAGACGAGTTAACATGTCTGCGATCGGATCTGTCATTGTCATACGTGGCCTCGTGGCCTTTCTCGAACTGGTTTCCTTTTCGGACCTATTTCGTTGTAGTTAGTTGGATAGAAGCGGGTTTACCAAGATGCCTTGGTGATGCCAGGAAGTTCACCACGGTGCGCCATTTCACGGAAGCACACGCGACAAATTCCAAACTTTTGGTAGACAGCGTGTGGACGACCACAACGGCTGCATCGGGTATAGCCGCGAACCTTGAACTTTGGCTTGCGAGCTGCTTTGACGACTAGTGATGTTTTTGCCATCTCTTATGCCTCCCTAAATGGAAAACCAAGAGCTTTTAATAGCGCGTGGCCTTCTGCATCGTTCTTTGCTGTAGTGACGAAGGTGATATCCATTCCACGTGGACGATCGATTTTGTCCTGTTCGATTTCTGGGAACACCACTTGTTCGGTTAGACCGAATGTGTAGTTTCCTTTTCCATCAAACTGCTTTGGAGATAGACCACGGAAGTCACGGATACGTGGAAGTGAGATTGAAAGCAAGCGATCTGCAAACTCCCACATACGATCTCCGCGCATTGTTACGTGCGCGCCAATTGGCTGACCTTCACGAAGCTTGAACTGCGCAATTGATTTACGTGACTTAGTTACCTGTGGCTTTTGTCCAGTAATAGTTGCTAAGTCGCGGATTGCACCTTCAATAAGCTTTGAATCACGAGCAGCATCGCCAACACCCATGTTGACCACAATCTTGGTCAGGTTTGGAATCTGCATCACGTTCTTGTAACCGAATTGAGTTTTTAGTGCAGGAGCGATTGCGCTCTTGTACTTACTCTTAAGACGTACATCTAACTCTGTAGACATTAGATGTCCTTTCCGGTGCGACGTGAGATACGAACATTTTTGCCCTCGTCATCTTTACGTGAGCCAATGCGTGTTGCCAAGCCATCATCATCTGCGACCATGACATTTGAAATGTGAATTGCAGCTTCAACGGTGATGATTCCGCCGACTTTAACGCCGCGATCTCCAGTTGACTCTTTAGTGTGGCGCTTTTGGCGATTCACACCTTCGATGAGGATTCGATCCCCGTCAACGGATAGAACTTTTCCAGTTACGCCTTTATCTTTTCCGGCGATAACCAAAACAGTGTCATTTTTCTTAATCTTTGCCATTTTTTATAGCACCTCCGGAGCCAGCGAGATGATCTTCATAAACTTTTTATCGCGAAGTTCGCGTGCAACTGGTCCGAAGATACGGGTTCCACGTGGTTCGCCATCAGCTTTCAAGATCACTGCGGCATTCTCATCAAATTTAATGTAAGAGCCATCTGGACGACGACGCTCCTTAACTGTGCGAACGATGACGGCCTTTACGACCTCACCCTTCTTTACCTGTCCACCAGGGATTGCATCCTTGACGGAACATACGATGATGTCTCCGATACCGGCATAACGGCGCTTGGATCCACCGAGCACACGGATACAAAGAAGCTCCTTAGCTCCAGTGTTATCCGCAACGCGTAGGCGCGACTCTTGTTGAATCATTTATTATCCACCAGCCCTTACTTGGCCTTCTCGAGAATCTCAACTAAACGCCAGCGCTTTGTCGCTGAGAGTGGTCGAGTTTCCATGATGAGTACACGATCGCCCATGCCGGCAGTATTTGCCTCGTCATGTGCCTTTAACTTATGTGAGCGTGAGAGAACCTTTGAGTACATACCGTGCTTTACACGATTTGATACCTCGACAGTAATGGTCTTATCCATCTTGTCACTCACGACTACGCCTTCACGAACCTTGCGGAATCCGCGATCTTCATTAGCTGTTTCCATTAGGCAGCTCCCCCGATTCCTAGTTCGCGCTCGCGCATAATTGTGTAGACGCGTGCAATCTCTTTACGTACCGCACCTAAGCGGCCATGGCTTTCAAGTTGACCAGTTGCTGCTTGGAAACGAAGATTAAATAACTCTTCCTTCATCTCACGCACTTTGTCAGTTAACTCCTCGGCCGATAATTGGCGCAACTCTTCAGTTGTAGTTGTAGTAGCCACTTATGCCTCCTCACGCTTCACAACACGACATTTCATTGGAAGTTTATGTATTGCAAGACGCATCGCTTCATTAGCGACAGCTTCAGTTACGCCTGAGATTTCAAACATCACGCGACCTGGCTTTACGTTTGCAATCCACCACTCCGGTGAACCCTTACCTGAACCCATGCGAGTTTCAGCAGGCTTCTTAGTGATTGGACGATCTGGATAAATATTGATCCAAACCTTTCCACCACGTTTGATGTAGCGAGTCATAGCGATACGAGCGGCTTCGATCTGACGGTTAGTTACGTATGCAGGCTCTAAAGCTTGAATACCATAATCACCGAAAGCAACTGCGCTTCCGCCCTTTGTTGCACCACTACGAGAAGGGTGGTGCTGCTTGCGGTGCTTAACGCGACGTGGAATTAACATATTAGTTAGCTCCTTCGACTGCAGCCGCAGGCTTAGTGACAGTTACTTCACCGCGTGCTTGGCGTGGTGGACGTGGTCCGCGACGCTCTGGCTTTGGTGCGCGAGCTTCAGCTAAAGCTGTTGCTGCACGTTCTGCACGTGAACCAATAATTTCACCCTTATAGATCCAGACCTTTACACCTAAGCGACCGAAAGTAGTTGCCGCTTCGTAGAAGCCATAATCAATATCGGCACGAAGTGTGTGCAATGGGACGCGACCTTCGCGGTAGAACTCTGAGCGAGACATTTCAGCCCCACCAAGACGACCACCACACTGAACACGAATGCCCTGTGCTCCTGCCTTCATCGCTGATTGCATTGACTTCTTCATTGCACGACGGAATGAAACACGGGCAGCTAACTGCTCGGCGATTCCCTGTGCAACAAGTTGTGCATCAATCTCTGGGTTCTTAACTTCAAGAATATTTAACTGAACTTGCTTGCCAGTTAACTTCTCAAGACGCTGACGCAAGATATCTGCCTCTTGGCCACGACGACCAATAACAATTCCTGGACGAGCAGTATGAAGATCGATACGGACACGATCACGTGTGCGCTCGATTTCAATTCGAGATACACCAGCGCGCTCCATACCCTTCTGCATCATGCGACGGATTTCGACATCTTCCTTGACGTAATCCTTGTACAACTTGTCTGCATACCAACGTGACTTAAATTCAGTTGTAATGCCGAGACGGAAGCCGTGTGGGTTTACTTTTTGACCCATTACTTGGACGCTCCCTTCTTGTTCATAGTCTTAGAAGCGATTTTCATGTCGCTTACTGCAACTGAGATGTGTGATGAGCGCTTCAAGATACGGAATCCGCGACCTTGAGCACGTGGACGAAAGCGCTTCATTGTGCGACCCTCGTCAACGAGAGCTTCTACTACCCATAGCTCTGATGCATCGCGGATAGCTGGGTTTTTTGCCTTTGCATTTGCAACGGCGCTGTTAAGAAGTGTGTACACATCGCTGCCTGCAGCTTGTGGAGCAAACTTCAAAATCGATAAAGCTTCATCGGCGCGCTGGCCACGGATGAGATCGACGATGCGTCGAGCCTTTTGTGGTGTGTGGCGGATGTCGCGCAAAACTGCACGAGCGATTAATGGAGCTTGTGTTGAATCTAGATCTGGCGTTGTATTAGGCACGTGTTGCTCTCCGATCTTCGCCCTTGACGTGACCACGGAAGGTACGAGTTGGTGAGAACTCACCAAGCTTGTGTCCAACCATCGCGTCAGTAATGAAAACTGGAATGTGCTTGCGACCATCATGTACTGCGATGGTGTGTCCGATCATTGCTGGAATGATCATTGAGCGACGCGACCAGGTCTTAATCACGTTCTTGGTATTAGCATCGTTTTGAGCATCTACCTTCTTGAGTAGATGTCCATCAACGAATGGACCCTTCTTGAGACTTCTTGGCATGAGGGCTCCTACCTACCGCTTCTTATTCGTTTTGCGACGACGGACGATCATTGAATCTGATGCTTTCTTCTTACGAGTGCGGCCTTCAGGCTTACCCCAAGGTGTCACTGGGTGACGACCTCCGGAAGTCTTACCTTCACCACCACCGTGTGGGTGATCTACTGGGTTCATAACAACTCCGCGAACAGATGGGCGCTTGCCCTTCCAACGCATACGACCGGCTTTTCCGTAGTTGATATTGGACTGCTCAGCATTTCCAACTTCACCAACAGTTGCACGGCAACGCACATCGACGTTACGAATTTCACCAGATGGCATACGCAGTTGTGCGAACGCGCCCTCTTTTGCAACTAGCTGAACCGATGCACCGGCTGAACGAGCAATCTTTGCTCCTCCGCCTGGGCGTAATTCAATTGCATGAACGACGGTACCTACTGGAATATTACGAAGTGGCAGGTTATTGCCAGGCTTAATATCTGCCTTTGGACCGTTTTCAACGGTTGCACCCTGCTCTAATTTATTTGGCGCGATGATGTAACGCTTTTCTCCATCTGCATAGTGCAGAAGTGCGATACGTGCGGTGCGATTTGGGTCGTACTCAATGTGAGCGACCTTTGCTGGCACACCATCTTTATCATTGCGAATAAAATCGATGAGACGGTAGGCACGCTTGTGTCCGCCACCTTGGTGACGAATAGTGATGCGTCCTGCATTGTTGCGTCCACCCTTTGAGTGGATTGGACGTACAAGTGACTTCTCAGGTGTTGAACGTGTGAGTTCAGCAAAATCTGGAACGCTTGCGCCGCGTTGACCCGGGGTCGTTGGCTTTAATTTACGAAGTGCCATGATGATCCTTTTCTCTTAGAAGTCCAGTTCCGGTTAGGAAACTGGTCCTCCGAAGATGTCGATACGGTCGCCAGCTGCTACCTGCACAATTGCGCGCTTTGTGTCTTTACGTTTTCCATCACCGAAACGGGTCTTCTTATTCTTACCCTGACGGTTCATGGTGTTAACGCTGACTACCTTTACGCCAAATACCTTTTCAACCGCGATCTTGATCTCGGTCTTATTAGCATCTGGTGCAACGATAAATGTGTATTTGTTCTCATCAAGTAGTGAGTAGCTCTTTTCAGAGACAACTGGTGCTACTAGAACATCGCGGTAATCTTTCATGCGCTGACCTCGCTCTCACGTGCAACTGCCTTTACCACTTTGCGTGGTCCGGCTAGAAAATCCTTGATTGCGCTTTCAGAGAAGACAACGTCATCACTTTTGAGAATGTCGTATGCGTTCAACTGATCTGGAACAAGAAGATGTAAATCATCAGCGTTACGAAGTGAGCGCCACGCTAGGTCTTCTGAACGAGATACAACAACGAGAAGATTCTTACGTGTGCTGAACTGACGAACCGCTGCAATTGCTGCCTTCGTGGAAGGTGCAGTTGAAACTGAATCTAGAACGTGAATACGATCATTGCGCTGACGGTCAGAGAGAACTCCACAAAGAGCTGCAGCAATCATTTTCTTTGGTGTGCGTTGGAAATATGTACGAGGACGAACAGCGTGTGCTGTACCGCCACCTTTCTGGTTAGGTGAACGTGAAGAACCCTGACGGGCGCGACCTGTTCCCTTCTGCTTGAAAGGCTTCTTTCCTCCACCACGTACTTCTCCACGGTTCTTAGATTTCTGAGTACCTTGGCGAGCAGCGGCAAGCTGTGCTGTAACAACTTGGTGGATTAGTGGAACGTTTGTCTGGGCGTCGAAGATTTCTGTTGGTAGATCAACTGATCCAACTTTCACGCCTTCAGCGTTTTTAACTTCAATAGTAAGCGCCATGAGTTACGCACCTGCCTTTGCTGTTTCAAATATCGCATGCTTTGCAGCAGAACGAATGAAAACAAGTTGTCCATCTGGACCAGGAACTGATCCTTTAATGAGAAGCAAGTTGCGCTCTGCATCTACTGCGTGCACAACTAAGTTTTGTGTTGTGATCTTTACGCCACCCATAACACCGGCCATGCGCATTCCTTTGAAAACGCGACCTGGTGTTGAACATGCACCGATTGAACCGGGCATGCGGTGCTTACGATCAACACCGTGAGATGAACCAAGACCATGGAAACCGTGGCGCTTCATAACACCGGCAGTTCCCTTTCCTGTACTTGTACCAGTTGCATCGATAAGTTCTCCGGCAGTGAAAACCGTTGCACCAATCTCTTGTCCGACTGTGTACGAAGATGTATCAAGAGTACGTAGCTCTGCAACTGAGCGACGTGGTGTCACACCTGCTTTAGCAAAGTGGCCAGCAAGTGGCTTCGTAATCTTCTTTGGGTCGATTGCACCAAAAGCGATTTGCACAGCTGAGTAACCATCTACTTCAGGGGTACGAATCTGCGTTACGACGCATGGACCGGCTTCAACAACGGTTACTGGAACCATCTTGTTGTTAGCATCAAAAACCTGTGTCATTCCTAGCTTCTTACCGAGAACGCCCTTGATGGACGAGCCGGCAGCTTGAGTTGTATATGTCATGTTTCTCGTCCTTTCCTTAGAGCTTGATCTCGATGTCGACGCCAGCTGGCAGATCGAGACGCATCAATGAGTCAACAGTTTTAGGTGTTGGGTCGATGATGTCGATGAGGCGCTTATGTGTGCGCATCTCGAAGTGTTCGCGGCTGTCCTTATATTTGTGAGGAGAGCGAATAACACAGTAAGTGTTCTTCTCTGTTGGTAGCGGCACTGGACCCGCGACCGTCGCACCAGTGCGCTCAACTGTCTCAACGATTTTCTTCGCTGATGAGTCAATCACCTCATGGTCGTAGGCCTTGAGTCGAATGCGGATCTTCTGTCCCGCCATGTCGTTCTCCTTCGTTTTTAGTAAAACTTCGTTAATTCTTCATTAATGTACTTGTCAAACTTTTGTTTACGCCCGGCGGTTTTTATGCCGCCGGGCTTCAACAATTACTTCTTAATCTTTGTTACGCGACCTGCTCCTACTGTTCGTCCGCCTTCGCGGATAGCAAAGCGCAAGCCTTCTTCCATAGCGATTGGCTGGATGAGTGTTACTGACATCTCAGTGTTATCGCCAGGCATAACCATTTCGGTTCCTGCAGGAAGTGTTACAACACCAGTTACGTCAGTTGTACGGAAGTAGAACTGTGGACGGTAGTTGTTAAAGAATGGAGTGTGACGACCGCCTTCATCCTTTGAAAGGATGTAAGCAGATGCATCGAACTCTGTGTGAGGTGTGATTGACCCTGGCTTGCAGACAACCTGACCACGCTCAACATCTTCGCGCTTTAGACCACGGAGAAGGAGTCCAACGTTCTCGCCAGCTTGACCTTCGTCGAGCAACTTACGGAACATTTCAACGCCTGTAACTGTTGTCTTCTGAGCATCTGTACGGATTCCAACGATTTCAACTTCTTCGTTGACCTTTACAACGCCGCGCTCGATACGACCAGTGATAACGGTTCCACGACCTGTGATTGTGAAAACATCTTCTACTGGCATAAGAAATGGCTTATCAATTTCGCGTGCTGGCTGTGGAATAAATGAATCGACTGCATCCATAAGATCCATAATCTTCTCTGACCAAGCAGCATCTCCTTCGAGAGCCTTAAGTGCTGAGATGCGAACGATTGGAGTGTCATCTCCAGGGAACTCGTACTTAGTTAGAAGTTCGCGAACTTCCATTTCAACGAGTTCAAGAATCTCTTCGTCATCAACCATGTCTGACTTATTAAGTGCAACAACGATTGATGGAACGCCTACCTGACGAGCAAGGAGAACGTGCTCCTTAGTCTGTGGCATTGGACCATCAGTAGCTGCAACGACGAGGATTGCTCCATCCATCTGTGCGGCTCCGGTGATCATGTTCTTGATGTAGTCGGCGTGACCTGGGCAGTCAACGTGTGCGTAGTGACGCTTTTCTGTCTGATACTCGACGTGAGCGATAGAGATTGTGATACCACGTTGACGCTCTTCTGGCGCCTTATCAATGTCAGCGAAAGCTGTCGCTGCATTAAGAGTTGGAAACTTATCGTGCAGCACCTTAGAAATCGCAGCAGTAAGAGTTGTCTTACCGTGATCGATATGTCCGATGGTGCCAATGTTTACGTGCGGTTTAGTCCGCTCGAACTTTGCCTTTGCCATTCTGGTTCCTCTTTCGTTTGCTAGTGCTTAGTTATTAGGGATTGTGCTTTTTAGTTTTAGGGTTTATTCGCCACGAACTTTTGCAATGATTTCCTTCGCTACGTTGCCAGGTACTTCGGCATACGAATCGAACTCCATTGAATAGCTCGCGCGACCTTGAGTTCTAGAGCGGAGATCTCCGACATAGCCGAACATCTCTGACAATGGAACTAGCGCCCTAACAACGCGGGCACCTGACCGCTCATCCATGGCCTGGATTTGGCCACGACGACTGTTGATGTCACCGATGACGTCACCCATGAAATCTTCAGGGGTAACAACTTCGACGCGCATCACTGGCTCGAGAATCGCAGGATCGGCAAGCTTTGCCGCTTCCTTAAACGCTGCAAGTCCAGCAATCTTGAAAGCGAGCTCCGATGAGTCAACATCGTGATACGCACCATCAAGAAGAGTTACTCGTACATCTGTAAGTGGGTAACCAGCAAGTGGTCCTGATGTCATTCCCTCTTTACAGCCTGCATCTACTGATGGAATGTATTCGCGAGGAACGCGACCACCAGTGACTTTATTTACGAATTCATATCCGCCCTCAACAACACCAGTTGGAAGTGGCTCGATTGCAATCTGGATCTTTGCGAACTGTCCAGAGCCACCGGTCTGCTTTTTGTGTGTGTAGTCGTGACGTGCAACAGGCTTGCGAAGAGTTTCGCGGTAAGCAACCTGAGGCTTTCCAACATTTGCATCAACTTTAAATTCACGGCGCATGCGCTCGACCAAAATTTCAAGGTGAAGTTCGCCCATGCCAGCGATAATTGTCTGCCCAGTCTCTTCATCGGTCTTTACGTGAAAAGTTGGATCTTCTTCAGATAAACGTTGAATGGCAATACCGAGTTTTTCTTGGTCACCCTTTGTCTTTGGCTCGATTGCAACCGAAATAACTGGTGCTGGAAAGTCCATTGATTCTAGGATTACAGGCTTAACTGGATCACAAAGAGTTTCACCAGTTGTTGTGTCCTTAAGACCCATAACGGCAACGATCATTCCTGCTCCAACATTGTCACGCTCTTCGCGCTTATTAGCGTGCATCTGGTAAATCTTTCCGATGCGCTCTTTACGATCCTTAGTTGAGTTAAGAATTGTTGAACCGGTCTCTAGTACACCTGAGTACACGCGAATAAATGTGAGCTTTCCAAGGTGTGGATCGGTCATGATTTTAAAAGCAAGCGCCGAGAAAGGCTCTTTATTATCTGGGTGACGAATAATTTCAATCTCACTGTTATTCATATCTGTGCCAACGATTGATTCAACATCGAGCGGGCTTGGCAAGTAGCGAACTACAGCATCTAGCATCGGTTGAACGCCTTTGTTTTTAAATGCAGAGCCAGTTACTACTGGAGTTAATTTTGCTGCAAGTGTTGCGCGGCGAATTCCAGCGATAATTTCAACTTCAGTTAATTCGATTCCCTCAAGAAACTTCTCCATGCAAATATCGTCATTCTCAGAGAGAGTTTCAATCATGTCGTGACGAGCTTGCTTTGCTTTTTCAAGTAAGTCAGCTGGAATCTCTTCAACTGCGTAATCTTCACCCTTTTGGGTCTCACCACGCCAAGTAAGTGCCTTCATCGCAATTAGATCTACGACTCCGAGGAAATCTCCTTCGATGCCGATTGGAATTTGCAGAACGAGAGCGACTGCATTTAAACGATCCTTGATCATGCTCACGCACTTGTCGAATGATGCCCCGGTGCGGTCAAGCTTGTTAACAAAACAGATACGTGGAACTGAGTAACGATCGGCTTGACGCCATACCGTTTCAGATTGTGGCTCTACACCTGCAACACCATCGAACACTGCAACTGCACCATCTAGAACACGCAGTGAACGCTCGACCTCAATTGTGAAGTCAACGTGGCCGGGTGTATCGATAATGTTAATGAGGTGGTCATCCCACATACAGGTAGTTGCCGCAGAGGTAATAGTGATACCGCGCTCTTGCTCCTGCTCCATCCAGTCCATCGTTGCTGCACCTTCGTGCACCTCGCCGATTTTGTAGTTAATACCAGTGTAAAAAAGGATGCGCTCAGTAGTCGTGGTTTTGCCCGCGTCGATGTGAGCCATGATTCCAATGTTGCGAACCGTAGCTAGATCGATCTTCTCTACTACTGATACTGACACGTATTGCCTCTTCTTCTCGTTTGTTTAAACTCGGGTTTTATATCTTTGTAAGCGGGTTACCAGCGGTAATGCGCGAAAGCCTTATTAGCTTCAGCCATTTTGTGAGTATCTTCGCGACGCTTTACAGCAGCACCAAGGCCGTTGCTTGCATCGATAAGTTCATTCATTAGACGCTCTGACATTGACTTTTCACGACGTGATCGTGAGTAATCAATTAACCAGCGAAGTGCCAATGTTGTTGAACGTCCTGCTTTAACTTCAACCGGTACTTGGTATGTAGCTCCACCAACGCGACGTGAGCGAACTTCAACTGTTGGCTTGATGTTATCTAGTGCGCGCTTCAAAGTGATTACTGGATCAACTTGATTCTTAGCGCGGCAACCTTCAAGTGCGTTATAAACAATTGCTTCGGCAGTTGAACGCTTGCCGTGAAGTAATACACGGTTGATGAGTGCAGTTACAACTGGTGAGTTGTAGACAGGATCAGCAACAACTGCAGCTTTTACTACGGGACCTTTACGTGGCATTAGGAAGCCTTCTTCTCTCTCTTTGTACCGTAGCGAGAACGTGATTGCTTACGGTTCTTTACACCTTGTGTATCTAGTGATCCGCGAATGATCTTGTAACGAACACCTGGTAGATCTTTAACACGACCACCACGAACTAGAACAATGGAGTGCTCTTGCAAGTTGTGACCTTCACCAGGAATGTATGCAGTGATTTCCATGCCACTGGTAAGACGAACACGTGCAACTTTGCGTAGCGCAGAGTTTGGTTTCTTAGGGGTTGTTGTGTAAACGCGTGTACACACACCGCGTCGCTGTGGTGAACCCTTAAGTGCAGGTGTGCTTGTCTTCGTAGTCTTTTCTGCACGACCACGACGAACTAGCTGTTGAATTGTTGGCACTTCATCTCCATTCGTATCTTCGTTACTGATCTTTTTTCACGCTCAATCGCCGACCCACGCGGTCGGGTGTGTTGCACCCGTTTCGCATGGATGATGTAAATAGTTTTTCAACTTTTCACACGCACAAGCAACAGAGCTCTATAAAAGAGCAGGGATGAAGATTAACCCAACCGCGCTCATGGAGTCAAAACGGCCCTTTTACTCCTGCTTGAGGCATGGGTGGCTCAGATTCCCCATTTTTATACATCCGGGCGTGTCGGAGTCCACTCTCCAGACATTGTTCCTGAAGGTGAAGATGCCCAAAAAAGAACGAGGATCAGGTGATTTGCAGTGATCCATCGTTATTGAATTCAAATGCTCCCCAAGCAACTTCCCATACGTATCCATCCGGATCCGCGAAGTACCCAGAGTAACCGCCCCAAAAGGTATCGGCAGCGGGCTTAACAATATGAGCTCCCGCCGCTTTCGCAGATGCCAAGACCTCATCTACTTCGCCGCGTTCCCTCACATTGTGCGCCAAAGTAATACCAGAAAACTTCGAGCGTGGCTCACTCCAGTCTGGACCAATATCGTCAGCGAGATCTTGGTATGGATAGAGCGCGAGCGCAACGCCGTTTGTTTGAAAGAAAACAATGCCATCTTCAGGCGATCGGGAGGTCGGCAATTTAAGTCCATCCCTATAGAAGTGGAATGATCGCTCAAGATTTGCCACACCTAAAGTGATAATCGATATACGAGGTTCCATTACCGAAGATTACTACTCGACACTTACCAGCTCCCCGCATCCATATTTTTATTATAGATACGGGGATGTAATCTACTGATTAAGGGAGGATTGTTTTTTCATTTTCATCGTTGATCAGAGCCTTGGCGGCCATATATAGAGCAACTAACGCCGTAACAATTCCAATGAAGCCGGCAATTTTGATTGCATTAAGGTTACCGCTACCCCAGTTTCCATAAGCTTGCACGGCCATAGTTAAAGTTACAAAAAAACCAAAGATGTTGTGGAGCATGCTCCGCCTCATGACCGCCATCCAAAAGATGAAGGCGGCGACAGCAAAACTCATGAAGTAGGGGCCACCGATACCGACGGGCTGCACTTGAGAGGTGCTGTAATACCAAATTGTGAGCCAAAAAGCTCCAAAAGTGCCGAAAAATACCAATCCAATGGCGTCGCCACGAATAAATTCCAGGATACTCACCAAAATGCAGACGATTCCGCCAAAAATGAGCGCCATTGCCAATACAGGTGCGCCACCGGCTCTGTTCCAGAGGTTGGCATCTGAACTACTTGCCAGAAAAAGTGTGGTTCCGAATGCTGCTAAACCTAGCGGTGCCGGATTTGCCATCATGCGACCATTTTCCATATTTGATTCTCCCTAGAGCACATCGTTTGGCCATCTACTCAAATGGTCCTAGAGGATTATCCACCTAAAAACGAATAATTTGAGGTATTTCGCAGGAATTACGCCAATTTTTTTGGGATTGGATTGGAACGTCGACCTAAGGAGTGATTTTTGCTTAAATTATTCATGAGGAAATTCGCATTGTGATGTGATTGCCCCATGGAGATTATCCGCCCCGAAGAGCGCTACCTGGAGAGTTACAGATTGGCACTGATCCAATCGATTTCTTCTGGTACGGCCGCATATCTTGATCGCGCTCAGAGTGAACTATCGGAGATAGAAACTGCGCCTGAATTATTCCTGGCAAAACAAGATGACCCTTCAGCATTAACTGGGGATATAAAGCTATCTGATGGATCGTTTGTTCCTCGGCTGCCAGGTTTTACCCGTTGGATGTGGGATGGTGATATGTGCGGGGAAATTAATTTCCGTTGGCAAAATGGCACAACAGAGTTACCGCCTCTTTGTTTGGGGCATATCGGGTATGAAGTATTTTCATGGAAGCGAAATAATGGTTATGCAACCGAGGCGCTGAGACAGATACTTCCGGAGGCAATTAAATTGGGTATGCCTTTTGTGGAACTTACTACCGATGTCGACAACTTATTTTCGCAAAAGGTAATTAAGAATAATGGCGGAGTTCTCTACGAGAAGTTTGTTAAACCTGCAGTCCACGGTGGTACGGATGGTCTGCGTTTTCGAATTTATCTATAAGTACCGCTCTCGGCTTGAATTCACAATTTCTGTGATAGACATGCCACCATGTTCCTTGAAGTAAACGGAGTTCGCTTACACGCCGTAAGTTTTGGCACAGGTTCTCGCACAATTCTCGCAGTTGGTGGTTGGACAGGTAGTTGGGAGATGTGGGAAGAGACCTTAAGTTTATTGAGCGCCGACAATTGGAG
Organism: Actinomycetota bacterium; assembly: GCA_015660815.1. GTDB lineage: Bacteria > Actinomycetota > Actinomycetes > Nanopelagicales > Nanopelagicaceae > Planktophila. Next base: position 25,626 of record JACSDF010000007.1, read on the forward strand.
ATGCGTTGCATTTGATCATCGAGGCTCAGGTGAATCCCCCGTTCACCCTGAATTAATATCAGTTCAGAACATGGTCGATGACATTATTGGAGTAATGGATCAACTCGCCATTGAAACTTGCGTACTTGCAGGCGAATCCTCTGGCGGAGCGATCGCGCAACTGGCCGCGGCTCAATATCCCAATCGAATTACAGGATTAATTGTGGTTGATTCAGCTTCAACTGAAAGGGCTGAACTGGCACCAAGTGCCTTTGCTGCAGCGTGCCGAAACAATTATCAAGCAGCGGTGGAAGCATTTGTAGATAGATGCGTTCCTGAAGCAGATTCAGATCATATTCGTCGCTGGGGCCGAAACTTATTAATGAGGGCCGAGCCAGAGCAAGCAGCTAGATTGATTGAGATGTGGCAGGACGATGATGTTCCGGAATTTGATGTCGAGCAAATAACCCAACCAACTTTAATTATTCATGGCACAGAAGATGTGATTGTTTCAATCGAGTCCAGCCGAAAACTGAACGAACTAATTCCAGACTCTAAATTAGTTGAATTAAGTGGATGTGGTCACGTGCCGACTATGACGCGTCCAAAAGAAGTTTACGAAGAGATACTAAAATATTTTCCGCTTAAGGGTTTTCAAGGTTAAAAGTTGCAATATCTGTTTTAACGAAATCATCACCCTTGCAAATTAGTTTTCTGCGAGAGGTCGTTGTTAGTGCATAAGCAAAAACATCTCCAAAGTTCAGTTGAGCTGGATGCCCACTTCCTTTTCCATAATCACGATATGCCGCACGGGCGACTTCTATCTGTTTTAAATCTACTGGAATTATTTCGATTTCAGCCTCTTTTATGAGTGCATCAAATTTACGGATTGCAATTGGATTCCTCGTCGAATCTACGACGATTGCGGTTTCTAAATAGTTTCCAGCAGATATCACGCAGCTATTACTACTAATTGCAACGAGAATCTCATCGCTATCGGGCTCAGCAAAAAGAATTGATAAAATGGCTGAACTGTCCACGACTACCTTCATCGAGGTAGGCCTAAATCGTTGTAGAGCATTGAATCGACTGACTCTCTGGTCATTCCTTTTGGCATCTGTATTGCGATTTCGTGAGCCAAAATCCTTAACCTTTCAAGGCGATCCTGGGCCGTGGCTCTTACCAAACGTTCTCGTAAGGCCACGGTCACAGCCTCAGTAAGAGACTCGTCATAAATCGAGGCTACTTGCGCGGCAAGCCGGTGAGCCTCTTCATTCTTAATGTTCATTCCCATACCTGAAATGTTATACCCTTAAAAAATTGTTTCTACCATATTGGCTATTCAGGGTGGGGTTGGAGCTGGCCTTTTCTAACAGCAGACCAGATGACCCTTCCATGCTTGCCGACCTTCTCTAATTGCAACTCCTCCGATAATGAGGGCGGCAATTGGATCACTCCAACTCCATCCAAAGAGGGAATTGAGCAGGAGGCTGAGGAGCACTGCTGCGGAAAGGTAGGTACAAAGGAGTGTTTGTTTTGAATCGGCGACTGCAGTGGCCGAACCAAGTTCGCGTCCAGTACGACGTTGAAGTAGGGAAAGAATGGGCATGACAATCAAACTAAGGGAGGTTATGACTATGCCGGTTGTACTGTGTTCTACATTAACAACCCCAGTCATGGAAAGAATCGCGTTGACAATGACATAGGCTGCAAGGGCGAAAAAGCTAATGGCGATTGCGCGGAGTGTGGGCTTCTCGAAACGCTCCGGGTCGCTATGTGAGAACTGCCAGGCGACTGCGGCGGCGGAAAAAACCTCAATGAGCGAGTCCAGTCCGAAGCCGACCAAAGCTCCAGAGGATGCTGCTAAGCCGGCGGAAACTGAGACGATAGCCTCAATTATGTTGTAGCTGATCGTGGCGGTAACCAACCAACGGATACGTCGACGAAGGAGCGATTTGCGCTCGGCAATCTGAGCTTCCACGGTAGTAGAAATTACTTCGCCTCCTTTCAATGCGGAACCAAGCAGGTAATGTCGAGACAATCGGTCGATTCTTCGACGGCGAGAACGACGTTCACAAGATCAGTTAATGCACGCGTCAGATGCGGATCGGAAATTTCGTATCGAGTCTTTCGCCCTTCGGGAATGGCATTCACAATCCCGCAGGCCCGTAAGCAACTCAGGTGATTGGAGACATTGGATCGCGTCAGATCGAGATCACGCGCGAGCTCAACCGGATAGTCGGGGTGGTTAAGGAGGTTCATGAGAATGCGAGAGCGGGTAGGGTCGGCCATCGCACGGCCAAGACGATTCATAACGTCTATACGTGAGGCAATAGTCAGCATGTGCTGACTATACAATCTACAATGATGAATTAGTAACTAATGCAGAGTAAAACGGAGAGGCCGAAATGAGCGAACACAATCATGGACAGAATATTCCTTCCAATCGCGTCCGCTTGACCATCGCATTCGGTATTACATCGGCAATTCTGGTAGCAGAAATTGTCGGAGCTCTTTTGACTGGAAGTCTTGCCCTACTCATCGACGCAGCCCACATGTTTACCGACGCTGGTGGATTACTTCTGGCACTTTTTGCAGCAAATTTGGCCGAGCGTCCAGCTAACCTACGCCGAACATGGGGTCATGCTCGCGCAGAGGTCTTAGCGGCAACCGCTCAGGCGGCCATCCTGCTCGGGGTCGGCATCTTCATCTTTATCGAAGGAGTGCAACGGCTTGTCAATCCGCCGGATATAGCATCGGGACCGCTCGCCATATTTGGAATCATCGGACTGATTGGGAACCTCGCCTCGATTACAGTCCTAGTCAGCGTCCGTGGTGCAAACTTCAACATGAGAGCTGCCTTTTTGGAGGTCGTCAATGATGCACTTGGTTCAGTAGCGGTCATCATTTCTGCCATCATCATTGCTACAACCGGATGGATGCGCGTTGACGCAGTAGTTGCGATGTTAATCGGTGTTCTCATACTTCCACGCACATTTAAACTTCTCTTTGAAACAATTGACGTACTCATGGAGTCCACCCCGCGTGGACTCGACCTTGATTCTGTACGTGCGCACATTCTTGAACTCCCGCATGTGCTTTCGGTCCATGATCTTCATGCAACCCAAATCTCTACGGGTTTGCCGGTGCTAACTGCTCACGTTGTCATCGATGACGAGTGCTTTTATGACGGACACGCACCTGAAATAACCGACGAACTTCAAAAATGCGTGGCAGAGCATTTTGATGTACAGATTGAACATTCTACTTTTCAATTGGAGCGTTTGGCGCACGCTAAACATGAGCACGCAACTCATGATTAATTAACATATCTAGAGTTCAACCAGTTTAGAAGTGAGCGACACTGAGAAATCCCCCTTCCAGAAGTGGAAATTTGGCTTAAGGTGGGTTCCATGAGCACACCGCATATTTCAGCCAATAAAGGCGATATCGCCGAGCGAATACTTCTGCCTGGAGATCCCCTGAGGGCTAAATGGATCGCAGATACCTATATGGAAAATGTCACTCAGTACAACGCAGTCCGTAACATGTTTGGCTATACCGGTACTTATAAGGGTGAACGAGTATCAGTTCAAGGAACTGGAATGGGCCTTCCATCTCTTTCCATTTATGTAACTGAACTCTTCAATGATTACGGAGTCCAAAGCGCAATCAGAATTGGGACATGTGGTGGTTTATTAGAGAAAACTAAAATCGGAGATGTTATTTTGGCCATGACGGCATCAACAGATTCAAATATTAACCGTAGGTTTACAAATAATTTAGATTTTGCACCTCATGCTGATTTCAAATTGCTCCTTGCAGCACATGAAGCATCCAAACACTTGTCAAATGTTCATGTTGGTGGAGTCGCCTCTATGGATTACTTTTATGATGAAAGCGATGCCATACAGAGATTGATCCAACATGGTGTTCTGGGAGCAGAGATGGAAGCCAACCAATTGTATTCAATAGCTGCACGCAAACAGCGACGGGCACTTGCGATTCTAACTGTCTCTGATCACGTAATCACTCATGAGTCTATGTCTTCGACTGATCGTGAAAAGTCATTAAATACTATGGTTGAGATCGCCTTCGCTGCACTTCTAAACGGTTAGGAAAACTATGAATACATCTGATTTCTTGTTGCTTAGCATTGTTACTTTTGTATTAATTGATTTTGGTGCAGGTATGGTAATTAACTACCTGAATGAGAATTCGAAAAATGCACCTCTAAGTGCTGAGGCAGCAGAGATTTATAATCCAGATGAATACGCAAAATCTATGGAGTATGGCACTGCCAAATATAAATTTGAGATGTTAACTTCGGTAATAACTACAGTTGTAATTCTGTCGGCAATAATTTTGGGCTGGTTTGCCAAGCTGGATTTACAAATTCGTGAGCGAATTGAAAATGATTTGTTTGAAACTATCGTCTTTGTAGGAATTCTCATCGTAGTGAGCTCTTTGATCTCGATCCCCGGCAGGTATTACTCAACTTTTATTATTGAGGAAAAATACGGTTTCAATAAAACCACAAAGAAACTCTTTATCACTGATTCTGTCAAGCAACTGCTCTTAAGTTTGCTCATTGGATTGCCACTTCTTTACCTTATCGCTTGGATCTACCAAGAAATTCAAAGCATGTTTTGGTTGGTGGGCTGGCTCCTAGTGGCTGTTTTTTCACTCTTTATGTTTGTTTTTGGTACACGAATATTTTTGCCAATGTTCAATAAATTGAAGCCATTACCAGCAGGAGACCTGCGTGATGAGATTGAAATGTATTGCCAGTCCCAAGGTTTTCCGCTCTCAAAACTATATGAAATGGATGCATCTAAACGTTCTACCAAATTGAATGCTTTCTTCTCTGGAATGGGCAGAGTAAAAATTATTGGCCTTTTTGACACTTTGATTGAGAAGCTAACGATTAAAGAGGTTGTCGCAGTTTTAGCTCATGAAGTCGGTCACTACAAGCGCAAGCACGTGTACACAATGTTTGCCTTTAGTAATGTTCAAACTCTAATAATGTTTGCACTCATGGGTTGGTTACTTAGTAATCCAGATTTGTCGAAAGCGCTTGGCTCAGATATTCCAAGTTTCCATTTATCTATATTGGCGTTTTTCTTACTATTTACACCACTCTCTACACTTCTGGGATTGATTAATAACTCATTCTCTCGACACAACGAATACCAAGCCGATCAATTCTCACTCGATACATACCCAGAAGCTCGTGAGCACATGTATTCAGCGCTGAAAAAACTGTCTCTCGAATCGTTGAGTAACTTAAACCCTCATCCACTTTATGTGGCAGTTCATTACTCGCATCCACCAATACTTGCTCGACTTGCTAACTTGAAAAAGTAGTTTTTCTAGCCGACCAAAATCCATAAGCGATGATCAAAGCTGGAATGGCGTTCCAGCGCTCATTAGGGCTGCGAGATACTAGATTTACGAAGGCACCAAGAAGAGAGATAACGAGAAATAACCTTGGTAACCATGTTGGAGAAATGCTGCGGTGAGCCCATATCTTTAGAAGCGTGCGGTACTGCCACACCACAATGAGAGTGTTCAAGATATAGGCGATGCGAATTCCAGTTGGGAAAGTTTCAAATTGACCTCCCGCAGCGCGTGTCAACGCGTACTCTTGATTAAAAATTACGCCGAGTACCAATGTGAGATTCCAAGCCAGAGCTAAAGTTATTAGAACTTTTTTCATGGAGAGAAACTACCCAATATGAGCTGGAACAGGAATACCTATGGCGTTTGTTGCCGTTATGGGTTGACCAATTGTCGTGTTTATAGGCAATATGCCCGCCCAGAGTGGAAGGGAAATGTCGGCCTCATCATCAGATGGCTCCCCTTTACGCGCTTTCGCTGAAACTCTATCCAAACTTAACTCCACGATAAGCGTCGCCGCCGACTCCTTCTTCGTTAATGGACGGCCGTATTCCCAAAGACCAGGGATTAATTTTGTAGTGATTCGCTCTAGAGCAATCTCTTTTTCGGATTCGTTTAAAACGCGCGCTTTTCCAAAAATCATTACCGACTCATAGTTCATCGAAGAGTTAAATGCCGAGCGTGCAACCACAATTGCATTTAACTTGGTAACGGTTACACATAGATCAATTCCCTTTGCTATCGACATCATTATTCGAGATCCAGATGATCCATGAATCAGTATTCGGTTGCCGTCTCGAGCAAAGCCCATTGGAATCACAAATGGTGAATTGATATCTGGGTCAATAAAGCCCACATGACATACATACTGGCTATCAAGAAGTTTTTCGATATCTAAACGCTCATGTACTTCGCGATCTGCATGGCGCTGTACGTGGTACTTTTCTTCATTACTCATTCAACTATCTTAGTTGAATGCTTCAGTTTAAGATTCTAATTAACGGAAGGGCAGAACCTTGATTCCAGGCAAATCAATTAGTTCCCATTCATTGTCCGAGAAGACAACTATAGTTCCGAGCCTCTTCCCAACGGCAAGAAGCATGACATCGGCGAGACTTGCACGGATTTGTCTCTTACTCTTTAAATTATACTCTTTGACTTTCTTGTAAATATACCCCGCTTCTATTGCATCTTCTTCCACTACGGAAATTATCTGAATATTCTTCAAACTCAATAAAGTCCGTACTTCATCTTGGGAAATTCCAGTTTTTTTCCGCCTACAAATTTCAAAAGTTTCAGTTAGCGCAATCGGTGTGGATAATGCCAAACCGGATTCTGTAATAGCGTCAACAACCTTCCAACCCGGTTCTCGAAGTATTAGTGCAACTAAGGCAGAGGCGTCAAGTAAAGACTCATGTGGCATTATTCGCCAAAAACAGCTGCCAAAAGTACTGCTCCCCTTTTATCGGATTCAGCAACAGATATGAAGGTTGGATTGCTCAATTTCTCAAAACGCTCCTCTTCTTCTTCAAAGCGCTCACGAAGCAGATCATCAGTAGAAGGTGCCGATTGAGAAGCGACGGCCAACTCCCACAAACTCTGAATTTTCCGATCTCTAGTCTCCACAATGAATCTTCCTTCGGAGATTTCATCGACGACAAGCGTGTCTCCAGGTTTAAATCCGCAAGCTTTTTGGAGTTCTACTGGCAAGACCGTTCTGCCTTTTTCCTTCACATTCAGCTCAATTATGCTCATAGGTGGCACTATAGCATATGAGTACCACTCTATTAATCCAGTACCACTCCTTACCGACGCAGCAATGGCTCCAAGAAAAGCAAAAGAGGCCCAACCCCGTGTGGGTTGGAGCCCCTTTTGAATGACTTTTAACGAGGTACTTCGACCTCATCCAGACGAACGGCTTCACCGGATCCCTGTTGATCAAATGGTGTGAAGTCATATTCATCATAAGCTGCATAAACTGCGGCCTTTGCCTCTTCCGTTGGCTCAACACGAATGTTGCGATAACGGGCTAGACCAGTACCGGCAGGAATCAACTTACCGATGATGACGTTTTCTTTCAGACCGAGTAGTGGATCACTCTTCTCTGAAAGTGCGGCATCTGTTAGTACGCGAGTTGTCTCTTGGAATGATGCAGCTGATAACCATGACTCAGTTGCAAGTGATGCCTTAGTAATACCCATAAGTTCTGGGCGTCCTGAGGCGGCTTTTCCACCTGATGTAACAACGCGACGGTTTTCTGCTTCAAAGCGACCGCGCTCAACGAGTTCACCTGGAAGTAGATCGGCATCTCCGGCCTCAAGCACAGTGATGCGCTTTAGCATTTGACGAACGATTACTTCGATGTGCTTATCGTGAATGCCTACGCCCTGTGAGCGATAAACAGATTGAATCTCATTTACCAAGTGAACTTGAGTTGCACGTGGTCCAAGGATACGAAGAACTTGCTTTGGATCGATTGCGCCGACGACCATCTTCTGGCCAACTTCAACGCGAACACCATCTTCTACAAGTAGCTTCTGACGGCGAGTGATTGGGTAAGCAACTTCTTCGCCACCATCATCTGGTGTAACGATGATTTTCTTACCCTTTGCATCTTCGCGGAATGAGACAACGCCTGCAGTTTCTGCAATCGGTGCAACACCCTTTGGAGTACGCGCTTCGAAAAGCTCGACGATACGTGGAAGACCGTGAGTGATGTCATCTCCAGCAACGCCACCAGTGTGGAAGGTACGCATTGTTAGCTGTGTACCAGGCTCACCAATTGACTGTGCTGCAATGATTCCCACTGCTTCACCGACGGCAACAAGTTGACCTGCTGCAAGGGATCGACCGTAGCAAGCTGCGCACTGTCCGACCTTGCTATCGCAGGTTAGAACAGAGCGGATTTTAACTTCATCGACACCTGCTGCAACGAGTTCATCAATGTTGCGATCACCTAAGTCAATGCCGGCCTTAGCAATAACCACGCCATCGACTTCAACATCATCGGCGAGTGTGCGACCGAAGACAGAGGTTTCAACGTGGTCAAACTTAACAAGGCCGCCAGATTCTTGGCGAACACCAATCTGTAGAACAAGACCGCGATCTGTACCGCAATCCTCTTCACGGATGATTACATCTTGTGCAACATCGCAGAGACGTCGGGTTAAGTAACCTGAGTCAGCGGTACGAAGTGCGGTGTCGGCAAGACCCTTACGAGCACCGTGAGTGGAAATAAAGTACTCAAGTACTGAAAGACCTTCGCGGAAGTTAGATTTAATTGGGCGAGGAATAATTTCACCTTTTGGATTCGCTACCAGGCCACGCATACCTGCAATCTGACGGATCTGCATCATGTTTCCACGAGCACCAGAGAAGACCATCATCCACACTGGGTTAACGCGAGGGAAGTTTTCTTCCATCTCTTTACCCACTTCGGCTGTTGCCTTTGTCCAGATTTCGATTAACTCTTGACGACGCTCGTCATCAGTGATGAGTCCCTTTTCATACTGCGATTGAACCTTGTCGGCCTGAGTTTCATAGCTCTCAAGGATCTCTTTCTTACGCGGAGGTGTAACAACATCTTCAATACCGATTGTGATTCCGGCACGTGTTGCCCAGTGGAAGCCGAGTGACTTCAGAGCATCAAGTGTCTGAGCAACAACAACCTTTGGATAGAACTCAGCCAATCGATCAACGATTCCACCAAGTTGTTTCTTGGTGACATCTAAGTCAACGAATGGGAAGTCTGCAGGAAGTGCCTCGTTGAACAATGCGCGACCAAGAGTGGTTTCGATTGTTTCGGTTGAGTTATCAAGACGGATCTTGATCATTGCCTGCAATGACACTGAGTGTTGATCGTGGGCCATAATCGCTTCAGAGATCGAGCTAAATGCACGACCCTCGCCGAGCTCGCCTTCGCGGCTCATTGTTAAGTGATAGAGACCAAGAACCATGTCCTGTGTTGGTGATGTAATCGGACGACCGTTAGCAGGAGACAAGATGTTATTTGAAGACAACATCAAGATACGTGCTTCGGCCTGAGCTTCAGCAGATAGCGGCAAGTGAACTGCCATCTGGTCACCGTCGAAGTCAGCGTTGAACGCTGTACATACGAGCGGGTGAATCTGAATCGCTTTACCTTCAACTAGTTGAGGCTCAAAAGCCTGGATACCTAGGCGGTGAAGAGTAGGTGCGCGGTTTAGAAGTACTGGATGCTCGGCGATAACTTCTTCCAAAACATCCCATACCACTGGACGTGCGCGCTCAACCATACGCTTTGCAGATTTTATGTTCTGCGCATGGTTTAGATCTACAAGACGCTTCATTACGAATGGTTTGAAGAGTTCGAGCGCCATCTGCTTTGGCAGACCGCACTGATGCAACTTCAACTGTGGACCAACAACGATTACTGAACGACCTGAGTAGTCAACGCGCTTTCCGAGCAAGTTCTGGCGGAATCGACCCTGCTTGCCCTTGAGCATGTCAGAGAGTGATTTAAGTGCGCGGTTACCTGGACCGGTTACTGGACGACCACGACGACCGTTATCGAACAGAGCATCTACAGCTTCCTGCAACATACGCTTTTCGTTGTTAACGATAATCTCTGGTGCACCGAGATCGGCAAGACGCTTCAAACGGTTGTTACGGTTAATAACGCGACGGTATAGATCGTTGAGATCTGATGTCGCAAATCGTCCACCATCGAGTTGAACCATTGGACGAAGATCCGGTGGAATAACTGGAACGCAATCAAGAACCATTGATGCTGGCTTGTTGCTTGTTGTAAGGAATGCGTTAACAACCTTCAAGCGCTTAATTGCACGAGTCTTCTTTGCACCTTTGCCATTTTCAGAAAGGTCAGTGAGCATCTTGTGCTCGGTTGCAAGATCAAAGGTCTCCAAGCGATGCTTAATTGCAGCAGCACCCATGTCGCCCTTGAAATACATTCCGTAGCGATCGCGCATTTCGCGGTAAAGATTTTCATCGCCCTCAAGATCTTGAACCTTCAAGTTCTTAAAGCGAGCCCAGACGCTCTCCATGCGCTCGAGCTCTTTCTCTGACTTCTCGCGAATTGACTTGAGCTCGCGCTCTGCAGCCTCGCGTACCTTGCGCTTTACATCTGACTTCGCATCTTCTGCTTCAAGCTCTGCGGTGTCATCTTCAAGCTTCTTTGTACGAATATCGAGATCAACATCGCGACGAGTTTCAATCTTCTTGCGATCGTTAGCCAACTTCTTTTCAAGTTGTGGCAAATCCTCTTCGCGAGCTTCAGCATCAACTTCGGTAATCATGTATGCAGCGAAGTAAATAACCTTCTCAAGATCCTTTGGAGCAAGATCTAGTAGGTAGCCAAGGCGTGATGGAACACCCTTGAAGTACCAGATGTGAGTAACGGGAGCTGCAAGCTCGATGTGACCCATGCGTTCACGACGAACCTTTGCGCGTGTTACTTCAACACCGCAACGCTCGCAGATGATTCCCTTAAATCGAACGCGCTTGTACTTTCCGCAATAACATTCCCAGTCACGAGTTGGTCCGAAAATCTTCTCATCGAAGAGTCCGTCCTTCTCTGGCTTGAGTGTGCGGTAGTTGATTGTCTCTGGCTTCTTTACTTCGCCAAAAGACCATTCGCGAATATTGTCAGCGGATGCAAGACCGATACGTAATTCATCAAAGAAGTTGACATCTAACATAGTTATTTTCCCTCTCAGATTTCTTCAACGCTGCTTGGCTCAACTCGTGACAAGTTGATACCTAGCTCTTCGGCGGCACGGAATACTTCTTCATCAGTATCGCGAAGTTCAATTGCGACACCTTCAGATGAAAGCACTTCAACATTTAGACAAAGTGATTGCATTTCCTTAATGAGTACCTTGAATGACTCAGGGATACCAGGTTCAGGAATGTTTTCACCCTTTACGATTGCTTCGTAGACTTTTACGCGGCCTAGAACATCGTCAGATTTAATTGTGAGAAGTTCTTGGAGTGTGTAAGCAGCACCATAGGCTTCAAGTGCCCACACTTCCATCTCACCAAATCGCTGACCACCGAATTGGGCTTTTCCGCCCAATGGTTGCTGCGTGATCATTGAGTATGGACCAGTCGAACGTGCGTGAATCTTGTCATCCACCAAGTGGTGAAGCTTCAAGATATACATATATCCAACTGAAATCGGTGTTGGGTATGGCTCACCGGAACGACCGTCAAATAAACGAGCCTTTCCAGAGCGACCAATTAATTGATTTCCATCGCGGTTAGGCAATGTGCTTTCGAGAAGACCAGAAATCTCATCTTCAAGTGCGCCATCGAATACCGGAGTTGCAAACTTAGTTCCAGGGGCGCCCTTTTCGGCACCGATAGCGCGCATATGCTTTTGCCACGCTTCATCGATTCCAGAGAGATCCCAACCAGTCTTTGCTACCCACCCTAAGTGCATTTCAAGAACCTGTCCGACGTTCATACGTCCAGGTACACCAAGTGGGTTTAGAACTACATCTACTGGAGTTCCATCTTCAAGGAATGGCATATCTTCAACTGGAAGAATCTTTGAAATAACACCCTTGTTACCGTGGCGACCGGCAAGCTTGTCACCATCTTGAATCTTGCGCTTTTGAGCAACGTACACGCGAACCAATTGGTTAACGCCAGCGGAAAGTTCAAAGCCCTCTTCAGATTCGAAGATTTTTACGCCGATAACTTTTCCAGATTCACCGTGCGGAACCTTAAGTGATGTGTCGCGAACTTCGCGAGCTTTTTCACCAAAGATCGCGCGGAGTAAACGCTCTTCAGGAGTTAGTTCGGTTTCGCCCTTTGGCGTTACCTTTCCAACCAAGATATCGCCAGGTACAACATCGGCGCCAACGCGAATGATTCCGCGCTCATCAAGATCGGCTAGAACTTCTTCAGAAACGTTAGGAATATCGCGAGTGATCTCTTCGGCACCAAGTTTGGTATCGCGAGCATCGACTTCGTATTCTTCAATGTGAATTGATGTCAAAACATCATCTTGAACCAGACGCTGCGACAAGATAATCGCATCTTCGTAGTTGTGGCCTTCCCATGACATAAATGCCACGAGCAAGTTCTTTCCAAGTGCCATTTCACCCATATCGGTGCAAGGACCATCGGCGATTACTGAGCCAACCTCAAGACGCTGACCTTCAGAGACAACAACTTTTTGGTTGTATGAGGTTCCTTGGTTAGAGCGCGTGAACTTATGTAATGAATATGTCTGATACGTTGAATCATCGGCCATAACTTTTACTTCTTCTGCTGATACTTCAGTAACTACACCGGCCTTAGTCGCAACAACGACATCGCCCGCATCAACGGCTGCACGGAACTCCATACCAGTACCGATCAATGGTGCTTCTGCACGCATTAGTGGGACTGACTGGCGCATCATGTTAGAGCCCATCAACGCACGGTTAGCATCATCGTGCTCAAGGAATGGAATCATCGCTGTTGCAACAGAAACCATCTGGCGCGGAGAAACATCCATGTAATCGACTTCAATTGCAGGAATATATTCAACTTCTCCACCACGACGACGAACAAGTACGCGTGCTTCGGCGAAGTGGTTGTCATCAGTTAGCGGTGCATTTGCCTGCGCAATGATGTGCTCGTCTTCTTCATCGGCAGTTAAATAATCAACTTGATCGGTTACGCGACCCTTGGAAACCTTGCGGTAAGGAGTCTCGATAAATCCGAATGCCGTTACTCGACCATATGTTGCAAGTGAACCGATAAGACCAATGTTTGGTCCTTCAGGAGTTTCAATTGGGCACATACGTCCATAGTGAGAAGGGTGAACGTCACGGACTTCAAAGCCCGCACGATCACGCGATAAACCACCGGGCCCAAGTGCTGAAAGACGGCGCTTGTGTGTAAGACCGGAAAGTGGATTTGTTTGATCCATGAACTGCGACAACTGAGAAGTTCCGAAGAACTCCTTGATTGAAGCAACAACGGGGCGAATGTTAATCAGAGTCTGTGGCGTGATCGCTTCTACATCTTGTGTAGTCATTCGCTCGCGAACTACGCGCTCCATACGAGACAAGCCGATACGAACTTGATTCTGAATGAGCTCGCCAACTGTGCGCAAGCGACGGTTACCGAAGTGATCGATATCGTCCTTTTCTACACGTACTTCGCGACCGTACTCCATCAAAAGATCGCCGCGGTGAAGGGCTACTAAGTAGCGCAACGTTGCAACAATGTCGGAGATTGTAAGTAGTGATGCCTTTAGCTCAAGATCTAAGCCCAGCTTCTTATTAACCTTGAAGCGACCGACCTTAGCCAAGTCATAACGCTTTGGGTTGAAGTAAAGATTTTCAATTAAGTTCTGAGCAGCTTCCTTAGTTGGAGGCTCACCGGGACGGAGCTTGCGATAAATATCTAGAAGCGCTTCGTCCTGCGTCTTAACAGTATCTTTTTCAAGTGTCGCACGGATAGATTCGAAATCACCGAACTCTTCAAGAATCTGTTCTTCGCTCCAGCCAAGTGCCTTCAAGAAAACAGTTACTGACTGCTTGCGCTTGCGGTCGATGCGAACACCAACAAGATCCTTCTTATCAACTTCAAATTCAAGCCAAGCACCGCGACTTGGAATTACCTTTGCAGTGAATACATCTTTATCAGAAGTTTTTTCGATTGTGCGCTCGAAATAAACACCAGGTGATCGAACAATCTGAGAAACAACTACGCGCTCGGTACCGTTAATGACAAAAGTTCCACGAGCTGTCATCACTGGGAAGTCGCCCATAAATACTGTCTGAGATTTAATTTCACCTGTGATGTTATTTGTGAACTCAGCAGTTACGAATAGAGGTTGGGAATAAGTCATGTCGCGCTCTTTGCAATCACCAATTGAGTACTTAGGTGGCTCAAAGCGGTGATCGCGGAAAGTAAGACTCATAGTTCCCTGGAAATCTTCAATCGGTGAAATCTCCTCAAAGATTTCTTCCAGACCTGAAGTAGTAGGGATCTCTCCACGATTCATAGAATCGGATGCTGCGATACGTGAACGCCATGCATCGTTGCCCAATAACCAATCAACGCTTTCAACTTGCAACGCTAATAAGTTTGGAACTTCGAGAGGTTCACGGATCTTTGCGAAAGAGATTCGGCGTGGTGCTACTGATGATTTTTTAGACGCGGCCAAGAGATGTCCTTCCAGACAATAAAGCGGGAACACACAACTATTAGGTCTCAGCCGCTATATGCCCTGACCGTAAGTGTTTTGTGTGAGGTTGAAGAGTAACGCGCTCACCCCAACCCTGTCCACCCGGGTACTTATACATCTAAATGGCAAATTTGTCTGCAAATTGGCTCTTGCTGGGGAAAGAAAAACCCCGCCTAGCCTCAGGCCAGGCGGGGATTTTCGAGGAAATTACTTGATTGTGACAGTCGCGCCAGCTGCTTCAAGGGCTGCCTTTGCCTTATCTGCTGTCTCCTTGTTTACCTTATCAAGGAGAACAGTTGGGCAGGCATCAACTAGATCCTTGGCCTCTTTCAAGCCAAGGCTTGAGTTGAGTCCGCGAACTTCCTTGATAACTGCAATCTTTGCTGAGCCAGCTGATTCAAGAACAACTGAGAACTCATCTTGTGCTGCTTCTGCACCAGCGGCTGCGCCACCGGCTGCTGCAGCTGCTACTGGTGCAGCAGCTGTAACGTCGAACTCAGTTTCGAATGACTTAACGAACTCTGAGAGCTCGACCAATGTCATTTCCTTGAACTGCGCCAATAGGTCTTCTGTATTGAGCTTTGCCATATTCGTTATTCCTTCTCTTCTGATTCTGTGGATGCTTCTTCGGTTACTACTGTTTCAGACACTACGTCTGTAATTACTTCTTGAGCTGGAACCTCTGCCACAGCATCGATTGTTGCTGGCTCGGACACTACTGCTTCTGCAGTCGCAACTGGAGCTGGAACCTCTGCCACAGCTTCATTTGCTGCTGGTTCGGAAACTACAACTGCAGGAGCACCTTGTTCTGATTCAAGTTTGATGCGAAGTGCGTCAAATACGCGCGCTGCCTTAGCAAGCGATCCCTTCATTGCACCAGCAAGCTTTGCAAGTAGAACCTCACGGGATTCAAGGTTTGCAAGCTGCATGATCTCTTCTTTAGTAACTGCCTTGCCTTCGTAGATTCCACCCTTGATTACAAGAAATGGATTCTCTTTAGCGAAATCGCGCAGGCTCTTAGCCGCGTCGATTGCATCGCCATTAACGAATGCAACTGCAGAAGGACCAACAAGAAGATCTGGTGAGAGATCAACGCCGGCATTTTTTGCTGCGATCTTTGTAAGAGTGTTCTTGACTACTGCGTACTTAGTTTTTTCACCAAGTGCACGACGTAGTTGTTTCATCGAGGTCACAGAAAGTCCGCGATACTCGGTGAGGATTGTTGCTGTAGCTGTGCGGAAATCTTCCGTCAGTTCTGCAACTGCTGCTTCTTTATCTGGGCGAGCCATTCGGTTCACCTTTCCTGGTACTTAGCGACATCAGGGCAATAAAAAAATCCGTGACGCGTAAGCGTGCACGGATTAATGTGAACACCTACGCGGGTTGAGATTTCCTCATTTAATGGAGCAACCTTGCGGTTAATCCAGACCTGCGGTCTTTGGTTATGGGGTAAGGCTAAGGGTCGGCAGTCTTCAGGGTCAAATTGGCTAATTTAGACCGGAACCCTGCGCACTAACAGGGTTGACCCCATAATGGATAACACGACTGCCAGTAAGACACCTGTGTATTGGGATTGAGTAAGAGCCTCCTGGGAATACGCCAACGAGCCCAATACAAAAGAAAACTCCCCAATCTGACTGATGCCAATGGCAAACTGCACTCTATTGACCTTCATCTTTCCCAACTTTGAAAGCAATGCAGTTGGTAGAGATTTAAGAACCACCATCATTACAAGAAGCAGCAACGCAAATGGCCAAGCTTTGCTAATTTGTCCCGGCTCAATTAGAGAACCAATAACTACAAAAAATAGAACTGCAAATAGATCGCGGAAAGGCAAGATTGCCTTTCTTACCTCATCTGTGTCTCTGCTTTGATTAATTGCAAGCCCTGCAACGAATCCTGCAAGTGCCATTGGAATCCCAAACACAACAGTTCCCATTGCTGCAAGCACAAGGCCAATAGAGACAGAATAAATAAGAAATAAATCTTTTTCCCAGCGCACCAATTGCAAAAGCTTTGGGAGCATCTTTGAAGCAGCCATTGCAATAAAAGCAAAACCAAATAATCCGCCAATTGCTATGGGCAAGGGTTTATCACCGGCACCAAATAGAGCCAGAATCACCGCTGCAGTTGTAACTCCCACAACATCTTGGACAACTGACCACCCTAATAATGCATCTTCAGTTGATGTATCAGTGGTACGTCGAGGACTCCTGGTTATATTTACGATGACAACACTTGATGACATTGCAACAGAGAGAGCTAACAGAAGTGCACCAAGTGCAGGAATCCCCAACCAGAGAAATACTGGTGTACCAATTAATAAACCAATCGCAACTTGTGCAGGGACCCCCCACAGTAGTGCTTTCTGTTCTCTACTAATGCGGCGAAGATCAATTTCGATTCCAACTTCAAATAAAAGTAGGACAACACCGATATCTGCAAGTAGTGCGAGTTGATTGTTATCTGCAACAAACCCTGGTGTGAAAGGTGAAACAACTAAACCTGTAAGTAGGTATCCCATTACCGATGGCAAACCAATTTTTCGGGCGAGGAAACCCATCGTTGCTGCGACAGTCAAGACAACACCAACATCGAGTACTAGCGGTGCGGTTTCAACAATTGATGCCATAACTTAAGTCTAGGTAATTGCATACATTCCAGGGAATGAAAAAGGCCTCGGCGTGATGCCGAGGCCTTTTTCTTAAATCTGCTTAATTAGATGCAGGCTCGCGAACAAGGTTTGGATCAACTGCGATTCCAGGTCCCATCGTTGTTGAGATAACTGCCTTTTGAATATAGCGACCCTTTGAAGAGTTTGGCTTTGCGCGCAAAACTTCTTCCATTGCAGCTGCATAGTTTTCTGCAAGCTGTTCAGCGGTGAATGATGCCTTGCCGATTAGGAAGTGAAGGTTTGAGTTCTTATCAACTCGGAACTCAATCTTTCCGCCCTTAATATCTGTAACTGCCTTTGCAACATCGGTTGTAACTGTTCCGGTCTTTGGGTTTGGCATCAAGCCGCGAGGTCCAAGAACCTTTCCAAGTCGACCGACCTTACCCATGAGATCTGGCGTTGCAACGACTGCATCGTAATCAAGACGGCCCTTTGCGACCTCTTCGATTAATTCATCGCCACCAACAATGTCAGCGCCTGCTGCGCGAGCAGCATCTGCCTTATCGCCATTAGCAAAAACTAAAACGCGTGCAGTTTTACCTGTGCCATGTGGCAAGTTAACTGTTGAGCGGATTGCTTGATCTGCTTTCTTTGGGTCAACGCCGAGTACTAATGCAACTTCAATAGATGCGTTGTACTTAACTGTTGATGTTTCCTTAGCAAGTGTTACTGCCTCGAGTGGGGTGTAAAGGTGATCTTTAATTACCTTGGCCGCAGCCTCGTTATATTTCTTTGAGCGCTTCATTTCTTCCTCATTCTTTCCTAGGTTGTGGTTAGCGAACCAGCGCGGTTCTCCCACATCTCTTTCTCACGATGAGAAAGAGAATTCTTTATTTATCCGTTAGTTGTGATTCCCATTGAACGTGCAGTGCCAGCAATGATGCGTGATGCGGCATCGATGTCATTTGCATTCAAGTCATCCATTTTTACCTTTGCGATTTCAGCAACTTGAGCCATGGTGATGTTAGCGACCTTGGTCTTGTGCGGAACTGCAGAACCCTTTTCAACTCCAGCTGCCTTCAAAATAAGACGTGACGCTGGAGGAGTCTTGAGGACGAATGTGAATGAGCGATCTTCGTAGACAGTGATCTCTACTGGAATGATCTGACCTTTTTGAGCTTCAGTTGCAGCGTTATACGCCTTAACGAACTCCATAATGTTGACACCGTGCTGGCCAAGGGCAGGACCTACTGGTGGAGCAGGTGTTGCCGCGCCAGCTTGGATCTGCAACTTGATGAAGCCGGTTGCCTTCTTCTTTGGTGCCATTTCTTTTCCTCTTTTTTCTTATCGTTTACTAGGGTAATTAAATCTTTTGTACTTGCGCGAAGGAAAGCTCTACTGGAGTTTCGCGACCGAAGATTGAGACTAGAACCTTCAACTTCGCCTGCTCTGGCATGATCTCTGAAATCGATGCTGGAAGCGTTGCAAAAGGACCATCCATCACGGTCACTGATTCCCCTACTTGGAAATCAATTAAGCGAATATCAATTTTGTCTGATTTCTTAACTGGTCGTGGAGCCAAAATCTTTTCTACTTCATCCATATTCAATGGACTTGGGTGATGTGCGTTGCCAACGAAGCCAGTAACACCTGGAGTGTTACGAACTGCCGACCATGATTCATCAGTGAGATCCATGCGAACTAAAACATAACCAGGATAGATATTGCGCTTAACCATTTTGAAAGCGCCATTCTTGAGTTCTTTTACTTCTTCTTCAGGGACTTCAATCTGGAAAATGTAATCCTCCATATTTAAAGACTGAATACGGGTCTGAAGGTTGCCCTTAACTTTTTTCTCATAACCGGCATAAGAGTGGACTACATACCAATCGCCAAGTGCTGTGCGCAAAGTACGACGAAATTCTGCGTTCGGGTCATTCTCGTCGGATTCGATATCGCCATCTTCATCTGACGCGAGAGCGAGTTCGGAATCTGCAGATACGACTACATCCTCAGTAACTTCGGCTTCTACCGTAGGAGTTGCGATTTCACTAGCCGAAGCGGCTAGTGCTGCCTCAAAGGCATCTAGTTTCTGTGTCATTACATCTGCAGTCACAGCCTCAGCTGGAACCTCGGACACAGCATCGTTTGTTGATGCTTCGGACACTATGTTCAGTTCTTCAGACATGTCTCTTCCTTATCCAAAAACCCAGAAGACAATCTTGGTTAACACAAGATCGAGAAGTGAGACAACTGCAATGATGAAAGTTACGAAGACCAAAACAACGGCGGTATACGTTGTTAGCTGCTTACGAGTTGGCCAAACAACCTTGGTCAACTCATTTGTAATTTGGCGGTAGAAAAGGCCGATGCGCGCAAATAGCCCAAGCTTCTCGGCTACGTGATCAGGTGACTCTGTCATCGTCATTTCCTTTTCTCTTCATGTACTTACTTATTACAACTCTGAACATGTACAACTTGCAGGGCAGGAGGGACTCGAACCCCCAACCGGCCGCTTTGGAGACGGCAACTCTAGCCAATTGAGCTACTGCCCTTCGCACGAAGGCATGGCAAAACCATAGGGAAAAGCAAACCCTCGTGAGCGTTGAAGTGTAGAGGCAAGGGGGGGTTCAGGTCTAACTCGCTTCTCAGATGAGGCAGACTTAGGGCCATGAGTTCACGAATTTCATCCCGAATCGCTGCCATTGCTGAATCTGCCACATTGGCCGTCGATGCTAAGGCTAAGGCTCTTAAGGCTCAAGGCCGTCCGGTAATCGGCTTTGGTGCCGGCGAGCCTGACTTTCCAACTCCTGACTACATTGTTGAAGCCGCCGCTGCGGCAACTCATGTTGTCTCTAATCACAAATACTCACCGACTCCAGGACTGCCCGAACTACGCGAGGCAATTGTTGCAAAGACAAAGCGTGACTCCAATTACGAGATTACTGCTGATCAAGTTTTGGTTACCAATGGCGGGAAGCAGGCTGTCTATCAAGCCTTCGCAACAATTATTAATGATGGTGATGAAGTTTTATTACCCGCCCCGTATTGGACAACGTATCCAGAGTGCATCAAGTTGGCCGGTGGAGTTGCAGTTGAAGTTTTTGCCGATGAAACACAAAACTATTTAGTAAGCGTTGAACAGTTAGAAGCTGCACGAACATCAAAGACTAAAGCGATTTTATTTTGTTCACCATCTAATCCAACAGGCTCGGTGTATTCACCGGCGCAGGTAAAGGCGATTGGTGAATGGGCGCTAAAAAATAATATTTGGGTTATCTCAGACGAAATTTACGAGCACTTGCTCTATGACGGTGCGACTGCACCGAGCATGCCAGTGTTAGTCCCTGGGCTCGCCGATACGTGCATTATTGTGAACGGAGTTGCAAAAACATATGCAATGACGGGCTGGCGAGTTGGCTGGATGATCGGACCTAAAGATGTAATAAAAGCTGCAATCAATCTGCAATCTCACTTAACCTCAAATGTTTCAAATATTTCACAACGTGCTGCAATTGCCGCGGTCAGCGGTGACTTAGCAGCAGTTAAAGTAATGGGTGAAGCTTTCAATCGTCGCCGTGCATTAATTGTGGGTCTGCTCAATGAGATTCCTGGATTTGTCTGTCCAACACCAACTGGTGCCTTCTATGTTTATCCATCGGTTAAAGGAGTACTTGGTACAACTATTAGGGGTAAGACCCCACAGACATCGGCCGAATTAGCAACGATTTTATTGGAAGAAGTCGAAGTTGCCGCTGTTCCAGGTGAGGCATTTGGCCCATCTGGATACCTACGTTTTTCATATGCAACTAGTGATGCAGATATCGTCGAAGGTATAGGTCGTATTAAAAAACTTTTGACCGAAGGCTAGATCTCAATACCAATTAGATTTACTTCAGCAACTAGGGTGATTCCAAAACTAGTTTGCACATGATCACGAGCGCGCTTAGCTAATGCTGCAATATCTGAGGCTGTCGCCGTCCCTGAGTTTGTAAGCGCTAAAACATGCTTCATTGAAATACGTGCTCCACCGATTTCATCACCTTTATGGATTCCCGAATTTTCGATAAGCCACGCCGCTGAAATCTTCACGCTCCCATCAGTTAGCGGCCATTTTGGCGCAGCGTTAGGAAGTGAATCAGCTACTTGCTGGGAAACAATAGGGTTTGTGAAAAACGATCCTGCCGACCATGAGTCGTGGTCTTCTGCCGAAAGAAGCATTCCTTTATTGGCTCTTAACTCAAGTACAGCCTTTCGACAATCAACTACTAAAGCTTTATCACCCATCTCAATTACAAGTTTTTTGGCAAGCTCGAGATAAGTGATCGGTGTTGTTTTTTCGCCAATTCGAAGTTGAAAAGCCACATCCAGAACTACATAGCGACCAGGGTGAGCCTTGAAGTAAGAGTTTCGATATGAAAATTCACATTCGGCATTTGTAAATGTTTTTATTTCTTTGTTCAAACGGTCATAAGTTCGAACTCGCGTTATAAACTCACTCACTTCATGGCCGTAAGCACCGATGTTTTGAATTGGAGCTGCGCCAACTGTTCCTGGTATTCCACTCAAAGTTTCAAGACCTGCGAAACCGCGGTTAATGGATGTCGAAACGAAACTATCCCAATTTTCACCAGCTCCGATTGTCAATGTTGCGCCACTACATGCATCGACTTCGGATTCAACACTGTTATTTGCAATATGTATAACCGTTCCGTCAAAGCCACTGTCTGCCACTAAAACGTTCGTACCACCGCCCATAATTAAAATGGGAGAATCCCCGGCGGCTGTGATTGCGGCGATAATTTCCGCCTCAGTTGAAACGTGAACAATCCTTTTAGCTGGGCCGCCCACACGAAGGCTGGTGTATTTGGATAACTCAGTCATGGCTAAAGATTAGCGGCGTGGAGATAAAATTGCGCTCTTACCCTTAAAGCGCTCAAGCAAACGATCGTAATTCTTCTTTGCCTGCACCTCGCGATAGTCAGGGTCGGCGTCGTGATAGCCATGGTGCCGTCCTTGTTCTAGCGGTAAATCCATCTGCAAAAGTCTCCCGCCAGTTTGACGAAGTTTGAGAGAGAATTCGATATCTGCATTTTGATAATAAATGGCGCGTGGATTGAAGCCGCCAGATTCAAGTACCGCTTCGCGATTAAGGGCAAGAAAGAATGAATAAAGAACATCGACTTCGCCATCACCTTTAGCATCAACACTGCGCCATTCATTGTGAGTGTTAATTAATCCCCCACGCCAACCAACGGCAACGAATTCTCCTTTTTCTAACTCTCTGACCGCTGGAGTAATTGCATCACCAGTAAAACTAATTGATGGATCCAGAAGTATTAGGTACTTGCTCTTTATCTTTCCCAGTAAAGCATTTGCGCAATCACCCCAACCTGAACCTTGAGAAACGGCGAATAGATATGTACGTGAATCCATCTCTGTTACTAAAGCGCCTGGATCGCCGATGGAAAGTAAGACCACTCCACAATCACTATTGGCTTTGATTGACCTCACTGTTTCAAGGGCATCTTCGGTGAAGCCTTCGACGATCATTGCCACAGTTGCTTCTTTTTCTAAATCTATTGGCCGAATATCACGGGCATAAGCCAGAGTAATAAAAGCAGCTTTTTCAATGAGCTCAAAGCCGTTGTCAACATCTACGACTTCATATCCTGCATTAGCGATTGAATTACGCAGCACGTCGGCTAGCGCAAACTCTTTTTTAGTTCGCGCTTCCATTCGTCTCTGGGCTAGTTCTATTACCGAATCTGATGCACTCATTTGATAACGACTGCTTTTGCCATTCCCAGCACTTTAACTCCAGCCGAAGTGGCTACTAAATCTAATTTAACTCGATCGCCATCTACTTCTACGACGGTTGCACTAACTGTTAAATCCACTTTTTCATTAGCAGGCACAATTACAGGCTTGATAAAGCGCGAAGAAAATTCTTTAACATTTGCACTTCCACCAGCCCAATCGGTGACGAATTTCCCCACTAGCGCCATGGTCAACATTCCATGAGCAATTACATTAGGAAGTCCGACGGAGATTGCGACCTCTTCGCTCTGATGAATTGGGTTTTGATCTCCGCTTGCATCTGCATACGCTTTAAGAAGTGCACGATCTAATTCAAAAACTCTTGTAGGAACCGCATCGCCAACTTTAATCATCCGCGCACCACCAAAGTTGACCAAGATGAGACCACCAATTCGGAACCATTGTGTAGGTCAGAGCGCACTGAGATAATTTCATTACCCGCGACGGTTCGTAAAGTTTCAATGGTGGCAGCGCAAGTGAAAACATCTCCAGCTACAACCGGTCGATAGATTTCAAACTTTTGATCTCCGTGCACCAATCGCGTCCAATCAACACCAATTTCGGGTTGAGTTAAAATAGATTCATATTGCGAGAGAGAGATCCGAATAGAAAAAGTTGGAGGTGCAACGTTTGTATCGCTCTCGCCAAGAACGGCAGCAAAAGCATCAATCTCAGATTGTGTAACAGTGACTAGATCTGCACCATGAAAAGTGCGCCCGACCGAATCGGGATTGATCATTAGCGGGTTTCGCGGTGAAGTGTCGAAAGCTTGCAACGAGGACAGAACTTCTTGAGCTCCATGCGGTCAGGATCGTTGCGGCGGTTCTTCTTTGTTATGTAATTACGCTCTTTGCAATCGACGCAGGCCATGGTGATCTTCGGACGTACGTCCGTGCTCTTACTTGCCATGGTCTTACTCCTTCTATCGATTTCTGAACGGACTATTGAGTGGCTTAGGTTACCTGAGGCCACTCAATGCGCGAAATTCGCGCAGGAATTACTCGTAGCGGGAGCGGGACTTGAACCCACGACACAGCGATTATGAGCCGCTTGCTCTACCAAGCTGAGCTACCCCGCCAGGGGTGTGCTTTGAAAAGAACCACTTCTGATGAAGGGATCCTGTTCGAGCCCCCCACCGGAATCGGACCGGTGACCTTTTCCTTACCATGGAAACGCTCTACCAACTGAGCTAGGGGGGCGCTGATTCTTCGTCAGCAACAGTCGAGTGCTGAGCGTACAGGCAGTCAGGGAGTTTCTGAAAATCCTTTCGTTACGTTGCAGGATTTAGCGTAATTTTGCCAGTTGTTCCACGAGCCAACATTGCTTTATGCGCCTCAACTGCTTGGCTTAAACCGAAAGTTGCACCGATTATCGGTTTTAGCTTTCCGCTTTCGACTAATGAAAATAACTCAGCAATAACATCATTCAATAGTGTTTTACTGCCGAAACAGTGTGAGAGCCAAAAACCCGTAATCGTTTTTGAACCACCCATAAGAGAACCTGGATGAATCACTGTCGGAGCTGTTCGAGATGCCATTCCGTATGTAATGAGTCGACCAAATGGAGCCAGTGCTTCAAGGCTTGCATCAAATGTCTTGCCTCCGACCATTTCTAAAACTAAATCTACTTGCTTGCCGTTATTTGCCTCGAGAATTGATTCATGTAGTTTCTCTTGATCAGCATCGATAACAACGTCAGCGCCTAACGACTTTGCTAAATCGCGCTTTGCTTGGGTTGATGCAACGGCAATGACTTTTGCGCCCCACATTTTTGCAAGTTGAATTGCAATTGTTCCAACTCCACCGGCAGCTGCATGAATCACGACACTTTCTCCAGCTTTGACATGCCCAACTGTTTTTAAAATGTGCCAAGCTGTTGAGCCCTGAACTAACATGCACAAAGCCTGTTCGTCAGTAACGTCATCTGGAATTGCAATCATGGCCGCGCTATATGCCAGAGCTTTTTGTGCATATCCCCCGCTTGCAACTGGAGTTAAAACACGAACTCCTAAAGCGGTTGTGCCAACAACTTCGATCCCTGGTACTAATGGAAGACGCTGAGGTGAAAGATAGGAGTTCTCGGTTTGATGCGTATCGGCGTAGTTGATTCCGATTGAAGTTACATCAATTACCTCTTGACCTTGACCTGGAATCGGATCTGGCAGATCGACAAATTGCATGGATTCTGGACCGCCAAATGCGGTGATTTGTATTGCTTTCATTGTTATCCCTTAGTAGAGCCGAGAGTTAATCCTGATACAAATTGTTTACGTAAAATAAAGAAAACAATTAATGTTGGTAACGCTGCGATAACCGCACCAGCTGCTAATAAGTTGTAATCAGTCACGAACTCCCCTTGTAATCGACCCAAGGCCGAAGTTATCGGTCGTTTAGAATCCGTCGACATCAAGACCAGAGCCCAAAAGAAATCGTTATAAATCCAGGTTGTCATCAAAACTGCAAGTGAAGCTAAGGCTGGACGTAACAATGGAAGCATCACCTTTGTATAGTGCGTAAATACGGTTGCACCATCGACCATTGCAGATTCGCTAATTTCTTTAGGAACAGTCTTCATATAACTAGATAACACAAAGGTAGCAAAACCCATTTGGAAAGCTACGTGAATTAATACAACACCCCAGGGCGAATCATATAAAAGTCTCGGGATTCCAACGGCTTTACCCAAGGTGATGTACATTTTAAAGACAGGAATAAAGACAAGTTGAGCTGGTAGTAAATTGCCGGCGGTAAATAGCAAAAGAAGAGATACATTCCACTTAAATGAGTAGCGGCTAACCACGAAAGCGATTAATGAGCCAAAAAATAGAGTTAAGAAAACCGCAGGAATTGTAATTAACGCGGTATTAAAAAAGTATGTTGGAAGTTCCATGCGCGAGATAGCATCGGCATAGTTCGACAAATTTAATACTTCTGGAACTGAAAATAGACCGTTAGCTCGAACCTCTTTATACGGGCGAAGGGAGGACCAGATTGTCCAAACGATGGGAAAGATCCATACGATGGCAAAAAAACCAATAAATAGGGAAATAAAGCGATCTTTAATTTTCTGCTTATTACGATACTTCGTTGCCGCGGCTTGAAGCTCTACATCGATGCTCATTGGACATCACTCTTAAAAGTTGTGCGTAAGTAAGCAATTATCGGTCCAATCGAAAGTACAAAGAGGATGACAGCGTAGGCCGCGCCTTTCATAGATGCGCCTTCTCCGGCGATATTTTGAAATACCAATGTACCCAAAATCGGGAAGCCGGCGGATGAGCCATAAATAATATAAACAATATCGAAAGCTCGAAGCGATTCAATAATTGTGATGACAATGACAATGACGTTTACCGGTTTCATAGCGGGGAAAATAACCTTTTTAAACGTCTGCCACTCAGTTGCGCCATCTAACGAGGCTGCTTCACGCAAGGCCATATCGACTGATTTGAGCCCTGCTAAATAAAGCAACATGATGTAGCCAATATGTCGCCATGATGCAATTGTCAAAATCACGTAAATATTAATGTCGTAGTTACCGAAAAATGAGATCGCATTATCAATATCGCGCCCAAAGAGACCATTAACGAAGCCATCTGGGCGAAGAAGGAAGTTCCAGATAATTCCAGTGACTGCTAAGGAGAGAACAACAGGTAAGTAATAAGCAGTTTCATAAAATTTGTGTCCACGAATCTGACGATCGATTTGATAGGCCAAGAGGATTCCAATTGGAGTAGCTATACCTGCAAACCAAGCTAACCAAATAATGTTGTTTTGAATCGCTTCCCAAAAAGCGGGAGTATCAACGAAAATATTCTTATAGTTTGCAAACCCTGCCCATTTTATTCGAGATATCGAAATTCCCGACCAATAAGTAAATGAGAGAACAATTGTCAAAAACGCCGGAACCCAAACAAGTAATAAGTGGAAGAAAAGTGGAACTCCGACAAAAGCAGTGAGTGTCGTTCTATCTGCCCTAGAAAAAGCTCGACGGCGATGGGGTTTTTTACTGTCCATCGCCGTCGAGTTCATCTTTTAGACCTATCTCTTAGTTAGTAATTTTTACGAATAGTAATTGAAATTACAAACTATGCAAGAGGAGGTAGTGCATCCCATTGTGCTTGGAGGCTGTCAACAATCTTGTTAACATCCTTAGGATTCTTAAACCATGACTGAATTGCAGGACCAACAACTGGGCCAGCAAAGTCAGGACGTGTATCGCGATCGAGGAACTGAGTGATGTACTTTGCCTCAGCCATAACCGCTAGTTGCTCCTTTTGGAAAGGATCATATGTTGATGTGTCTTGACCCTTGTTGGCTGAGGTCATTGGAATGGATTTGCCATCGGCATCCTTGGCATCAAGCATTGCTTGAACGCCTTCCATGTCTCCAGCAAACTTCAAGAAGTCAGCTCCACCAGCATTATTTGCACCATTTGCAGCCACGCAGAAACCATCGATAGGTGCATCGACTGTGTCGCGACCAAACTCTGGATTGATTTCTGGGAATGGAATGATTGAAAGATCGGCATAATCTGCTTCAGATTGCTCTTTGAAGTTTCCACCGAACCATGAGCCCATAAGCATTGATCCAGCTTTCTTCTGTAGAAGGAGCTGCATAGCGCCATCCCACTCGAGATCTAGAACGTTTGGATTCATGTAAGGGATCAACATCTCCCAATACTTAAATACTTCTAGAACCTTTGCATCGGTCCACTTTTCGCGACCGGCCAAAAGATCTACGTGGAACTGATATCCATTGATACGTGCATTAAGAATGTCGAAAGTTCCCATTGCTTCCCAGCCGCCCTTATCGCCAGCTGCAAATCCAACAAGACCCTTCTTCTTCATGCCATCTAGCATCTTGAGGAACTCATCCCAGTTAGTCACTGTGTCGGCACTTAGACCGAGATCAGCAAACATTGACTTACGGAAGTGCATGCCCCATGGGTACCAAGACTGTGGAACAAAATATTGCTTTCCATCTAGTCCAGTTGCTGCAGTTTTGTAGCTCTCTGCATACTGATCACCAATTGTGTCCCACACTTCTGTGAGATCTGCAAGCAATCCCTGCTCTGCAAAGAACTGCATACGGTATCCGGCCATCCATTGGAAGGCATCGTCTGGTGTTCCCTGTAGATATTGTGAAAGATTGTTCTGGAATGCATTTGACTCTGTTGCGTTGTATGTAACTTCATTTCCAGTCTTTGTTGTATAAGCAGCAACCAAGGCC
>JACSDF010000021.1 GCA_015660815.1 Actinomycetota bacterium
GGCGATGCACTCGAAAAGAAGGTTGAGACAGAGGCAGCTCTGACTGAACTGCAGACCGCTCTTGGTGGCTCTAACTTCGAAATGATTAAGAGTGCAACTGAAAAAGTTGCAACTGTTAGTCAGGCTCTAGGTGCGGCTCTTTATGCCGGAGTGGCTGCCGCTGGTGCGTCTGAGGGTGAAGGCACACCACACGAAGATGGCGTTGAAGACGCCGAAGTAATCGATGAAGAACCAGCGAAGTGAGACACAATAGTGTCGAGCATTGGAATTGGTGTAAATAAGTGACAACGGAAAATGATGCATCGATTCAAGTAGATGAACTAGTTGCAGACGTAACCCCGGATCAGGTAACTGATCCGGTGGTTACTCTCACTAATGATTTACAACGACTTCAAGCGGAGTATGCAAACTACCGAAAGCGAGTAGAACGCGATCGTCCTATGAGTTGGCAATCGGTTCGGTACTTACTGCGCTATTGGCATTGCTCGATGATGTTGATCGCGCAGAACAACATGGTGAACTCATTGGTGGATTTAAAGCCGTTGCCGATCAACTTAATGCAATCACGGCACGCATAGGTCTTGAAAAATACGGTACTGAAGGTGAGGCTTTTGATCCTCAGATTCACGAAGCGCTCATGCACGATATGTCATCAGATGTTGCCGTTGCGACCGCTTCAAAGATTTTGCAGCCAGGCTATAAATACAAAGAGCGAATTCTGCGCCCTGCCCGTGTTTCTGTAACCGATCCAACTGGAGAGTAATTATTCATGGCCGCCAAAGATCTATATGAAAAGGACTTTTACAAAGTTCTCGGTGTAGATAAAAAAGCTGGCGCTGACGAGATTAAAAAGAAGTATCGCTCGCTTGCTCGAGAGCTTCACCCTGATAAAAACAAGGGCGATACCGTTAAAGAAGAGAAGTTCAAGGGCATATCTGAGGCCTATGAGATCTTGTCCGATGCTAAAAAACGTGCCGAATATGACGAGGCGCGCTCACTCTATGAACGCGGCGGGTTTCGTGCGCCGATGGGTGGACAAGGACAGCAAGGCGGAGATTTCAACGACATCTTTGGCGGCGGAAATCCGCAGGATATCTTCGCAAATTTATTTGGCGGCGGTCGCCGAGGCCCACGCAAGGGTCAGGATTTACAGACCGAAGCGACGATTACATTTCGGGAATCTATTTTTGGTACAACGTTGGATCTGCGCTTGGCAACCGATCGCGGAGCGACACAAAACATCACGGCACGCGTGCCAGCAGGTGTTAACGATGGCGCCAAGATTCGAGTCAAAGGCAAAGGGGCAGAGGGCGAAGCTGGTCCAGGTGACTTATTCATTCTCTTGCACGTAAAACCCCATGCAATATTTGCACGAAAAGGTGAGAACTTAACTCTGACCTTGCCGGTCACTTTTACCGAAGCCGCACTTGGTGCTGATATAAAAGTTCCTACAATGAGCGGTGACGATGTGACGGTTCGAATTGCACCAGGTCGAATTGCACCAGGAACATCTAATGGTCGGACTCTTAGAGTTAAAGGTCGCGGCATAACCAAAGGCTCAACGACGGGAGATCTTCTCGTGAGCGTTGATGTTCAAGTACCACAACGCGTTGATGGCAAAGCACTCGAAGCACTAAAAGTATTTGCCCAAGAGACGGCGCATGAAAATGTACGCGCCGATTTAATCGCTAAGGCTAAGGTATGAGAGAGGACACCGAGAAAAATTCGCTAGACGATGACGCAGCCGTCTACGTAATCTCTGTCGCCGCAGAAATCTCTGGTCTGCATCCTCAAACTCTGCGCCAATACGATCGATTAGGTTTAGTTTCTCCAAATCGTACAGAAGGTCGCAATCGTCGATATTCATTGCGCGATATTGCATTACTTCGTGCGGTGCAAAGATTAGTTGGCGAAGGCATTAATCATGCTGGAATTAAACGAATCATTGATCTGGAGTCTGCGATGGCCAACATGGCTCTCGAAGTAGCGCAGTTACGCATTGAAGTCGATGCACTAATAGATGCGAATCCACCAAAAGGTTTAATGCGTCGAAGCCGTGCCGAAGTAATTCTCTACAAAGAGGAAGACTAAGCAGGCGTTAGAAAGTTTGTTCGTCCACTCCACTTACCAAGAATTTGCTCGGCAGGTGATTTCAAAATCGACTCAAGAACCGTGGCGTACACATCCCTGAAATCTGTTGTGACCGCTAAATCCCCATCAACGAGCTTTGAAAGCGATGGCTGGTCACCGTAAAAGCCACCTTTAACCTTCTCGCCGATTAAAAACATTGGTCCTGAAGTCCCATGATCAGTACCCTGCGATGCGTTGCCTTTAACTCTACGGCCGAATTCGCTGTAAACCATCACGGTCACATCATTAAGACGTGTAGTTGATTTGAGCTGACTCATAAAACGAGTTAAAGATGAAGAGACCACACCCAGCAGTTCGGCCTGAGCATTGGCCTCATTGGCATGTGTATCAAAACCTCCCAGTGAGACCGACCAAACTTTAGTTGGTGATCCAGCAGCGATTAATTTTGCGACCACATCTAACTGCTGTGAAAGATCACTTCCTCCACCTGCATTGCCACCATTTACCGTTGGCAAATCAACTGCCACTGGTGCGGGTGCTCTTAATATCGGTTGTATGGCCGTTGAAACCGAGAAGAGATTTCGCATTGATGTTGCCGCTGCTGCCATTAACTTTGAATCAGTTGGTGCAGGTTTTGAAAGCTTTATACATTGAGATGCAAAAGCACCTTTTGGTATAACTAATCCACCCAACGGTAACGCTGATCCAGAAATCTTTGTTCCGGAAAGCATTGGCGGAAGCACAGACCCTAAAGAGATTGCGAGCATTGGATCTTCAGGTTGAGAATCTAACCAACGACCTAACCAACCACTATTAACCGCCTTGCCAGGAGATGCGGTCTGCCATTTTGCCATTGATGAAAAATGTGAGCGGTCAGGTTTTGGATAACCAACTCCGCGAACAATAGCTACCTTCTTTTGATCCCACAGACTCTTTATTCCTGTCATTGACGGATTTAAAGCTAGCTCGGAATCAAGCGGAAGCATTGATTCAACCGTATATGAAATATCTGGGCGTGAAGAAAAATAGATTGGATCTTTAAAGGGAATGACTGTATTTAGACCATCGTTGCCACCGTACAAAGTTACAATGACCACAATTGGCGTACCAGGTGCGAGAGGGCGGTCAATTGCCGCCTCGGCGATTTCATCGAGAGTTAAAAAATTTGCGCTGATTCCAACGGCAACTGCGCCTGTAGTTAATTTTAGAAACCTGCGTCGCGAAATCGTATCCATCACTTCTCCTAAGCACTCACTATGTATTCAGGACTGCACAAAGCAAGAAGAGCAAACTGAACTGGATCATCGAGCGCGCTCCGAAGAGAGGATTGAGTTCGAGAGCTCCATTCAGGTACTCCTAGCCAGTCCGCGCTTCTTCGAACTCTTAACTCCCGAGGAATCTGAGTGAGGGCAGTTAAGCCACTCTGTTTAACAAGCCAGAAAGCAAATGCCAATCGATACTGAGAAGTGGCCGAAGATAACCAAGCCTCACCTGCAGGCCAGCCACCCACATTTGGCGGTTTAAATGGAACCTGACCTAATTTATCTAAATAACCATTTAATTGAGCGGTCGTTTGTAGTTGAGAAGGTGTTAATTCGAGCGCGCGGCAAGCAGAGATAAACCATTCAACGGGAGATTTAACCATTGCATTTTTAGGATCTTGCATTGCAGAATCGGCGGCCATGGCTTGAACGGCAGCAGTTATATTTCGCCCCGCAAAAGCGCTTTTTGCCGAAAAACCTGCAGGCATAACTTCAGTGCTTGAAATAAAGCGATACCACAATCGTTCTGATATAAATGTTGCACAGTCATCGCGAGCAACAAGAAAATCACTAAGCGTGTCACCGGTAAATACACCTGTTTTACCCAGCAAAGTTACTGGATTTGTATCTCTGCGATTTTGATTAATTGTTACAGTGCCATTAGTGCGTACAACTTGATATCCAGTCAGCACGCGGGAAATCGCTTTGACATCATCCTCGGTATATCGATTTACCCCAAGAACAAATAGCTCCATCAGTTCGCGACCTAAGTTTTCATTAGGAGCTTTAACTGTGTTGTCCTGACCATCTAACCAAAACTGTAATGCTCCATCATTGAGCATCGCTTTAGTCATCGCATTAAAATCTCCAAGTGCATGTGTGCGAAAAACTTTGTTTTGCTTGAACATCGGCAAAGGAAAATTCAATTTTTCAATCGAAGTCGCCCAATGTCCATGCCAAAACCAGACCATGCGCTCTGTTAAGCCATGCCCACTCAATGCCATTAAATCCAACCACCATAAAACCATTGCTTGAGTCTGACTTCGCAGAGCGATTGCAAATGCAACAACCTCTGGGGAATTCGCCGCTGGAGGTCTTCCTAGATCAGTAATCTCTGGTTCAATCACTGGTGAGATATTGAGTGATGCATCCGGAATAGTTGTTAATCGCGCCCGTAACGTTGGTACACCATCTTTTAGCGCCTGCGCATATTCACCTGGACGGGGGCCAAAACCAAGGCGATCAAATAACCGCGAAGTCTCAAGGCGCTGAATATCCATGGGGAGACTTTAAAGGCAAAACATTACGTTTTAGTTGGTTTTAGGTGAACCCACAAAGAACCCACAAGGTTTCGCAACGAGATAGTAGGCTCGCCCGCATGAGTTCACGCGAGGCGCTAAGAGATCAGATTGTAAAAAAAGCCGTGGTACATGGCAAAGTTATCCTCTCTTCAGGTAAAGAGGCTGACTACTACGTAGATCTTCGCCGCGTCACCCTTGATCACGAGGCAGCACCCTTAGTCGGCGAGGTCATGTTAGAACTGACAAAGGATTTGAATTACGAAGCCGTCGGAGGTTTAACACTCGGAGCCGATCCCGTTGCAACGGCGATGATGCATGTCGCTGCCCAACGAGGAAAGAAGATTGATTCGTTTGTTGTTCGTAAAGCTGAAAAGGCCCATGGTTTACAGCGTCGAATTGAAGGTCCTGATGTAAAAGGAAAACGCGTATTGGCTGTTGAGGATACATCAACAACCGGCGGATCGGTTTTAATGGCAGTCGATGCACTTCTTGAAGCGGGTGCAATCGTGGTGGGGGTCGCCGTAATTGTCGAACGCGGCGCGGCACCAAAGGTAGAAGCGGCGGGGTATGAATACCGCGCAGCTTTTCAGTTAGAGGATTTGGGTCTTTAATAAATTATTTGTGATGCTTGCGTGTCTGCCACTCACGAAATATTTCGATTAGTACTGGAATTAAACTTATAAAAACAATTAAGCCGATGATTGGCAATAAATAAGCATCTACCGAACCTTCGAGTTTTTCACCGAGAATGAAACCAAGGCCAATGACTCCCTGAGTCCAAATCAACGCACCGAGTGCGTTATAGAAAAAGAACTTCTTCTTATCAACACCAATTACGCCACACATGGGATTTATTAAAGTCCGGACAAATGGAACAAATCGAGCGAAGATGAGCGCTTTACCTATCCCATACTTGCGAATCCACTTTTCAGTAGTAAGAACTTTTTGGTGGTTAAAGAATCGGCCATCCGGTCGATCAAAAAATTTACGACCGTATTTTTCACCAAAAAAGTAACCAACTAGGCCGCCAGTTATCGCCGCTATGGGAGCGCCAACAAAAAGCGCCACTGCTGATAGTTGCGCATCTCCCAAGATCTCCGCTCCCGAACCCGATGCCGCAACTCCAGCGATAAATAGGAGCGAGTCGCCAGGAAAGGCCAGACCGATGAGCAGCCCAGTTTCAGCGAAGATTATTCCGAGGATTCCAGCTAATCCAAGATCGGAAACGATTGAGTGTGCATCAAAGAGATTCATTGAACTCAGGCTACCTCACGACGGTGGAGAGGCCAAAAACTAGTTATGAAATTGTTGTATTAACACGCTCACCTTGCAGGTCCTTGCAGAGTGCGTTCATTGCTTTTAGGTGCAAATGTGATGAGAATTGCCGCACCCCATGGGACGCGGATTTCACAAGGATTCCGGACCAATGACCCCTTAAGGATAAAAATGAAAAGAAAAGGTCTTCTCGCGCTAACTAGCGTGGCCGCTCTTTCTCTCGTTGCCTCACTGGTCACAACCACTTCAGCATCAGCTGCCGTGAACTGTGATCCATTTTCGGCATACAAGGGAATGAAAGGTAAGTCAGTAACAATCTTTACTTCAATTCTTGAACCAGAGTTAACGACACTTCAGACTGCATGGAAAGATTTCACGACATGCACAGGTGTGAAGATTAAAATCGAAGGATCTAACCAGTTCGAAGCATTGCTACCTGTTCGTGTTAAAGGTAACAATGCGCCAGATTTAGCTTTCATCCCACAGCCAGGTCTTCTGGCTAAGTTGGTTGACACAGGCAAGGTAAAACTTGCACCTAAGTCTGTAGTTGCAAACGTAGATAAGTATTGGTCAAAGTCATGGAAGGCATATGGAACTGTAAAAGGAAAATTCTATGCTGCACCATTTGGATCAAACATGAAATCACTTGTTTGGTACTCACCTAAGCAGTTCAAAACAAATGGCTACACAGTGCCATCAACATGGACTGAAATGACCGACCTCGCAGACAAGATGGCGGCAAAAGGCCAGATTGCATTCTGCGGCGGTATAGGTTCTGGTGGAGCAACAGGATGGCCAGCAACTGACTGGGTAGAGCAGATTGTTCTACGTGATCACGGTTCAGCCGTATATAACGGTTGGGTTGATCACTCAGTTAAGTTCTCAGATCCACGCATCGTTTCTTCAATGGAAAAGGTTGCAGGATGGATGCAGAATCCAAAGTGGGTCGGCAACGTCAAGGGCATCGCAACAACAACATTCCAGGATGCAGGTAAGGGAATTCCTGATGGTAAGTGCATGATGCTTCAGCAAGCATCTTTCTACGGAAATATCATTGCTGAATCAGGCGCAACAATCTCACCTACAGGTGATGCATTTGCGTTCTACCTACCTGCTACCAATGCAAAGGTAACTGTTCCAGTTGTTGGAGGTGGAGAGTTCACTGCAGCTTTCGCATCACGTCCTGAGGTTGTCGCAGTACAGACATACCTATCATCTGCAACATTTGCTACGTCACGCGTTCAACTCGATAACTGGATCTCTGCAAACAGTGGTGTACCACTTGCTGCTTACAAGAATCCGGTAGATAAGTTGTCAGCGACGTACCTTTCGAATCCAAAGTCAACATTTGGATTCGATGCTTCTGACTTAATGCCAGCAGCCGTCGGTGCAGGGTCGGAGTGGAAGGAATTCACCGCTTGGTTCGGTGAAGGCAAGTCCATCGCCGATGTTGTAAAGGCAATTGACGCTTCATGGCCAAAGAGCTAAAAAAGAACAACTAGTAATGTAGATAGGAGGCCACCTTTGCGGGTGGTCTCCTATCTATTAATACTCTCACCCCCAATGAAGATAAGGCGGAACTAGGAAATGTCTGAGTTCATTTCAACCTCGATACCTAAGTTCACGTCTGTACTCATTGCAATCTCTGCTTTTTTCGTAATTCTTGCACTCTTGTTCGCAATAGCAGGCCGCGTGGATGGTAAAAAAACTCGCCCTGTATCACTTGCAATATTCCTAGGACCTGCCCTTCTTCTACTTCTTGCAGGTCTAGTTATTCCAGGTGCCCGAACGATTGTCTTTAGTTTCATGAACCCTGACTCGAATGGATGGGTTGGTTTTGAAAACTATTATTGGATGACTCAGGATCCAAATGTAAAGACGATTATGTTTAATACGATTCTCTGGATCATGGTTGTGCCACTGTTTACTGCCGCTCTAGGGTTATTGCTAGCCATTATGTTAGATCGCATCAAACACGAATCCATACCGAAATCGCTTCTTTTTATGCCCATGGCGATCTCTTTCGTAGGGGCATCGATTATCTTTAAATTTGTTTATGAATATAACGAACCAAGTGAAGTCCAAATTGGGTTACTAAGTTCTATTGTAAAGTTTCTTGGTTTTACTCCGACAGACTGGATGCTTGCAAAACCACTGAACACTTTCTTACTCATGATTATTTATGTATGGACGCAAATGGGATTTGGAATGGTAATTTTATCCGCAGCGATTAAGGCGGTTCCTTCAGATATAGTTGAAGCATCTGCACTCGATGGTGCACAAGGTTGGGGACTTTTCCGAAACATCACCTTTCCCATGGTTAAAGGCACCTTCATTGTGGTTCTTGCCACTGGAGTCGTTGGAGCACTAAAAGTATTTGACATCGTCCGCACTATGACTGGGGGAAACTTCGGTACAAACGTGCTAGCTAATGAGATGTATTCACAAACTTTCGTTCAATTTGATCAGGGTAAGGGCTCTGCCTTATCAGTCGTTCTCTTTTTACTAGTCACACCAATTCTTATCTACAACATTCGCTCACTACGAAAGGAGCGAGCCCACTAATGAGGAATTCAAAACTCGCAGAGCACAATCCTGGGCGCAAAATCTTTTCTAGCAAGATTGCCACCACAATTGTGTGGTTGATTACTCTTGTCTGGACTGTTCCTACCCTTGGTCTTTTTGTGACATCTTTTAAGAGTGATAAAAAGATATTAAACGAGGCATGGTGGGTAAG
Organism: Actinomycetota bacterium; assembly: GCA_015660815.1. GTDB lineage: Bacteria > Actinomycetota > Actinomycetes > Nanopelagicales > Nanopelagicaceae > Planktophila. The sequence continues at coordinate 8,667 of JACSDF010000021.1, forward strand.
CCTGTTTAACCCAGATTTCTCATTGGATAACTATAAAAATGTGTTTTTTGGAAACGATACAGAGTCATTAGGTACAGGGATTTTGCCTTACTTTATAAACTCAATTGTGATTACCTTGCCTGCGACGATTTTCCCAATCGTAATAGCGACAATGGCTGCCTATGCCCTTGCTTGGATCCGATTCCGAGGCAGTGATTTCCTCTTTTTCTCTATTTTTGCTTTACAGGTCGTGCCACTGCAGATGGCATTAATTCCACTGCTCCTGCTCTTTACCGGAGGGGCACACATCGGTTCAATCCCGATATTTCCAGCTCTAGGCATTGCCGGAGATTTTGCAGGTATTTGGCTGCCTCACACAATGTTTGCATTACCAATTGCGATCTATCTCCTTCACAACTTCATTGCATCTCTGCCACGTGAATTGATGGAAGCGGCACACGTTGACGGAGCTAACCATTTCAAGGTCTTTCGTATGATCGTCTTGCCACTTGCAATACCTGGAATCGCCGCAATCTCAATTTTCCAATTTTTGTGGGTTTGGAACGACTTATTGGTCGCTCTTACATTTGCATCAGGCACAGAAGAAGTTGCTCCAATAAATAGCAAACTTGCATCTCTAGTCGGTCAATATGGCTCTGGATACACACAGTTGTCTGCAGGGGCTTTCATAACTATCGCCGTGCCGTTGATTGTTTTCTTCTCACTGCAGCGCTATTTCGTGCGTGGATTACTTGCGGGCTCCGTTAAGTCGTAATGTCCGAAGGCAATGCCTTCAGTAATGTGGCAGGCGTTCCTCGGTAATGAGCGACTACAGTTAGATGTTTTTCCCATTGTTTCTAATCTGATCTCGGTACCAAAGGCCGGAATCCTTAATGATTCGCTCCTGTGTGTCAAAATCGACGTAGATTATTCCAAATCGCTTTTCATATCCAAGCGCCCATTCGAAGTTATCCATTAGTGACCATTGGTAATAACCCTTAACTGGGGCACCTAGATCAATTGCTTTTGAAACTGCCTTCAAATGAGTACGCAGGTAATCGATTCGACGAAGATCTTTAATCTGACCTTCAGTATCTGGTCCATCACCATAAGCCACGCCGTTTTCAGTTATATATAAATCTGGCAGTTTGTCACCGTGCTCTTTGTGCCAACGGACTAATAAATTCTCTAAACCCTCCGGTGTTAGCGGCCAACCCATATCGGTCAGTGGGCCACGTGGAGTTTCATCACTAGCAGCACCAAATAAAGATGAGATGGAGTGCCATTGATCTAAACCATGAACTTCAGGTCCGACTCGACTATCGAAGTAGAAGTTGATTCCAATGAAATCATTTTTCACAGTTGCTGCTTGCAGATCACCCTCTTTTATAACTGCACTTAACTCTGTGCCAAACTCTTTCAACAAAATCTCTGGATAACTCCCATACATAAATGCATCCATCCAGAATCGATTTTGTACCGCATCCAATACATCTGCGGTGTGTGCTTGGAATAAATCATTCATATCATCAGGAACATAGTTAGCTTGGTTTAGAACTGGACCAGTTAAAATATCACTTCGCACCGCACGCATTGCATTCGTTGATGCAGCATGGGCCATCACCGTGTGATGTGCGGCGGCAAATGCTGATGCACGATTCTTAACTCCGGGTGCATGTATTCCAATGCCATATCCGAGCCAAGCAACCACCCAAGGCTCATTGATTGGAGTAAATTTCTTAACTCGATCACCAAAACGCTCGACGACAGCCGTTGAATAATCAGCAAATCGGCTAACAATGTCGCGATGTACCCAACCGCCTCTGTCTTCCAACGCCTGTGGCAAATCCCAGTGATACAACGTTGCCAAAGGCTCGATTCCTGCTTCAAGAACGCTATCGATCAATCGATCGTAGAAATCAAAGCCGCGTTCCTCCCGGACTCCATCACCCTGCGGAAACATTCGGGGCCAGGCAAATGAAAAACGATAACCCTGCAGCCCAATCTCCTTCATTAGGCCGATATCTTGGGGATAACGGTGGTAGTGGTCATTGGCGATATCGCCAGTATCTCCATTAGCCACTTTGCCCGGAGTTTTAGAAAAGGTATCCCAAATCGAGGCTCCCCGCCCATCTTCCTGGGCAGCGCCCTCGATTTGATAGCTCGACGTGGCCGCACCCCAAATGAAATCAGTTGGAAAACTCATGGCGTGAGCCTATCCCTTAGGCATAAAGAACAGATGACCGCATTCACATGGTTTAGGAGGAACCCCTGCCCGATGGCGAACTCTGTTTGGTTCGGACAATAAATATGTATGTTTTCACTTTTTACCCCTTTTGTGCTTAAACTTCCCTAGTCTTCGCGCCGACTAACTCGACTAGGCGTCCTGAAACTCCAATGGAGGAGAACTTATGCGTGCTTCAAGCACCGTATCACTCGTACAAGTAACTGGATCAAACCTCAATCTCGTCTATGTGGTCCTTGCGATTTCGCTCGGAGCACTAGGTGTTGCCTACGCATTACGCGCGCAGGTATTGGCCGCCTCTGATGGCACAGCCAAGATGCGTGAAATCGCTGAGGCGGTTCAAGAGGGAGCTGCGGCTTTCTTATCTCGCCAGTTCCGCACACTTTCTTACTTCGTAGCAATCGTCTTCGTGCTTTTATTCGCACTCCCCGGCGATGCTGAAATTCGAATCGGCCGGTCAATCTTCTTCCTAGTCGGTGCGGCGTTTTCTGCACTCGTTGGTTACAACGGTATGTGGCTTGCAGTTCGCGCAAATGTGCGAGTCGCAGATGCTGCACGTCATCAAGATGGCCAGAAGGCCGTTCAAATCGCTTTCCGAACAGGTGGCGTTGTTGGAATGACAACCGTAGGTCTTGGCTTAATCGGTGCATCCCTAGTTGTAATTATTTATCGCGAAAATGCACCTTCAGTGCTTGAAGGCTTTGGTTTTGGCGCAGCGATGCTTGCAATGTTCATGCGCGTCGGTGGCGGAATCTTTACTAAGGCTGCAGACGTTGGCGCAGATCTAGTTGGAAAAGTTGAAAAAAATATTCCCGAGGATGACCCACGCAACGCAGCGACCATCGCTGATAACGTCGGAGATAACGTTGGAGACTGCGCAGGAATGGCAGCAGACTTGTTCGAGTCATATGCCGTAACTCTTGTTGCAGCACTGATTCTCGGTAAAGCCGCTTTCGGTGACGCCGGACTTATCTATCCATTAATCGTTCCAGCAATTGGAACTGTCACTGCGGTAATCGGAATATTCTTAACAAAGCTTCGCAGTTCCGATAAATCGGCGATGACGGCTATAAACCGGTCATTCTTTATCTCCGCCATTATTAGTGCAGGGTTAACTGCGCTCGCAACATTTACATACCTACCATCTGATTTCAAACTACTCACAGGTTTAACTCCAGAAGCGGTAACCGCCGCAGGTAATACAAATCCTCGAGTTCTAGCAATCGGTGCGGTATTAATCGGTATTGCACTTGCTGCAGCTATTCAGGTTCTCACCGGATACTTCACAGAGACAGGCAAGCGTCCAGTAAATGACGTTGCCGCTTCTTCTGAAACCGGCGCAGCAACGGTGATTTTGGCTGGTATTTCAGTTGGTTTTGAATCAGCGGTTTACAGTGCAATTTTGATCGCTTCAGCAGTATTCGGAGCCTTCTTGCTTGGCGGTGGAAGTATTGTTCTCTCACTTCTTGCAATCGCACTTGCTGGTACAGGTTTACTTACAACTGTCGGCGTAATCGTGGCCATGGATACATTCGGTCCGATATCAGATAACGCACAAGGTATCGCTGAAATGTCTGGCGATGTCGAGGGCGAAGGCTCAAAGATCCTTACATCACTTGACGCCGTTGGTAACACAACAAAGGCGATCACTAAGGGAATCGCAATTGCAACTGCAGTTCTTGCAGCTACTGCTTTGTTCGGTGCTTTCACCGATGCAATCAAGCAAGCTGTTATCGACGCTGGACAAAAGAGCGTTGATCTCGCACTGCAGTACCAAGGCGTTCTCGATGTTGCTAATCCACGTAACTTGGTTGGTTTAATTATCGGCGCAGCAGTTGTCTTCTTGTTCTCAGGTCTTGCAGTTAATGCAGTATCGCGAGCAGCGGGCGCAGTTGTTGTTGAAGTTCGTAAGCAGTTCATCGATCACCCAGGAATCATGAAGGGTACAGAAAAACCTGACTACGGTCGTGTTGTTGATATCTGTACACGTGATTCACTCCGTGAACTAGTAACACCAGGACTTCTCGCAGTAATGGCACCAATCGCAGTGGGCTTCGGTCTTGGCGTTGGCGCACTTGGTGCATACCTCGCCGGTGCAATCGGTACTGGAACTTTGATGGCAGTCTTTCTCTCTAACTCAGGCGGTGCTTGGGATAATGCGAAGAAGATGGTTGAAGATGGACATCACGGTGGAAAGTACTCTGATGCTCATGCTGCAACAATCATTGGTGACACTGTTGGAGATCCTTTCAAGGACACTGCAGGCCCAGCGATTAACCCACTGATTAAGGTAATGAACTTAGTTGGACTTCTCATTACTCCAGCAATCGTCTCTCTAGCTCTCGGCGGAAGCACAACCACCAGCACGTTGATCGGCATCGGAGCAACCCTTGTCATCATCGCCGCTTTGATTCGTAACCGTCGCCAAGCAACAGCGATTTTTGCCTAACGTACTACCCACTTTCCCACCTAGGACTACATGGCAAAAGTAAAGACTGACCTGATTAAGTTGGTGATTGTCGAATCACCGGCAAAGGCCAGGAAGATTGGCGCTTACCTCGGCGACGGATACGTCGTCGAGGCTAGCGTCGGTCATATTCGCGACCTTCCCCAGCGCGCTGCCGATATTCCAAAAGAGTATAAAAAGATTGCCTGGGCTAAAGAGGGCGTCGATATCGACAATGATTTCGCGCCGCTATACGTCATCAACCCCGACAAACGCGCCAAAGTCGCCGAGTTAAAAGAGTTAATGAAGAACGCCGAAGAGTTGATTCTGGCAACGGATGAGGATCGCGAAGGCGAAGCCATCGCTTGGCACTTAGTTGAGGTTCTGCAACCTAAGGTTCCGATTAAGCGCATGGTCTTTAACGAGATCACTAAAGAGGCGATTCAAACGGCCGTTGAAAATACACGCGACCTGGATTACCACTTAATCGATGCCCAGGAAACTCGCCGAGTCCTGGATCGTTTGTTTGGGTATCGACTTTCACCAGTTTTATGGAAGAAAGTTATGCCGCGTATTTCAGCTGGGCGGGTGCAATCCGTTGCGACGCGTTTAATCGTTGAAAAAGAGCGCGAACGCATGGCCTTTATCTCCTCGGGATGGTGGGATTTAGCGGCCGTCACAGCGCTTGGTTTTAACGCGCGTTTATTAGAAGTTGACGGTAAGAAAGTTGCAACAACAAGTGATTTCGGCGCCGATGGTGCAGTCAAAGAAAAATCACTTGCCAACATTTTATTGCTTGATGAAACCGGTGCTAAGCATTTAGTTGACTCACTTAAATCCTCACCGCTCATTGTTAAATCGATGGAGGAAAGCCCACGCACTGAGCGCCCTAAGCCACCGTTTACAACATCGACTATGCAACAAGATGCCGGTAGCCGACTTGGTTGGGGTGCACAGATAACAATGCGCATCGCACAGCGTTTATATGAAAACGGTTACATCACATACATGCGTACCGATAGCGTCAACTTATCTGGTCAAGCTATCGATGCCGCGCGCAAAGCCGCAAAAGCACTCTATGGCGCCGACCATGTTGCAGATAGCCCACGCGTTTATCAAGGTAAAACTAAAAACGCACAAGAGGCACATGAAGCAATCCGCCCAGCGGGAGAGACATTTAAAACCCCCGGAGAGTTAGCTTCAGAGTTATCACGCGATGAGTTCGCACTCTATGACTTAATCTGGAAACGTACCGTGGCATCTCAGATGGCCGATGCAAAGAAACTTCAAATGCGCGTTGACTTTGATGCACAAACAAATGATGGCAAAGCAACTATCTTCCGTGCTAATGGATCTGTGATTACATTTGCTGGCTTCTTAGCTGCCTACGACGAAATCACCACTGAAGAAAACAAAGAGGAAGAGAGCGAAGATAAGCGCCTTCCTGCGATGGCGCTGGGCCAATCCGTTAAAGTCAATGAATACACCTGCGAAGGCCATGAAACAAAGCCCCCTGCCCGTTACACCGAACCAACTCTGGTTAAGAAGTTAGAAGAGCTTGGTATCGGCCGCCCTTCAACTTTCGCATCGATTATTCAAACGATTCAAGATCGTGGCTATGTCTATAAGCGAGGCCGCGCTTTAGTGCCAACATTCCTCGCGTTCTCAGTGACGGGTCTGCTTGAAACACACTTCACTAAATTGGTTGATTATGAGTTTACTGCCAGCATGGAAGAGGATTTAGACAAGATCGCATCGGGTGAAGCGGGACGGGTTGATTGGCTGCGGGATTTCTTTTATGGTGTCGATGGTCAACCAGGGTTAAATGAATTATCTGCAGATCTTGGTGTTATCGATGCACGTGCAACTAACACAATGAACTTATCTGACACGATTGAAATTCGTGTGGGCCGTTACGGTGCATATTTGCAACAGAACTTACCCAATGAAGAGCGTAAGTTAGCAAATATCCCTGAGTCATTGGCACCAGATGAGTTAACTCTTGCAAAAGCGATTGAGTTACTAGAAGCACCATCAGGTGAGCGCGATCTTGGAATTGATCCTGCAACTGGATTTCCTGTCATTGCAAAAAGCGGACGCTTTGGTCCGTACATCACTGAAGTTCTACCCGTTGTTGAACCGGAGCTCACGGCATCAGGTAAAAAGAAGCGAAAGAAGGCCGATGCACCCAAAGCTAAGACTGCATCCCTTCTGTCAACAATGACACTGGATACCGTCACATATGAAGATGCGTTACAACTTCTTTCGCTTCCGCGAACTCTGGGAACAAATTCAGCTGGCGATGACATTACCGTGCAAAACGGACGTTACGGCCCATATCTAAAGGCTGGCGTTGATAGCCGTACCTTGACTTCTGAGGATCAATTATTTTCATTAACTTTGGATGAGGCGCTAGAGATTTATTCAAAACCTAAAGAGCGACGCCGTGGAGTGGCTAAGCCACCGGTTAAAGAGCTGGGTGTGGATCCAGTAAGTGCAAAACCATTAATTATTAAGGATGGACGGTTCGGAATGTATGTCACCGACGGTGAAACAAATGCAACGCTTCGCAGAGGCGATACGGCAGAAGGTATGACGCTTGAGCGTGGATTAGAGCTCCTTGCGGGCCGTCGAGCGTGGGAGGCTGAGAACGGCCCATCACCAAAGAAGAGTCGCAAGAAAGCCGCTGCGAAACCAAAGAAGGGCGACACCGCACCGACACTTACTAAAAATGTAGTAAAAAAAGCTGGCGCAAAGAAAGCGGCGAAAAAAGCCGCATCGGGAAAAGCGAAAACGAAAAAAGCGGAATAGCTACTTCATTCCTGGGGAAACAACTTTAATGCCAAACTCCTTAGCGTTCTTAATCATGGCTTTGTCATACGTTATAAAACCCTCAACTGATTTATCTAAGAAAATCACTGTTGCAACATGGATCGCATCTAAAGATTTCAGAGTTATTGAAGTGGCAAAGTTTTCAGCCACACTCAGGATAGCCGGATTTACAGGAGTCAAATCAATTCCATCAAGAATTATTTGAGCGTCATTGATCTTTTCCGGAGCAATTTTGTGAAGTGTACGAATCACCTCTACTCGAGTTAGTACAGAACTCTTTATTGTGAAATCAATAAAATCTGATAAGTCAACAGATTCCCTCTCTACAATTAGCAGCTTAAGAAGCGCAGAACTATCTGCGTACCAACTCAATAGCGTGCCTCTGCGCGCATCTCCATAAGAAGTTCAGTGGAAGTTTTCTTACCCTTCAATTTAAACGTGGGTACCTCGAAATGTGTTATGGGATTTTCTGCAGGAATGATTAATCCAGCGGCGATGTATTCCTCGTATAAGGATTTAGTGATTGGAACCAAACGAGCCACGGGAACTCCGTGTTCGGTAATTTCAAATACAACGCCATCTTTTACTTGATCCAATATTTTTGATGCGGATTGACGGAGTTCGCGCACGCCGACGGTTTGTGTAGAGATTGTTGCCTCTGCACTTTTTTCGACAGGTTTTGAATTCTTTGATTTTTTTGCGGCTGCGGTCATGGCTTAATGTAGCACAAATGACTAGATGTGCTACACCTAATAAACCCCTTTAAATAAAGGGGTTTGAACCGCTATAGGTCGCATCAGTACGCCCCGATAGACTTCACGCCATGCCTAGAACTTTGCCAAACCCTGCCGCCCCAGCACAGGATGAAACGCGCGGAGTCTTGGCGATAAAACCTTTTCGCAAACTCTGGAATTCGATGGTCTTCTCATCGCTTGGTGATTGGCTAGGTTTACTTGCAACTACGGCGTTAGCGCAACAGCTCTCTGGCGGAGATTATTCAAAGGCTAACTTTGCCATTGCCGGTGTATTTATTGCACGACTATTACCGGCTGTTTTCTTAGGTCCAATTGCTGGTGTGATTGCCGATCGATTTGATCGGCGCAAATTAATGGTCTCCTGCGATGTTATACGAACTGTTCTTTATATTTCGATTCCAATCGCAAACAATTATTTTTGGTTATATACCGCCATGATTTTGGTCGAATGTGTAACACTTTTCTGGTCACCGGCTAAAGAGGCATCGGTACCTAACTTAGTTCCTCGTGAAAAATTAGAATCAGCGAATCAAGTTTCGCTTTTAGCGGCATACGGAACCGCCCCGATCGCGGCCGCGTTATTTACACTTCTATCTCTGTTTACTTCTGCTTTCGTTGCAGTAATTCCTGGTTTCAGTGCAACTGGGGTCGAAGTTGCCCTTTACGTCAATGCCGCCAGTTTTGCTTTCGCTGCTTTCACAATTTTTAACCTGCATGAAATTCCAAAGGGTGCTGCAGCAAAAAAATCAGCTGAGACTGGAATTTTAAAATCTTTACTTGAAGGGTGGAAGGCAGTCAGCAGCTCCAAGATTATTAGAGGGTTGATTGTTGGAATGGTCGGCGCCTTTATTGCAGCAGGCGCGGTTATTGGTTTAGCCCGAACTTTTGTAGGAGATTTAGGTGGCGGCGAAGCCGCCTACGGCGTGCTTTTTGGCGCGGTATTTACTGGTTTAGCCAGCGGTATTGCATTTGGTCCTAAGGTTTTTGCGCAGTTTTCTCGAAGACGATTATTTGGCGCATCATTAACTATCGCTGGCTTCTTTCTCGTTATTCTCGCGGCCATCCCTAACTTAGTTTTAGCGGTCTTCACTGTCATCGCCCTTGGCGCCTTTAGTGGAATCTCCTGGGTAACGGGCTTCACCATGCTTGGCATGGAGGTCGCTGACGATGTTCGCGGACGGACTTTTGCCTTCGTGCAAAGTTTAATCCGCGTGGTTTTAGTGGGCGTTCTTGCAATTGCCCCTCTTATTGCGGCAGCGGTTGGGCAGCACACGTTTAAGTTTCAAAATACTCAGATAAGTTATAACGGCGCATCGGTCACAATTCTTATTGCAGGCTTAATCGCAGCGCTCATTGGTGCAATTTCATATCGACAGATGAAAGATCGCCCGAATGTTTCTTTATGGTCCGATATTTCAAATGCAATCAAAGGTGAGCTCGGAAGTATTACGGGTGCGCCAACTAAAGGAATCTTTATCGCTTTTGAAGGCGGCGAAGGCATTGGAAAATCTACTCAAGCAAAGTTATTAAAGGCCTGGCTAGAGCAAGAGGGCGAAAGCGTCGTTTTATCGCGCGAACCTGGTGGCAGCGATTTAGGCAAAGAAATTCGAAAGATTTTGCTCTCACACTCAACCGGCGACATCAGTCCAAGGGCAGAGGCATTGTTGTATGCCGCAGATGAAGTTGTTATTAGTGATCGATACTTTGATTCTTCAATTGCATATCAAGGCGCGGGTCGAATTTTAGAGCCAGGTGAGGTCGCTCGAATTTCGCGTTGGGCGACTGAATCTCTATTTCCAACGTTAACAATAATCATCGATCTGCCTGCGGAAATGGGCCTGGCACGTTTACACAGCAAAGATCGTTTGGAATCACAACCTCTAGATTTTCATGAACGTGTTCGACAAGAGTTCATACAACTCTCACTTCTTGACCCAGAGCGTTATTTCGTTGTCGATGGCAACCAATCGATTGATGATATACATACTGAAATCATCTCTCGCGTCAGCGAGATTCCCGCACTAAAGCGCAACGCCCGCGAAGATAAAGGCGCGCTATTGCTGCGTCCAATTCGAGCGGTTAATAAAGCGGTTCGTACTACTGCTCAAAGGACTTCAGCGAGTGCGACAAAAGCTGTTAAGAGCAGTACTCAAGCCGTAAGAAAATCAGCTACAAAAGCGAGTAAGAAACCAGTAGTGAAAAAGGCGGCCACCAAGAAGTGAGCTCAACTACGAGCGTTTACGAGAATTTAGTGGGACAAGATCATGTTGTTGAAATTTTACAAAAAGCTGTAGCGTCAACAAGAGACGGCGATAGCGAACTTGAAGTAGGAATGAATAACCAGATGGTCCATGCCTGGCTCTTTACCGGACCACCAGGATCAGGCCGCTCAACTGCCGCAATAGCCTTTGCTCAAGCCCTTGTTTGTCCAAACGATGGCTGCGGAGTGTGCAACGCCTGTCGAAGCGTAGTAAATGGCGCACACCCTGATGTTGAGGTGGTGCGTACTGAGGGTTTATCAATCAAGATCGATGAGGTCCGCGAACTCCTAGCCCGCGTTGCGTGGGCGCCTTCAATGGGCGGCTGGCGTGTAGTAGTGATGGAAGATGCTGATCGACTAACCGAATCGGCGGCAAACGCGCTGCTAAAGGCGATTGAGGAGCCTGGCAACCGCACGGTCTGGCTTTTGTGTGCACCGACACTTCACGATGTTTTACCGACGATTCGTAGCCGATGCCGTCATGTGCAGTTAGTGACACCATCAACTGCCGCAGTTGCCCGAGTTCTGGAAATTCGAGATGGAATCAGCCCGGCGATGGCTGACTTTGCCGCCCGGGTTAGCCAAGGACATATAGGTCGAGCGAAATATTTAGCTAAGAACGAATCCGTGCGCAATACCCGCACTACGATTATGAA